>JAUIDY010000009.1 GCA_030428385.1 Rhodothermia bacterium | reverse complement strand
GACCATCCGACGGTGAAAATGCTGGCGCTCAGCTTCCTGTTGCTCATCGGCGTGGTGCTGGTGGCCGAGGGCTTCGAGCAGCACATTCCGAAGGGCTACATCTACTTCGCGATGGCGTTCTCGGTGTTTGTGGAGATGCTGAACCTGCGCATGAAAGCCAAGAAGAAGCCCGAACCCGTGCCGCTCCGCAAGCCGCGCCTGAAGAAAGTGCTGGAGCGCGCCGAAGGGAAAGGGGCGGCGTAAGGGCCTATCCGAAACGATCTGGGATGTCATTCCGAACTTGTTTACTTCATCAGTCGCTTCGCTCGTGTCGGAATCTCAAAGGAGCAAATTTTGATGAGATCCTGAAACGAGTTCAGGATGACACTTTTTGAATACACCGCTTTTTCTGGCAATTTGGTACCTAGAGAAGGTCTCGATCCGGGTCGAATCCGTTAAAAGCCAGCATTGACGGATCTAGCCCAAACACCTGTGCCTGCTGTGCCAAAAGCGAGGCGACTTCATAGTAGGCCATCGCTCGGCCTGTCTCGAATGCATCAGGCTTTCCTTCAGCGTGCAGTAGCTCGCGCTGCGCACGCGCTTCGACGGCTGCCTCACGGATGAGAAAACCAAGATCCCGGAGGTAGTCCAGCGCCGCTTGTTCTTGGTTCTTGTTGTCCATCTCGTTTCAACGGAAAGGGCCGTCAGCCTCGCCTACCGAAACACAATCTCCTCGACGAGCGCTTCGCCGAGTTGCAGGTTGAGATGGTCGCGCCATTGTGAGCGGCGGCGGTGGAGTTCGTGCCGCCACGCCGACGAGCGGATCTGCACATGCAGCGTGCGCCCCTTCACCCGCGCCGAGTCGGTCACCCCGTTGATCTGCGGTCCTGCCAGCGCCGCCCACGCCTCCACAATCCGCACCGCGTCGATCTTCGAGCGGATCTTCATGCTGTCGATGAGGGCTTCGAGGGCCGAACCGAGGGTTTGGACGCCAGTCGATTTGGGCATGGACGGTAGGGATAACAGGAAAGGCGGGGGAGGAACAAGGTACGGAAGCGGCGGGCGGTATTGCCAACCAACAAAGGACGAATTGCGACGTTTGACCCGCATCCTTGCCAAATTTCACATCTGCGCCTGTGTCTGAGTTTGCCGTTCCCTGCGGTCGTTATGCGCCTTCGCCTACGGGGTTGCTACATGTAGGTAGTGCACGCACCGCGCTCGCGGCGTGGCTGTCGGTGCGGGCACAAGGCGGCGTGTTTGTTATGCGCGTGGAAGACCTCGACGGTCCTCGAACGGTGCCGGGCATGGCAGAGGCCATCCTCGACGACCTGCGGTGGATGGGGCTAGACTGGGACCAAGGCCCCGACGTTGGCGGCCCGCATGCGCCGTATCAACAATCCGAGCGAAGTAGCCATTACGAGGCAGCGCTGGCCCATCTGCACGGGCGGGGACGGTTGTTTCCGTGCCGCGTCTCGCGCAAGGACTTGCAGACACTGGCCTCGGCCCCACATGGGTATAGTGGTTTGCCACCCTATCCCGCTTCGCTGCGCCCTACCTACCTGCCAGGCGACTGGTTCGCAGCGTTTCAAGGCGAAAAAAAACCTGATGCAGCGTTGCGTTTTCGCGTAGATGACGCGCCAGTGGCGTTCGACGACGCGGTGTGTGGCACCATCACGGAAAACGTGAGCGAAGCCGTGGGCGACTTCGTGCTCAAGCGCCGCGATGGCGTGTATGCCTACCAGTTGGCGGTAGTCGTGGATGATCTCGCGATGGGTGTGACAGAAGTGGTGCGGGGGCAGGATTTGCTCGATTCTACAGCGCGGCAGATCCAACTGATCGACGCGCTGGGCGGCATGCGTCCGGCGTATGCGCATGTGCCGCTGGTGGTGAACGTGGACGGCGAAAAGCTCTCGAAGCGCGACGCGGGCCTCACCATCCGCTCGTTGCGCGAGGCGGGGGTGACGGCGCAGCAGTTTGTGGGGTATCTTGGCTATTCGCTGGGGTTATTGCCGAAGCCCGTTCCGTGCTCCCCTGTGGATCTGGTGCCGCTTTTTTCGTGGGATGCCATCCCCAAAGCGCCGTGGCGGCTGCCGGATGTGTTGGCTCCGGCGCTCAAAGCGCTTGCCTGAATCCTAGCACGTACATCCACGTAACTTTCTCTCACCCTCACGCACCCTTGTTTGCGATGCCGACGTTTTCTGCCCCGTGGGACCTGCGGCTTAAGCTGGTGACCGGCTTCTTCCTTGTTCTCCTTGCCGCCCTGATCGTTGTGGGCTTGCAACCCACACCCGACGGCTCCGCAGCATGGACAACGATGAAAGTGGGCATTCCCATCGCCATCATCGTAGGCGCGGCGGCGTTTGTAGTGCGTGGCTACACGATCCGCGACGGTGTCTTGCACATCCACCGGCTCGGCTGGGACACGACGATTGATCTCACTGGCCTCACCGACGCCGAGGTCTACCCCGGTGCCACCGCCGGTTCGATCCGCACGTTTGGCAATGGCGGGCTGTTTGGGTTCATCGGGCGCTTCCGCAACAGCCTGCTCGGCCCGTACCGCGCCTACCTCACCGACGCCGCCCGTACCGTGGTGCTCCGTTTCGGCGAAAAAACCATCGTCATCTCTCCCCATGACCCAGAGGCGTTTGTCGAAGCGGTGCAGACCCGCCAAGCGCATTAACTTTTCCTCGCTTTCACTCGTCATCGCGAGGAGCCAGAGGCGACGTGGCGATCTCACCCCGTTCTGGTGTTCTTTCCTGTCGGGGTGAGGTCAACCACAGCTCCTTCGGAGCTTCGTGATGACCATAAAATGGGGAAGGTGATGATTCCATACAAATCACCGTTGTGGAATGTCATTTACAGGATGAACCTCCGGTTTATGCAGAGGCGCTCACAAGGAAGACACAGGGCTGCCATTGGGGCTTTCCCTCTCGTCATTTGCACGGTACCTTTCAACAATCGCCCTTTTTCCACGAGGCCGCAATGAAACAGCATGTCATTTGGATCTTGCTTCTCTCAGCGTACCTGCTCACAGGCGGGTGCGAAATTGTGGGCGTTTCCGACGATGACACCCTGCAACTCCAAACCGATGCCACCACCTATCCAATCAATCCGGAGACCACCATCCGGCTTACCGTGGACAACCGCACCGACGCCGATGTGTTTGTGATTTGCACGGGACAGGTCTTCTTGGAGGAAGTGCAGGGCGATACCGTCGTCAACACCTGGATGGTGCACGGCTTCGAGCGGTGTTATTCGCCCTCGCTGATAGCCGCCGATGCCTCCCACGTTTTTGAGATTCGCCTTGCCCATGTATCCACCCAGTCACTCGAATCCGAGGCCTCCTACCGGCTGGCGGTTAACCTGTATGCAGACGCGGCGTTTAACACGCTGGTGGAAGAACGCTACTCGAATCGGTTTCAGTTGGTGACGCCGTAGTGCATTTCCACCGGGCCTTCACGGACACCAACCGCCCGACAGGCGTTACTAAGCGGCGAAGCGCTGCGGCTCCCGTGGCGCACCGAGTTTATCTGCCGCCGTTCATGTCCCGACTGCTTGTTTTTGCCGTGCTCCTGTTGCCCGCCGCCGCGCAGGCGCAGGTGCGTGACACCGTTTCTCTCAGCCTCGAAGCCACCATCACACGGGCGCTCGAAATCAGCCCCGACGTGGAGGAGCGCCGCGCCGGACTCGCGTTTGCGCAGGCCCGCAGCCGCCTCGCCCACGCCAGCCGCTTCCTTACCGAGTTCAGCGCTACCTCGGCGCATGCGGTTGCGCCCGGCCTCGACATCCCCGCTGACAATACGTTCCCGACGGATGCGCTATACCTGAATCCCGACGTGCGCAACGACTGGGAAGACCTGCGTCCGTTTAACCGTGTCGAGTTTGAGGCCCTGCAGCCCATCTGGACGTGGGGCGAACTCAGCAAAAGCATCGAAGCTGCTCAGCATGGTGTGGACTTGGAACGCGCCGACGTAGCAAACAAGGAACTGGAGGTGGGCCTCCGCGCCGCCGAGTTGTACTACAACGTGCTGCTCACCGACGCGCTGCTGCGGCTGGCGCAACAGACGGGCGACATCGTGGAACGTGCCAAGCGCGAGATCGACCGGCTGCTTCAAGAGGGGGCCGACGATGTGGACGACGCCGACCTGTTTCAGGTGCAACTCACCGAGCAGGAATACCTGCGCCGTGTCGTCGAGATTGAGCAACGGAGCCTGACCGCCCGCACGGCGCTGCGCCGTCAGCTTTTCCTGCCCGACGGCACCGTGCTTGTGCCAGAAGAAGCCACGCTGGAGCCCTTGCCGTTTGTGCTCGACTCGCTGGATACTTACCTCGCGCAGGGGCTACTTCGGCGTCCGGAGTTGCAGCAGGCCGCCGCCGGGGTTGCCGCTCGCGATGCACTCGTGGACGTGGCGCGGTCTGATTATTACCCTAAGCTATTCGTGGGGCTGCGCGGTAATTTTGCGTATGCTGAGGGCCGTTACCGCCAGCGCAACCCGTACATCGGCGAGTCGTTTTTGAGCCGGGGCTTTCAGGTGGGCGCGGGGATGCGGATGCAACTCAACGTGCTGCAAACCCGTGCGAAAGTAGAGCAGGCCCGTGCCCAGCGCGACGAGGTACGCTTCCAGCAGGAAGGTGCGCAGCAGTTGATCCTGTTTGAGGTCGAGGAAGCGTACCGCAATCTCGTCATCGCGCAGGCCGCGCTCAACGCCCAGACCGAAGCGCTGCGCATCAGCCGCGAGTGGCTGCGGCTGGAGCAGATCAACTTCGACCTCGACCTCGGCGACACCGAAAACCTTGTCGATGCCGTGCGGGCGCAGTTGGAAGAAGAGGCGCGGTACTACGAAACCGTCTACAATTACAACCGCGCCATTCTGCGGCTCCTGCGGGCGACGGGCACGTTGACGACGCAGGCACAATCCGGCACGCTTGTTGATTAATTTTACCTCGAAACAAAAACACGCCAACGCGTACGCATTCCGCCCTTTTGATCACCCGTTTTCACGATAGATGTCTGCCATGTTGAACACCGCTAAACACCTCACCGCTTTCCTTGCCTTGCTGCTGATGATTGGGTTGGCGCTGCCCGTGCAGGCCCAGACGTCCACCCAGCAAGAAATCCAGCAGATGCTGGAGCAGCGCGACCGGGACATCAAGAATGTCCTCGGCAACAAAACCACCTTCACCGACGCCCAGCGCGACCAACTCAAGGCGCTCATCAACGACGACATCGACTTTCGCTCGATGAGCGAGGCGGCGCTCGGTCCCTTCTGGGCCGACCTCACCGACGCCCAGCGCACCGAATTTGTCACCGTCTTTAGCGACATCGTCCGCGCCCAGTCACTCGCCGACCTCGACATCTACAAGGCCACCATCGCCTACGACGAAATCATCGTCAACGGTGACGAGGCGCAGGTGCTGACGACCACAACCTACAAAGACACGCCGACCAAGGTCACCTACGACATGAGCCGCGCCACCGACGGTACGTGGGACGTGGACGACTTTTCGATTGACGATGTGAGTACGGTGGAAGGCTACCAGCGCTCGTTCCAGACCGTGATGCGCAAAAAAGGCTTTGATTCGCTGATGAACAGCCTGAATCGCAAGCGCGATCGGATGTTGGCGGCGCGCTAATACATTGCCCGCCTCAGCCTGAATTCAGCAAAAAACAGCCCTCAGAGCACATGGCTCCGAGGGCTGTTGTATTTTGTGGCTGCTCTTCCACTGACTCCTACTCCAATGTCTACATCGTACATCGAAGCCACGCAGGAATCGGGCAAAGCCTTTTTTATGCGTGATCTTCCCGGCGAGATTGTCATGTTGAACCTGCTGCGGTTCCGCGAAGAAGCCGACTATTCGGATTACCCCAACCTCAAACCGGGCGCTCCGATTTCAGGGTGGCTGGCGTATCGGCAGTACATGAATCACACCCACCCAATCCTGCAGAAGTATGGCAGTGCCCTTGCGTTTATGGGCGACGGCGGCCCCTTTCTCATTGGCCCGCCGGATAAAAGCTGGGATCTGGTGTTGCTGGTTCGCCATCGGTCGCGCCAGGCGTTTATGGCACTGGCGGCAGACCCGGACTACCAAGCCATCAAAGGGCACCGGACAGCGGCGCTCGCCGATTCGCGGCTGCTCCCGCTGGTGGAATTCACCGATCCCGGCCTGTTGAGCAGTTCCTTTTAAGAAACGGTCTGGTACGATAATTTGGGGCTATGCCCGGTTCCTTTTGGCCCTGACATCGCCCGCTTTGGAGGCCCATAGCGCTGTTATGAGCCTCCAAAGTCGTTCGTTGCAGATCCAAAAATCCCTCGGGCTCGCCTGCCAATCTACATACCACACCGTTTCTAAGAGGCGGTTCAGGCTTTGTGGTCGTGGGCTGCGCTAGAGCACCATGAAGACAACGGTTAGTACAACAAGGCCTGCGATAAACAACGCAAGCCGTAGAATAGCGCGCTCTTCCTGTTTCATCGTCGAAGGTAATTGGTAGCGTGGCTGCGATGGGTCAAGGGACTCATGGCTATTACCACAAGAAGCCCAAGACCAGCAGGCAGAGCAGGCCCAAGACCAGGGTGCCCATCAGGAAGTAGAAGGCCCATGGCGATGTGTTTGCGTCGGAGGAGGGGAGGGAATGTTCTTGCTGAGTGATGGTTGGTTTCATGGCTCTAAGAAGGAAAAAGGGTGCAGAGATGGGGCGCATTCGGTGCGCCGAAAAAGAGAAGAGCCAGCACGCAGATGAGCGTCAGCCAGGTAGCAGGGACCGATGCAGTCCTGGATAAATCCCGGCAACGGTTGTGTCCTCAACGGGCAGTTGTGTTGCTGCACGTGTTTTTCAAGATGGCGAGAACCGATTCACCGACACCCTCAACACAGGGCGAGAAAAGAGAGAAAAATCCCACTCCTCCTCAGGAGATAACGGTGAAGCGACGCAACCTCACTGTAAAGCGGCTGGCGTTACAGGAAAGGGGCACCCTCAGGTCAAGAAGACACCGTAGAGGAGATGACGGGGAACGGAAGCGGTGTCGGCAAGAGGGGGAATGGATACAGATAGGCTCCGCCTCTTTGTGGTGCCTGAACCTTGTGCTTCCTCCAGTTCGGGCATGCCGCCCTTGGTCTCAACAACGTCCGCCTCGGCCATACTGTATGCCACCAGCCGGTGGGCAAGGGGCATATCTGATGGGGAGGACAGCGGATGGGTTACGTGCTCGGCACGTAGCTCTGCCGTCCGATGTTCGTCGTTGGCGTCAATCGTAGGGCCGGAAAATCCTGTGAACACGCCTCCAAGGAGGGTGATCAACAAGAGCACAAGCGGCGTCCATTTGGACATCAGCGTCTTCCAGCTATACATGGATTGAGGAAGGGCGATGAACCGGTGCTTCGGAATTGATGTTCCTAAACTCCGGTGTTGTTCAAAATTAGTGCCCTGGTTGTTTGAGAGGATTCCCAAAGATTCAGCCCGGGGTGTTTCAGAGGGAGGAATAAAGAAGGAGCGGGGATCAAAAAACCCTTGGGACGTAGGAACGACCTCTACGCAGACAATATCGTACGCCATGCACATCGCCTACGTCACCGATCAGGTGCTGCCGCGCACCGCCACCGATACGCGCCAGATGCTGGCGATGGCGGCCGCGATGGGCGAAGCGGGGGCGTACGTGACGCTGGTGACGCCTGCTCGCTGGGACCGTGCGCCTGCGACGCGGGACGACGTAGCGGCGTATTACGAAGTCGCGCCGACGTTTCAGATGGCGACCGTGCGCAGCGTCTACCCCAACATTCGCGGCATTGAAAAGCTGGCGCAAGGGCTCGTGGGGCCGCGTCACCCGGCAGCGCGGCAGGCCGATGTGGTGTATACCCGCACGTTGCCAATCTTACTGGGCGCATTGTTTGCCGAGCGGCCCGTGGTCTACGAAACCTACCGCCCCTGGCCCAACCAACAGCCGCTGAGTCATCCCTTATTTCGCTGGGTCGGGCAGCACAAGAACTTCGTCGGCGCGGTGCTGCATTCGCGGCTGGCGATGGAAAGCTATGCCCGCATCGGTGTACCCCGCGAGAAGCTGCTCACCGCGCACAACGGCCACCATCCCCGGGTGCTGCAACCGTCGCTTACGCCCCAACAGGCGCGGGCGCAATGTGGATTGCCCGAACAGCCGACAGTGGTGTACACGGGGCGCGTGTCGCTAAAGAAAGGTCTGGGACTGGTGCTGGACCTCGCCGAGGCCTTGCCGGAGGTGACATTTGTGCTGGTGGGCTCGGAGGGCTATGGGCCGGTGGAGCAACGGGCGGCAGGGCTCCGCAACGTGCGCATCGTGCCGTGGCAGCCGCTCAGCGCGACGGTGCCGTACCTCTACGCCGCCGACGTGCTGCTTATCCCACCCACGAGCAAGCCGCTGGAAAACGTGGGCAACACCGTCCTGCCCATCAAAACCTTCCTCTACCTCGCCGCCGGACGCGCCATCCTCGCGGGGCGCACGCCCGACGTGGAGGAGGTGCTGACCGACAACCACAACGCCGCCCTCGTCACGCCCGACGCCTTCGACGCCGCCCTCGCCCGCTTGCGCCAGCTACTCGACGACGAGGCCCTGCGTCTGCGCCTCGCCACGCAAGCCCGCACCGATGGCGAAGCGTTAACATGGGACCGGCGGGCGGAAAAGGTGCTTCACTTCATCGCGGCGCGGCTGTGATGGTCGAATTCTTGCGTTCTTGAGCAGATCGAAGGCGTATCTTCCAAACTTTATGCGTGCCCGTTCTTTGGGTGCTTTTTGGCTGTTTCTGATCCTCACCCGGTTCCTGCTTCGTTGAATCCCGTCGCCGACAAAAAATCTCAGGCATCCCATCAGGCCGGGGTGCTTGCCGTCGGGCATATTCTGGCGGGCCTCACCGAAGTCATCGCCCCGCTCATCATCGTGCGGCTGTTGGGCAAAACCGAGGTGGGCGTGCTGACGTCGCTGCTGCTGATCAACACCACCATCACCATGGTGTTGACGCTGGGGTTGCCGGGTACGCTGGCGTTTCACCTGCCCACGCGGTCGCGGGGCGAACGCCGCGCCATCGCCGGGCGCATGGGGCGGTTGCTGCTGAGTCTTGGCTTCGGCGCGGTACTCGTCCAACTGCTCATCGCAGGCCTGAGCGCCGCCGAGGTGCTGGAGACCGAGGTGCGGCTGCATTATCTCATCGCCCTCGCCGGGCTGCCGCTGGGCGACCTGCCGATGCGGATGTTGCCCAACCTGCTGGTCATTGAAGACCGCGACCGGGCCGCCGCGAGCACCTCCATCATCCGCTCGCTGGGCATGAGCCTCGGGACACTGGTGCCGCTGGCGCTGGGCGCGAGTGTGTGGACCGTGATGCTCGTGTTGAGCAGTGTCGGGATCGTGTTTGGGCTGACGACGCTGTTCTTTTTTTACCGCGTCTACCGCGATACCCCGCGTGCGCCGACCGACCTGAGCGTGCGTCGTATGATCAACTTTGCGTTGCCCGTCGGTGTCACAGAGTTGATCTCGAACATCAACAACCGCTTCGACCGCTTCCTCATCATTCCCCTCGGCGCGATAGCGTACGCCGAGTACACAGCCGGGAGTTGGCAGGTGCCCATCATCCCCAGTCTCGCCTATGCCGTGGGCGTGGCGTATGGGCCGCGCTTCAGCGAGTTGTTCAAGGAAGGCCGCCTGAAAGAAGCCGTGGGCGTGTGGCGCGAGCAGGCCAGCAAAACAGCCTTGCTTGTGGTGCCGATTGCGCTGGTTTTTGTCGTGGCTGCCGAAGAAACCATTACGCTGCTTTTCACCGCCGACTACGTAAATGGGGCCAGCGTGCTGCGTTTTTATGCGCTAATGACAATGGGCCGCATCACCGCGTTTGGCACCATCCTCGTCGCGGCGGGCAAGCCAAAATACGTCTTCCGCGCCGCCCTCATCGCGTTTATGTCGAACGTGGTGATCAGCGTGCCGCTGGTGTGGTGGATCGGGTTTAACGGCCCCGCGCTGGGTACCATGCTCGCCTTTATCCCGATGGTGTGTGGCTATACCTGGTATATTGGCAAGACGGCGGGTGTGCCGTTCCGGCAGGTGTTTCCGCTGGGGGCGTGGTTCAAGGTGGTGCTGGCGGCCCTGCCCGCCGTCGCGCTGGCGGTTTTCTTTAAGTTTAACGTAGAGACCACACCGCTTTGGGCCCTGCTCAGCGAGGCGGCCATCATTCTTTTTGGCTTTGCGCTGGTGGGCTCGCTCACCGGACTGATCAGCCGTGCGGAATGGCGGTTCCTCCGCGAATATGTGCTCCTCAAGGCCTTCCGCCGTCGCCGCCCTGATGCCTGACTCTTTTACCTTTTTATGGAAAAGCTACCGTACCACATCGTCCACTACAGCCGCTACGACCCCGAGACCACCACGGGCGGTGTCGAGACGTTTGCGCGCAACCTGCGGCTGGTGTTCGACGAGGTGACGTTTATGACGCCCGAACGGCGCGACTTTGGGTGGGTGCAGCGCGAAAAGATTCCGGTGGTGTGCGACAACCAGCGCGTGCTCGACTGGCCCGAGGACATCCCGGTGATCGGGTTTCAGCATGGCGTGGGGGCGGTTAAGTTTTCGGCGACGCGGAAGTTTAACCACTGGCGGCTCCAACGCGCCCAACGCCGCGCCGCCCGGCGGCGCAACACGCTGTGGGTGGCCTGTGCCCAATGGATCGCCGAGACCTTCGAGCGGCTGTACGGCAGCGGCGCGGCACACGTGATCTACCACCCCATCGACATCAAGCGCTTCGACGGTAAGCTGGACAATGAAGGCTCCCGCCTGATCCTGCACGACGCCCGGTTTAAGCACAAAGGACGCGATCTGATTCCCCCCTTGGCGGCCCACTTCCCCGATTGGCGCTTCGAGCCGCTCAACTGCGCCCCGGACGACGTACCCGACCGCATGCGTTCTGCCCGCGCCTTCCTGCACCTGAGCCGCTACGAGGGCAACAGCATCGTATGCAACGAGGCGATGGCAATGAACCTGCCCTGCTTTTTCACCCGCGTGGGCCTGATGCAAGACCGCGACCGTCCGCAGGACGTGTACCTCATCGACCCCGACGTGGCGTACCACGACCTGCCGCAGTTGAAGGAGGAGGTGGGTCGTTTTCTGGATTCGCTGGCCACGACGACGTACGCCCCGCGCCAGTGGACGCTGGCTCATGCCACCCACCAGCAGAGCCGCGCCACGTGGCAGGCCGTGATGGATGATTTTGCCCAGCAGTTTCGGTAGCGATTGTTGAAAAGCGCTGCCTATATTGCGCCCCACCTGCTTCGCCGGGACCCCTTTTTGATGACGCCGTTTTTGTATGCACGTCCTTGTCTGGCCTACCACGTTTGGCGCTGACCTCTGGAGCTTCACCAAGTATCTAGATCAGCACACCGACGCCGAGGTCAAGATTGTGATGGACGACCCTGCTGCGTTTCTCAAGCAGGGCGTCGCCGAGTTATTCCCCCTGCGTGCCGACTTCATCCCCCGCCGGGCGTACCACCACCTTCTCAGCAAACATGTCTTTCACGCCGATGTGACGCTGATGGACAACCGCCCGCCGCTGTTCCGCACCTCACCGAAGGCGATGATGCTGTGGCACGGCTTCGGGTGGAAAGGGCCGAACGACGAAAAAGAGATGCGCTGGCTGCACAGCGGCCTTCGCCGCACCTGGGGCGATGCCCGCCAGCCGAATCCCGACTTCCGGTGGCAATGCTTTGGGCCCTGGGATCAGGAGCACCGCACCACCGTCAGCGGCTTCGATGCAGCCAACTGCCGCATCCTCGGTGCCGCCAGCCATGACGACCTGCGCGAACGGCTCGACCGGGCGCGGGCGCAGCCGTATTACCCGTTCGATGTCGTCAACCGCAAAACCGTGCTGCTCGCGCCCACGTGGCATTACGGCGAACTGTTCGCCCACTGGGGCACCGACGCCGACTTGTTCGAGCGCTTGCTGACGCGGTTTGACGAGCACGACGTCAACGTCATCCTGCGCCTGCACGACTCGTACCGCTTCGACAAACCCTACCGCCGGTTTTTGCATGAACTGGCGAGCCGCCACGCCCACGTCCTGCTCAAGTTTAAGGACCAGGACCCCGACAACTACCTCGACATGCAGGTCGCCGACGTGTTGCTGACGAACTACAGCAGCATCGCCAACCTGTTTTATGCCACGCGCCGCCCCACCATTCATATCTACCCCGTGCGCAGCGCCGACGAGGCGTTTCTGTGGCGACAATACACCGTGGCGGGCGTCGTGACGAAAAAAGTCGAGTCGGCCCGCTACATCTGGAAGCTGCCCCCGCAAGAACATGGTGGCTTGTTGGCGCACGACTTCGACGAACTGCTCGCCGCCGTCGATCAGGCACTTGAAGATCCCACCTGCTGCGAGTCCCAAGCCCAAACATTCCTCGATACCTACATGCTCGGCGCAGACGGACGCAATTGTGAGCGAACGTGGGACGCGCTGAAGGAACTGGTACAGGTAGGTTGACCCATTCATACAGGACCTACGCAAACCCCCTCCCTTGAGGGAGGTGGCCGAGCTACAGGCGAGGTCGGAGGGTGTATGTACGCCCCGAACACCCCCAGCCTCTGCAAGACATTCATTTTCTTGTCATCACGAAGGATCGTAGATCCTGTGGTGATCTCACCCCGCGAGGAAAAAGCACCGCAGACGGGATGAGGTCGCCACGTCGCCTTTGGCTTTCAAGAGGCTGAATTGGAGCGATGAAAAACGAGGGGCTCCAGCCTTCACTTTTTGCCTTGCACCCGGCGCTTCCCTTTTGCTTCTTGGGGACTCTCCTTCACCAACCGATCCTGCCGATGCGCTGGGCTGCGCCGTTTGTCTTACTGTTCCTCCTCGCCGCGTGCGACAGCGCGGAAACGGGGCCGCGTGTGATTACGGTCAACCTGCTGGGCCAACTCACACCCGAAGCCGTGCCGTATGCCGACATCTGGGGCTACGCCGACCCCGACACCGACAAGGAATACGCGCTGCTCGGCACGCTCGGCATCAACCGCGAATGGCCCGCGCTGTACGTCATTGATGTATCCGCCCCCGGCGCACCTACGGTCGTGGGCACGGTAAACGAAGGCTCCGGCTTTGATATCAAGACGTGGCAGCAGTACGCCTACACCGTCACGGGTGGCCCCGATGGCGGGCAAGACCTTGGGCGCATCATCGACCTGTCGGACCCTGCCAATCCGGTTGTTGTGGGCGGTTTCCCGTCGGCGCACAACATCTTCATCGACGACCAGGGTCTGCTATACGCCGAGGTGCCGGGGCTGCGCATCTTTGACCTGCGGAGCGACCCGGCCAATCCCGTGCTGATCTGGCAAGAAGACACGCCCTCGAACGGCCACGATGCCACCGCCATTGGCAACCGCCTGTACGACTTCCACGGCGATGCGACGCATATCTACGACATCACCGACCCTGCCGACCCGCTGCTCCTCGGCAGCATCACGCTTCCCACGATCCAGTATCACCACAGCGGCTGGCCCACCGCCGACGGGCGCTACCTGTATGTGTGCGACGAGCTTTCCCTCGATGCCAATGCCGACATCACCGTGTGGGACCTGCAAAACCCGGCTGTCCCCGAACTCGTCACCAGTATTGTTGACACCTTTGCAACAGTGCACAACCTCTACATCGACGACGAGATCGCGTTTGTCTCGTACTATGCCGCCGGGCTGCGCGTCTACGATGTGGAAGACCCCACGCAGCCGATCCTCGCCGATGAATACGACACCGACCCGGATGTTAACCAGCAAGGCTTCAACGGCGCGTGGGGCGTCTATCCGTTTACGCCGTCCGGCAACGTCTACGTCAGCGACCGCACGCACGGGCTGTTTGTGTTCGAGGTCACCGGGCGCTGAGGGGTTGGCAAGGGCGAAGTTAGGGCAGATCGTAAAGACGTGCCCCGGCACGTCTCGCCCCGATAGCCGAAAGCCTCCTCAGTCTTGAATCTCCCAGCCCCTTCCTGCGTTGATAGCGTCCGTTGTTGATCCAATCGCTTGATGGTTATGAAGTCTCTGGAGACGTGGTTGTTGGGTGTCCTGCTGGTGGTGTTGCTGGCGGGCTGCGACAGTGCCGACGACAGCCTAGAAATCGACCGGGCCAGCCTGTCCTTGGGCGAATGGGAGTGGGTGCCCATCAACGGAGCGCAGTGCCGCGACGGCTCGCCGACGGGGATTGGCATCCGGGTGCAAGAGAATGCGACGCGCCTTGCCATCTACCTCGAAGGGGGCGGGGCGTGTTTTAATGGCATTACCTGCGTGCAGGGCCTGACGTTTTTTGGCGAGCCTGAATTTAGATCGGGTCTTTCGGTGCGTGGCAACCAGGGTGTGTTCGACGCGAGCAACCCGGAAAACCCGCTTCGCGACTGGAACCTCGTCTACGTGCCCTACTGCACCGGCGATGTGCATGCGGGCGATGCGCCGGACACGGAGGTTTCGTCCTTTGGGCCGCAGCAGTTTGTGGGGCACCGCAACATGGAGCGTTACATGGACGCCCTCGCGCCTGCGTTCAGCGACCAGGAGCGCGTCTTGCTGATGGGTGCCAGCGCGGGAGGCTTCGGGGCGTTGTTCAACTTCGATTTGGTGGCGCAAACCTTTAGCCCGATCACCGGAACAGACAGCCTGACGTTGCTGGTGGACTCCGGCCCCGTCTTCGCCGACGATGCGGCCTTTCCGCCCAGCTTGCAACAGACCTTCCGCACGCTCTGGAACTTCGAGGCAACCCTGCCCAACGACTTTCCACAGCGCATCTCGGCCACCGGCGATGGACTCGAAGGCATCTACGACTATTACAGCGAACGCTACCCCGCCGCGCATTTTGGACTCTTTTCGCACCGCCACGACGAAACCATCCGCTTCTTCCTCGGCTTTGCCGATTATGACGGCAACGGGTTTCCGCCCCTTCTGAACGCGGATATCTTTGATGCGGCCCTTTTTGACCTACGCAGTCGGATGCCCGACAATTGGGCGACGTACTTCGCGCCGGGTAGCGAACACACCTTTCTTTTTAGCAACAGCCGCCTGTTTGGGGAGCCCATCGCGGGGAAAACCGCAAATGCCTGGCTGAATGACCTGCTGGATGGGACAGTGACTGATGTGGGGAATGCAGATGGTTTGACGGAAAAAGCACCCAGCGCAACAAGCATGATGCCTGCCCCCTGACATAGGGGTGGCACCCAGTGCCTCTATCTTCGTGCGTTTCCCCCACTGCTTTATTCCCACCCTCGGTTTTTTATGGCCGCTGCTTCGCCTACGCTGTTTGTCACCAACGGCCAGAGTGCCGTCGCCACCTTGCAGCATGCCGGGTTCACGGGCGATTTTGTCTCGTGGGACGACGTGTTGCACGACGGTCCCGTGCCCACCCAACAGCCGCCCGAAGTGCTTCTTGAAACCCGTGCCGCGTTTATCGCCGCGTGTGGCTGGGCCGAGAAGGAAAACGTCCGCGCCCGTTTCGAGCAACGCGATGCGACGCTCGCAAACGCGGCGTCGTATGACGAGGTGGTGCTGTGGTTTGAACATGATTTGTACGACCAACTGCAACTGCTTCAGATTTTGGACCGGCTGGCTGGGCTTGATCTGACAACACCGGTTTCGCTGATCTGCGAGGCTGAATTTGTTTCCGAATCAAGCCCAGAGCGGTTGCAGGCACTGCATCAAGTCCGCCCGTTGGTGATGCCGGATCAATATACCCTCGCCCAGGCCGCATGGAAGGCGTTGGGTGAAAGCACGCCGGAGCCGCTCGCCGCCTTGCTCGATGTTGATACCACGGCGCTTCCTTTTTTGCATGCCGCGCTGCATCGCCTTGCCGAGGAATATCCACACACTAAAAACGGGCTTTCGCGCACGGAGCAGCAGATTCTGGATGTCGTCGCTGGTGGGGTGCACGCACCCGGCGCATTGTTTCAAGCGACGCAGGCACAGGAAGACGCCAAGTTTATGGGCGATGCTTCGTTCTGGCTGCGCCTCGCCGCCCTCACGCAAGGCCCACACCCGCTCTTACACACCACCGACCACACCCCGTTTCAACCCCCGCCGCTCGGCAAACCGCCAGCCGCTTTCCTGAACCAGCGCTTGCACCTGAGCGAATCCGGTCACGCCGTCCACCAGCGCACCGCCGCCGCGATCCACCTCAACGGGATCGACCGCTGGATCGGCGGGGTACATCTGCAAGGCACCTCCGCTTGGCGATGGAACGGAACAGCTTTTTCCCAGCATTAAGACCGACCTGCGACCTGCCGACCTGAAAGACCTGCTGACCTAATCCATGCACGACGCCTACCTCGACCAAGCCTTCCAACTCGACGCACCATTTACCCCGATGGGCGACCAGCCGCGGGCCATCGCTGAACTCACCGACGGGCTGGAACGTGGCGACAACTACCAGACGCTGCTGGGCGCGACGGGCACGGGCAAGACGTTTTCGGCCAGCCACGTCATTGCCAACGCGGGCAAGCCGACGCTGGTGATGAGCCACAACAAAACGCTCGCTGCACAGCTTTACGCCGAGTTTAAGCAGTTTTTCCCGAACAACGCCGTCGAGTTTTTTATCTCGTACTACGACTACTATCAGCCGGAGGCATACATCGTCCACTCGGACACCTACATTGAGAAGGACATGGCCGTGAATGACCGCATCGACCGGCTGCGGCTGCGGACCACATCGGCGCTGGTGTCGGGGCGCAGCGATGTGATTGTGGTGGCGTCGGTGTCGTGTATCTACGGCCTCGGCTCGCCGGAAGAATACAAAAGCCAGATCGTCCAGGTGCGACCCGGTGTTGAGATCGAGCGCAACGAGCTGCTGCGCCAACTCATCAACATTTATTACGAGCGCAACGACCTCGAATTTCTGCCGGGGCGCTTCCGTGTGCGCGGCGACGTGGTGGACATCTTTCCCGCGTACCTCGAAGAACTCGCCTACCGCATTGAGTTCTGGGGCGACGAAATCGACCGCATTGCCGTCTTCGATCCGCTGACGGGTAAGGAGATGCACGAAGAGCAAATCCTGACGATCTACCCCGCGAAAATCTTCGTCACGCCCCGCGAGCAACTGGAACGCGCCATCTTCAGCATCGAGGACGAACTGCGCTGGCGGCTGGCGGTGCTGCACGAAGACGGGCGGATGCTGGAGGCGCAGCGGCTGGAGCAACGCACGATGTTCGACATCGAGATGATGCGCGAGGTGGGCTATTGCTCCGGCATAGAGAACTACAGCCGCCACCTGACGGGCCGCGCGCCCGGCGAACGCCCCGCGTGTCTGTTCGACTATTTCCCCGACGACTTTTTGCTGGTGATCGACGAGAGCCACGTGACGCTGCCGCAGGTGCGGGCGATGTACAACGGTGACCGCGCCCGCAAGCTGAACCTCGTGGAGCATGGCTTCCGGCTCCCCTCGGCGCTGGACAACCGCCCGATGACATTTGAAGAGTTCGAGGACCGGCACCATCAGGTGATCTTCGTCAGCGCCACGCCCAGCGACTACGAGTTGGAAAAAACAGCGGGCGTCTTCGTCGAGCAGATCATCCGCCCGACCGGCATTCCCGACCCCAAGGTCCAGGTGCGTCCGACCGAGAACCAGATCGATGACCTGATGGACGAAGTCCGTACCGTCATCGACCGCGGCGAGCGGGTGCTGGTGACCACGCTCACGAAGCGCATGGCCGAAGACCTGTCCGACTACCTTGATTCGTTCGGCATCGCGGTGCGCTACTTACATTCCGACATCGATGCGCTGGCGCGGGTGGACCTGCTGCGCGACCTGCGGCTCGGCGTCTTCGACGTGCTGGTGGGCGTCAACCTGTTGCGCGAAGGGTTGGACCTGCCCGAAGTGGCACTCGTCGCCATCCTCGACGCCGATAAAGAAGGTTTCCTCCGCTCCGAGCGCTCGCTGATCCAGACGGCAGGCCGCGCCGCCCGCAACATCAACAGCATCATCATCATGTACGCCGACAAAATCACCGGCTCGATGCAGCGGATGATGGACGAGACCGAGCGCCGCCGTGAGATCCAACTGGCGTACAACGAAGAACACGGCATCGTGCCCCGGACCGTGACCAAAGACCGCGACCAGATCATGCGCGGTACCGTCATCGCCGAGGAAAAACAAGCGGGCGACCGCGAACCGGCCTCGCGCCACCAGTACGGCGAGCCCAAGCTGCCCAGCATCGTCGCCGACCCCGTCGTGAAATACCTCACGCCCGACCAAAAGCGTGACCTCATCACGCAGATGCGCACCGAAATGCTCGACGCCGCCGAAAACCTCGACTTTGAACTTGCCGCCGACCTGCGGGACAACATCGAGCAGTTGGAGAAGGACTTGAAGGGGTGATTGAGGTGTGGGAGAAAGGGGGTATGGGGGAAAGGGAGAGATGCTTAAATGTCAGAGTTGACGCAACACTCTTGTCTTTAGGGAGGTGGCCGAGCCATAGGTGAGGTTGGAGGGTGTTCTTTGCGTCCTAAATGTCATCCTGAACTTGTTTCAGGATCTCTCAATCTGGCAGAGTTGCGCGGCGGAGCGGTGACCCCAAAAGCTAGCCACCGAATGATTAATCCACGGCGCTGGAATCGGTAGACAACATCAAGCGCACGGCTACGGCGCGGTGGTCGGAGGGCTGGGGCGTGCCATCGATGACAAACGCATCCACCACCTGTACGTCGGCGGGCTCGTAGAAAAGGTGGTCGATTTTGTATTGCGGGTCGTCGGCGGGATAGGTGCCGGGGAGAGACGCCAGGGTGTCGGAGAAGGCTTCGAGGAGGGTGCCGTCTGCGAGCAGGGTCGGCAGGGTTTCCTCGCTGGGATCGAGCGGAAGCGGGGTGTTGAAGTCGCCGAGGAGAAGCACGGGGTATGTATCCGCATATTGCTGCACTAGGTCGCGCACCACCACGGCTTGTTGTTCGCGAAGTGCCGCGCCCCAGGCTTCGAGGTGGACGTTGATCAGCACCAACGGTTGGTCTACATCCACAATCACGATCTGCGCGAGGCGGTCGATGAAAAACCGTGTGCCGAGGGGATCCAGAAACGCCGGGAGCCACGGAATGTCGGTAAGGGGCGGCAGGACGACGCGGTGGTGTTCGAGGATCGGGTAGCGGCTCAGGACGGCCTGCCCGGAGCGCATCTGGCCGAAATGGTCGCTGGGGTCGTACAACGCGCCGGGGAACGGCACATAGCGCTCATCCCAGTTGACCGCGGTGGCGGCCGCAAAATAGCCACCGCGCTCCGCCAGTTCGTCCACCTGCTGTACGCCAAACGACCGGTTTGCGCCGAGGTCAATCTCCTGAAACGCGATGAAGTCCGCATCCAGCGAATCAAGCATCCGCGCAGCAGCCTCCAGGTTGGCGTCGAACATCGCCTCCGTGCGCGTGATAGCGCGGTTGTTCGTTAAGCCCGACAGGTAGCCGAGGTTGTACGTCACCACCGTGAACGTGTCGGCAGGCGGTGGGACCACGGCGTCGTACGTGGTGATGGTAGCCCACTCACTTTCATCAAGTGTCCCTCGGCTGCCCCACGCCACAAACGCAGCGAAGGCGGCGATGACAACCAACAGGAAGAGGAGCAGACGTTTGAGCATGGGTTTTGTGGCTTGCAGCTATCGGCTGTCGGCTTTCAGCTATCGGCGCAAATTAGAAAGCGGATAGCCAGGAGCTAACAGCCGACAGCTATGCTACCATGGCACCACCACAAGACGGATGCGGCGGTTGGCGCGGCGTCCGGCGGCGGAGGTGTTGGGAGTTTTTGGGTTGGTGTCGCCGAAGCTGACGACCTCGAAGCGGGCAGGGGGCAGGTCGTTTTCGGTGAAGAAGCGCACGACGGCAGCGGCGCGGGCCGCCGAAAGCTCCCAGTTGCTGGGGTATTTTTCCTGGAGGCTACCGCTCACGGGCACATTGTCGGCATGGCCCTCTACGCGGATGCGGCCGTTCATCGTGCGGAGTGTATCAACCAAGCTGGCAAGGGTGGATTGGCCTTCCGGGGTGAGGGTGGCGCTGGCGGGGGCAAACAGCGCATCGACGGACAGGACGGCGAGGGCAGGCGGTGGCAGTGGATCGGTCTGCTCGGCCAGCAGGAAGTTGAGCTTTTCGATGCTGTCGCGCAGCACGCCCCGGTCGCGGTAATACTGGCCCGAGTCGATGTCTTTGAAGAAGAGGATGGAGTCTTCGAGGGCATACACATCGGCGGTCAGGTGCCGGTTGACGACGTGCAGCGAGTCGATGGTCGCGTCTTTTTGCGCCAGTTGGGCACCAGCCGAGCATCCGGTGAGGAGCAGCACCGAAAGCAGCAAGGCGGCAGGAAAAACAACACGCATGGAAAGGAACCGGGTGGCCTCAGGGTCAGGGAGCGTGGCGGTGAATCATTGTCGCCGACGATTGATCCACCGTGGTTAAGATAATCTCCTGAATGTTAACCCGCGCGGGACGGCTGGCACACCACACCACGGCGTCGGCCACATCGTCGGGGGTGAGCGGTTCGGTGTTGGCGTAGACGGCGTCGGCGCGTGCGGCATCGCCCTCAAAGCGCACGAGGCTGAAGTCGGTCTCCACCATGCCGGGGTCCACCGTCGAGACGCGCACGCGGGTGCCGTGCAGGTCCATCTTGAGCCCTTGCGTGAGCGCGCCCACCGCGTGCTTCGTTGCGCAATACACGGTGCCGCCGGGGTATACGGCGTGCCCCGCCGTCGAGCCGATGTTAATGATGTGGCCGTGGTTGCGGTCCTTCATGCCGGGCACCACCGCCCGCGTCACGTACAGCAACCCCTTCACGTTCGTGTCCACCATCACGTCGATGTCGCCGATGGTGTTGGCGTACACCGGATCCATTGCCTTCGAGAGTCCCGCGTTGTTCACCAGCACGTCGATGGCCTGCCATGCGTCGGGCAATTCAGCGAAGGCGGTGGTCACCGCGTCGGCGTCGCGTACATCAAGGGTAAACGTGTGGATGTCTACGCCGTGTGTTTTCCGAAGCTGGGTGGCGGCGGCGTCGAGTTTGTCGGGGCGGCGGGCGCAGAGGAGCAGGCGGGCACCGGCCTGCGCAAAGGCCGTAGCACACGCTGCGCCAATCCCTGCCGAAGCGCCGGTGATACAAACGAGGCGGTTGGTGAGGGCCATCATAAGGAATTGCTGAAGCTGGAACGAACAAGGGCAAGCAACATACATTTCGCTTCCCCCACTTCCCAACACCGGGCACAAAATTGCCTGTTTCTGCGCAATTCCCCCTCGTATACTGTGTTCTTGATCAAATCATATAAATCCTATGAAACGAATCTGTTGGCTGTTGGCCGTTGGGTTGCTCGCGGCGGTGCCTGCACAAGGACAGGCCGCCATCGACCGGGTCGCCACGCTGTGCCAGAACGGGTTTGTAGTGGGCCTGTCGTGTAGCAGCGTCGATGTTTTTGCCAACCTGCCCGTTTCGTCGTTTGACATCGGCGAGCAGTTTGCGCCCAGTGCGGCAAATGACCTCTGGGGCTGGACCGACCCCGATACGGGCCATGAGTATGCGCTGGCGAGTATGTTCAACGGCGTTACGTTTGTTGACGTGACCAACCCTGAAGACCCGCTCTACCTCGGCGCGTTGCGCAGTAACACCGTCGCCACCACCTGGCGCGACGTGAAGGTGTACGAGAACCATGCGTTTATTGTGGCCGACGGAGCGGGGCAGCACGGCGTGCAGGTCTTCGACCTTACGCAACTGCGTACCGTCACCGAGCCCACGATTTTTGAAGAGACGGCCCGCTACACGGGCATTGGCAGTGCGCACAACATCGTGATCAACGAGGAGACGGGCTTTGCCTATAGTGTCGGTTCTAGCGGCGGCGACCAGCCGTGTGGCCTCGGCCTCCATATCATCGACGTGCGCGAGCCCGCCGAGCCCGACTTTGCCGGATGTTTTAACTCGTCCGTCGGGCGGGGCTACACGCACGACGCGCAGTGCGTCATCTATCGGGGCCCCGATGAAGACCACCAGGGCCAGGAGATCTGCATCGGCGCGGACGAACGTGGCATCTCCATTGCCGATGTGACCAACAAAAGCCAGCCCGTCGAATTAAGCACGGCGACCTACCCGACGGCGGCCTACACGCACCAGGGGTGGCTGACCGACGATCATCGGTATTATTACCAGAACGACGAAGCCGACGAAAACTCGTTTAACCTGAGCACAACCACCTACATCTGGGACCTCGTCGATCTCGACGCGCCGGAACTGGTGGCCGAACACCGCGCCAACACCTCGTCCACTGACCACAACCTGTACATTGTGGGCGATTATATGTATCAGGCCAATTACGGCGCGGGTTTCCGCTTGCTCGACATCAGCGATCGGCTGGATCCAGTGGAAATTGCCTACCTCGACACCGCGCCGCAAGGGGAGTCGGGGGCCTGGAGCGTGTATCCGTTTTTTAAGAGCGGCACGGTGCTGGTCAGCGACATTTCGGGCGGGCTCTTTCTGGTGCGTCCGGCGATGCCGCTGCGTCCTGCCGCCCGCAACGACTACGCCACGACCTCCACCAACGCGCAGGTACGCATCGAGGTAGGAGCCAACGACCTCGACCCCAATGGCGAGGCGCTGACGCTGACGCTGGCAACCCCGCCTGCCAACGGCACCGCCACCGTCAACGCCGATGGAAGCATCACCTACCGCCCGAACCGCAATTTTTCGGGTCGTGATGGGTTTGCGTACGCCGTACAGGACCCCACGGGTGGCACCGATGCCGCCGAAGTGAGCGTACAAGTAAATGCGCCGGATGCCAGCATGGCGCGGGCGCAACTCATCCACAATATGTCCGATCCCGCCGTGGAGGTCGTTGATGTGTATATCGGCGACGAACTCATCGCCGCCGGGTTGGAATACCAACATGGGACCGATTTGCTCACGCTTCCTGGCGGCACCGCGCATGAACTGCGGCTGCTGCCTGCGGATGGCACGCCCGACGCAGAGCCACTACTCACGGTGCCCGTGACGCTGGGTGCCACCGAAACGTACGTGCTGGTCCTTCAAGGCGTCACCGACCCCGATGCCTACGAGCGCAACCCCGATGGCTTTGATACAGCACTCAGCGTGGCGCTTAAGCCCGATGCGCTGTTGCAGGCCCGCGATGCCGCCGACGTGGATGTGTTTGTGGCGCAAGGCGTCATCGATGCAGGAGGCGTGACGGTGTCCATGCAAGGCATCGGCGGCCCCGCCCTGGCATTGGGCGTGGATCTGGATTATGGAGCAGTAAGTGGCTATCAGTCCGTCCCGCCCGGCCTGTATCAAATGGTAATCGATGCCGATGGTCAGTCGTACCGCTACAAGTTGGATGTTTCGGATCATGCAGGGGAGGCGATCACGCTGCTTCTTTCTGGCTTTCTGGATGCTGCTCAGCAAAACCGCCCGCATCCCGCTGTGGTACTCTCCGATGGACAGGCCGCCACCAGCCTGATTGTCGCCGTCGATACCGAAGGGGTCGCTGAGCTTCCCGACGCCTTTTCCCTATCCGCCGCCTACCCCAACCCGTTTAATCCTGCGACTTCGCTGGACCTGACGCTGGCGGCCCCGGGTGAGGTGACCGTCGCCGTGTATGACCTACTTGGGCGGCGCGTGGCAACGCTGCACGAAGGGCTATTGCCCGTCGGTACGCACGCGCTTCGCTTCGACGCGGCGGGATTATCCAGTGGCACCTACTTCGTCCGGGCCACCGGGGCGCACACCCAGCAGCTTCGGGCGGTCTCACTTCTCAAATAAACCTTCTTGATGCGCACACACATGATCCGTCTTATCGCTTTTGTGGTACTTGCGCTGGGGGCCATCACCTCCACGCATGTGCAAGCACAACCTGTCGGGTTTGCCAAGTCTGATATTTTAGATGTGGAGGTGGAGGGCAAAGGCTTTGGGGAGGCCGTGGCGATGGACGGACACCGCGCCGTGGTAGGCGAAGGCCGTAGCCTCGTAGAGCCCGGACGCGTGTTTGTGTATGCCAGTGATATTGAGGGGAATTGGACGCAGGTGCAGGTGTTGCAGGCCGGGCAGCCCAGCCGAGGCGATGGATTCGGGCAGGCGGTAGACCTTGCCGGAAACCTGCTGGTGGTGGGCGCACACACGGTGGATAACACCGCTGGGGCCGTGCATATCTTTCGGCGGCAAGCCGACGACACATGGCTGGAGGAAGCCCGGCTGCAACCTGACGACTCGT
This sequence comes from Rhodothermia bacterium, assembly GCA_030428385.1. Classification (GTDB taxonomy): domain Bacteria; phylum Bacteroidota; class Rhodothermia; order Rhodothermales; family JAAAOL01; genus JAUIDY01. Next base: position 63,552 of record JAUIDY010000009.1, on the reverse strand, counting down.
TTCCCAATCAGAACTTCGGCGAAGCCGTCGCCACCGATGGCGAAACAGTGATTGTGGGGGCCTCGGCGAGCGGAACGGGGGCGGCGTATGTGTTTGCGCAAGAGGACGGAAGTGGCGCGTGGGTGCAGCAAGCCCGGCTCGTTGGGGGCGATGCTACCGAGGGCGAGTTTCACGGTTGGGCTGTGAAGGTGCAAGGAGAGGAAGCCTTTGTGGGGGCGCAGCTTGCAACGGGCGGCGGCGCCGTGTATGTCTTCCGGCGTAATAACAGCGGAGGCTGGGCCGAGGCGCAGAAGCTGGTAGCCCTGGACACCGTGCCGGGCGACCGCTTTGGCTTTGCACTGGACGTGGACGAAGGGGTGCTGGCCATTGGTGCCGCCACCCACAACGGTTTCCAGGGCGGGGCCTATGTGTTCACCCCCGACGAAACCACCGGCGAATGGACCGAACATGCCAAGCTCACCCGCACCGCCACCGATCCCGACATTTTTGGCAATGCCATCGCCGTGCGGGGCGAGGAGTTGTGGGTGGGGGCCCGCCGCCGGAATAACCGCACGGGCGCGGTGTATGTGTACCGCTACAGCGGCGGCAACCGCTGGTTTGAGCAGCAAGAGTTATCCGTCAGCGGCGGCGGCGAGTTTGGATGGAGCGTCGCCCTCGGTGAGGCCACCGGCATCGCCGGTGCCTTAAATGGAAATGACGGCTTTGGTGGAGGCGCTTTGTTTGCGCTTGACGAAGCCGACACCTGGATCGAGCAACTCCCCATCGCCGGATCGGGCACCGTCGCCGAGGCCATTACGGGCGAGCGCATCGCCTGTGAACAGGGCAACGCGGCGGGTTTCCCGTGCCAAGGCGTGGAACTGCTGGCCTACATTCCCACCGATGTGCTGGGGACCGGGGCCGATGCGAATGACCTGTGGGGCTGGGTCGATCCCGAAACCGACCGCGAATATGCGCTGGCTGGCGTGGATGATGGCGTCTCGTTTGTGGATGTCACCGACCCGCTGAATCCGGTGGTGGTGGGCTTTTTGCCGCGCAGCAACGGCAGCTTCGTCGCCACCTGGCGCGATGTGAAGGTCTACGCCAATCACGCCTTCATCGTGGCCGACAACGTGGGCAATCAGGGCATGCAGGTGTTCGACCTCACCCAACTCCGCGCTGTCACCAATCCGCCGGTTACCTTCACCGAAACGGCCCGCTACGACGGTTTCGACGAGGCGCACAACGTGATCATCAACGAGGAAACGGGGTTTGCCTACGCCGTCGGCATCACAGGCGAGCCGCAGCCGGATCCGGGGTGCGGAGCGGGTTTGCACATGATCGACATCAGCGATCCCGTCAACCCGGAGTTTGCCGGATGTTTTCTTGATCCCGAAACGGGCGGACGCGTCGCACCGGGCTACATCCACGACGCACAATGTGTGGTCTACCACGGCCCCGACACCGATTATTTCGGGCGCGAACTCTGCTTCAACGCCAGCGAGTTTACCCTCGGCATCGCCGATGTGACCGACAAAGCCAACCCCGTTGCCATCTCGCGGGCCACGTATCCGAACGCGGCGTATGTACATCAGGGCTGGCTGACGGACGACCATCGCTACTTTTTGCAGGACGACGAACTGGATGAGACGGGCGGCCTCGCGGCGCGCACCCGCACCATCGTCTGGGACCTCGCCGACCTCGACAACCCCGAGGTGCTGACCGAATACTTCGGCGTTTCGGGCTCGTCGGACCACAACCAGTACGTGCGCGGCAACTTTGTGTATCAGGCCAACTACGCCAGCGGGATGCGTGTCCTCGATATCAGCGACATGGCGAACCCTGTGGAAGTCGCCTTTTTCGACACCGTGCCCAACACGGATAATCCCGGCTTCTCAGGCGCGTGGACAGCCTACCCGTTTTTTCCGAGCGGCAATATTATCCTCAGCAGCAGCGAGGCCGGGCTGTTTGTGCTGAACGTGACGGCCTTCAAGGTAGCGACCGAAAGCAACGAGGTGCCGACGGGCATGACGCTAGCGGCGGCGTACCCCAACCCGTTTAACCCAACGACGAGCATCACGCTGAGCATTCCTGCCACAGAGCGCGCGACCGTGGCGGTGTACGACCTGCTCGGACGCCAGGTGGCAACGCTGCATGATGGCGTGCTGCCCACGGGCACCCACACGTTGTACTTCGATGCCGACGGGCTCAAGAGCGGTACTTATTTCATCCGTGCCACGAGCCGCACCACGGCGCAGGTTCGGGCGGTGACGCTGGTTAAGTGATGCGGCTGCGTTTGGACGTATGGGTGTTTGGGTGTTTCGGGGTTTGGGCGATGCGATGGATGACGCACATCTTGGCGAAAAGACCTGGACTTTTTCGCCCAATAATAACCTCCCATCCCCTCACACCCCCACACCCGCATACTTCCAAACTTCTGTTCCTGCTTGCGGTCGTGCTTGCCCCGCTCGCGGCCACCGCTCAGCCTTTCGAGCAAGCCGTTGCGCCGTTTCCCGTCATTGGGTCCGATGGACGGCCATACGACCACCCGTTCCTCGGCGGTTTTAACATCCCGCGCCCGCAGTTTGTGGACATCGACGCCGACGGCGATGTAGACCTGTTTGTGCAAGAGCGGGTCGATGAGTTGATCTACTTCGAAAACACGGGGACCCCACAAGCGCCTGTTTTTGTGTGGCGCACCGATGCATGGGCCGGGTTGGCAGTGGGCGAATGGTCGCGCTTTGCCGACATGGATGGGGACGGCGACCTAGATCTTTACGCCGAGCAGCCCTTCAGTCTGCTGCGCTACTTTCGCAACGTTGGCACGCCGCAAGCGCCGCAGTTTGTCCTGGCCGCCGATACGCTGCGTGATACCGCCGGCGCGTTTATCTTCTCCGACCGCCAAAACATCCCTGCCCTCGCCGATCTGGATTGCGACAACGACCTAGACTTGTTTGTCGGCTCGCTCTCCGGCACGTTGACGTTTTATGAAAACCAGGGGCTGGGGCCGAATGCAGTGCCCACCTTTGCGTTTGTCACCGATCGGTATGAGAACCTTGAAATTGTCGGCGGGACGGCTGGAGAGAAGGCCGACAACGTCCTGCACGGAGCGAACGCGCTGGATTTTGCCGACGTGGATGAGGATGGCGATGACGACCTGATCTGGGGCGATTTCTTTTCCCCCAGCCTCTACTTCATCGAGAACACGGGAACGTGTGGTGCACCAACGCTACATCTGCAATCTGACACGTTTCCCCTCACCGATCCGCTGATGACGAGCGGCTACAATGCCCCCGTGTTTGCCGACCTTGATGGCGACGATGATCTGGATTTGTTCGTTGGGGTGCTGGGCGGGGCGTTTGGGGCGGCGCAAAACCTGGTGGATAATTTTCATTTTATGGAACGCGTCGATGAGGGGCATACGTTGCGCACGCAGCGGTTTATTGGGCAAATCGATGTGGGGGATGAGGGGCTTGCGGCGCTGGGCGATTTAGATAGCGACGGCGACTTGGATCTGCTTGTGGGTAACAAGATCAACCCGGTCGCCCCCCAACGTGCCTCGCTGACGTTTTTTGAGAACACCGGCACGCCCGAACAGCCCGCATTTCAGCTCGTCAATACGGATTATCTGGATCTCGGAACGGCGTTTAATGCCGCCCCTGCGCTCGCCGACGTGGATGCCGATGGCGACCTCGATTTGCTTGTCGGTGGGTTTAACGGCGCCGTGGCATATTACCGCAATGACGGCACGCCGCAGGCTCCAGCCTTTGTCCTCGGCGAGCCGCGCTTGGTGAGCCTGCGCGACACGGGGTCGAGCGGCAGCCTGGCGACACCGACGCTGGCAGATCTGGATGCCGATGGCGACTTCGATTTGCTCGTGGGCGAAAACGCAGGCACCGTCAACCACTTCCGGAACGATGGTACGCCGCAAGCGCCGCAGTTTACGCTGGTGACCGAAGCTGTGGCAGGGCTTGATCTGGGCTCCCGAACCGTTCCGACACCCGTAGATTGGGACCGCGACGGCGATATGGATCTGCTCGTGGGCACCGAGCGCGATGGGTTGGTGTTGCTGCGCAACGACGGCACGCCACAAGCCCCCGCATTTGTACAGGCCGAAGCCGAAGTACCCTCAACAAGCGCCACGCTACTTGCACCACACATGGCCGATATAGACGCCGATGGCGACGGTGATTTGCTGCTGGGCACACGGGGCGGTGGCCTGCGCTACTACGAAAACCTGCAAATCGATACCGCTGTTGGTGAAAGGCCGGAGCTTTCGCATCAAGAAGTAGCGCTTTTGCCTGCCTATCCCAACCCCTTTCGCACCACAACAACACTGCGTTTTCGGCTCGAAAAGGCAGAGGGCGTGACGGTGACGGTCTATGACGTGCGCGGGCGTGTGGTGCGGCGGTTGCTGGATGCCAGGCTGCCACCCGGCGAACACCACGTGGCGTTTGATGCTGAAGCCCTGCCCACCGGCATCTACTTTTACGCCGTGACGACACGCCAGGACACACGCGCTACCGGGCAGGTGCTACGCCTGCGCTGAGACCTCGGCTTTGGCGCGGTTGCCCAGCCAATGCAACCCGAGCACCAGGACGACACCCAGCACCACCAGCGCAACCACGCTGCCCACCGGGTCACCCGCGCCGGGCCACAGCATTGAACGGTCTTCGGCGAGCCACGGCCACAAGGCCCGCAGCGACCCCGCCATCAACCCAACGAGTGCCGCCATCGTGATGTCGTGGTAGTTCTCCAGCAACCGGTTCAGCAGCTTCGAGAAGAGCCCGATGCCGAGGCCCGCGCCCACCATAAACGTGAGCACGTAGACCATATTTCGATCGTTGATGGCCGTCAGCGTGGCTTCGTAGATGCCGAGCACGAGCAGCAGAAACGAACCACTCACACCGGGCAAAATCATCGCACAGATGGCAACCATGGCGCACAGAAAGACATAGAGCAGCGAGGGGTCAGCGAGTTCACGAGGCGGCAGGCCCACCAGCACAAACGCTACCACGGCGGCCACCACAGCGATGGCATAATCGCGGGGGCTGGGTTGGGCGATGCGGTGCCACGGGATAATGAGCGAGCCCGCAATGAGGCCGAAGAAAAAGCCCCGGCATTGCACGGGATATTGCTCCAGCAGTCCCGGAATAAACTTGGCTCCCACCAGCAACGCCGTCACAATCCCCACGCCGAGCGGCAGGATGACGCCCCATTTTACCTGTTGCACGCGGTCCTTGATGGTGTCAAGATCCAGGCGCAGCAGCGAGAGGGCGGCGGTAAACAGATGGCTGATGGCGGCGACGAGGTCTTCATAGACACCCACGATCAGCGCCATGGTGCCCCCGCTGACACCGGGGATAATGTCAGCCCCGCCCATCAGCAGGCCGTGGAGGAAATGTTTAATGCTTTTTTGCAGGTTCATGTGTGATTGGTCAACAGGCAAATCAGGTTGGACAGCGAAGCCATAAAGAACTGCCCTTTGGGGGCTGCCTCGTAGAGGCTCGGGGTGTATCTCGACGTTATGTACACCCTCCGGCCCTGCGGGCCACCTCCCTCAAGGGAGAGGTTTCGGGACGCATCCTTGGCGTTTCAAGCGATGCCAAAGGTAATGGTCAGCGAGGTTCTGTTCGGAGCCTAATATCGTGCGCTGCAGGCATAAAAAAAGGCAGACGAACGAGCGTCTGCCTGTGAATGTCATGATGTGGAAGCGGGTTACAGACCGAGTTGGCGTCGGAAATGCACGTCGCGGTACAGGTCGGGGTAGGTTTTCCGGAAGTCGTCCTTCGTCTTTGGGTCGAGGCGGAAGGCCATTTGCAGCGACCGGATGCTTTCATCGGAGCGGCCGAGGGCGAACAGCGCTTTGGCCTGCTGTACATACGGCGCGGCCGCGTTGGGCTGCAACGAGATGGCGTGGTTGTACGACGCCAGCGCTTCTTCGAGCCGGTGCGCCTCAAACAGCGTCTCGGCGAGGTCGAGCCACGCGTCGCTGTTGGTCGGGCTCAGTTGCACCACGGTGCTGTATGACACCAGCGCGTCGGAGAGCATGCGGGCGTTGTACTCGCAGTCGGCCTTGGCATACCAGAACTCGACGGTCTCCGGGTTGATCTCTACGGCGCGCCGGAAGCAGCGGAGGGCATCCTTAAAGCGTTCCTGCGCGTCGAGGCAGCAGCCGAGGCCATACCAGGCTTCGGCGTACAACTCATCTTGGTCGAGTGCCTTGCGGAAATATTCGATGGCGCGGGAGTGATCGCGCAGGTCTTCGTGCGCCAGCGCCATGTTGTAGAACGTGGCGGCGTCGCCCCCTTCGAGTTCTACGACCTGTTGGTAACTTTCGACGGCTTCACTCAGCTTGCCGAGGTTTGCGAGCGCGTTGCCCCGGTTGTAATACGCCGACGCAAAGTCGTCCTGAATAGCGAGCGCCATCTCATAAGAGTCTACTGCCTCTTGAAAGCGCCCCATGCGGTTGAGTACGATGCCCCGGTTGTACCACGCATCGTGCGAGTACGGGTCGAGGTCGATGTGGCGGTCGTAGCACGACACGCTGGAATCGTTGGCTTCCAGGCGGTCGTAGCAATAGCCCAGTTCGTACCATGCTTCCGGGTGGTCGGGATTGCGCTCCACACATTCCTCAAACGCCGCCACGGCTTCCTCCAGTCGGTCCATGCGTTCCAGCGTCACGCCCCGGTTGAAGAAGGCTTCTTCATTAAGGGGGTCGTACTGCAAGGCTCGGTTATAGGCCTCCAGGGCTTCTTCGGGCCGTCCGAGGCTGTCTAACGTAATGCCGAGGTTAACAATCGACTCCGTGTCGGCCGGATTTAGCTCCAGGGCTTTTTCGTACGCGTCGAGCGCGTTTTCGTGTTGGCCGATGTTATTCAGCAGCACGCCCCGCCGCATCCATGCATCCGACGAATACGGCTGCATATCAATCAGGCGGTCGATGGCACCGAGGGCGTCTAGGAGTTGGCCGCGCTCGAAATAATACGTCGCAATATCTTCCAGCGCTTCCGAGTCGAAGTAGCTCGACCCGCTTTGGCTTTCGTACGAGCTGATGAGGTCGTTGAGTCGGCCCTCGTCTTCGAAGTCGAAGTGGTCAAAGCCGAATTCAAACATACTCATAAAGCGGCGGTGGTTAGTGCCCAATGAAATAAAAACGCCGTCAGGAAAGGTCAATTATAAACGGAGGCGACCCCAGATGCAAGACGGCTGTTAATCTCGCGCTTATACCCTGCCATGGCGTCCTAGATTCCGTGTTTGCTAAAAATAGAAAAATCAAGCAGTTGAAAGTTGGCTGATGAAGCGCAGGGGGCCAGGATTATCTGCCCGCATACGATCATCCCTGCTGTTTCCTTTGCGGGGAGTCGGTTTATCAGCACAGGCATGGTTACCTTCACTCCATGTTTGTCCATTCATCAGGGAACCACCACGAACGTTTCGATTGATTTCATAGAACGCCTATGTTGATTACGTTTGAAGGGATTGATGGCAGTGGCAAAAGTACACAGGCACGGCTGCTCATTGAACACCTGGCAGCAGAGGGCTACCATCCGATTTTACTTCGTGAGCCAGGCGGCACCGAACTCTCGGAAAAGGTGCGGGGGTTGTTGTTAGACAACGACCTGCGCATCGACGGTTTTGCGGAGCTGTTGCTTTTTTCGGCGTCCCGCTCCCAACTGGTCGCCGAGCGCATTCGCCCCGCGCTGCAAAGTGGACGTATCGTGATCTGTGACCGGTTTTATGACTCGACCGTGGCGTACCAGGGGGCAGGGCGGGAGGCGGTGGATCGGGAATGGCTGGATGCCTTCAATCAGCGCGTGGTGGGTGGTTTGGTGCCTGTCCGGACGTACCTCATCGATATTGATCCCGGCGAAGCTGTCAAGCGCCGCCGGGCCGGGGATCGCATGGAAACGGCAGGCGAGGCGTTTTTCGGGCGGGTGGCTGCCGAATATCAAAAGCTGGCGGCGGAATTCCCAGATCGGATCATTAAACTGGATGGGATGCGCACCGTGGAAGCGCTGCATGCGGCGATTTGGAAAGATGTGCAGGCGCTGGATTTACCACCACCGCCCCGGGACCCCGTCTGAGTCAACCTTGTACAAGGTGTCTCTCTCCACTGGCATGTTTGATTGATTGCGGCATCCCATGTCTACGCTTCCCCAACAGCAACTCGATGAAGTCCACCAGCGGTTTCAGGCGTTTCTCAAACGCAAGGGCCTGCGCCAGACCACAGAGCGCAACGTGGTTTTGGATGCCATCTACGCCATCAACGAACACATCGACGCCGACGAACTGTACGTGCGCCTCAAACAAAGCGGGAGCCGCGTGAGCCGCGCCACGGTCTACAACACCCTAGACCTGCTGCTGGAGTGCGAACTCGTCGTGAAGCATCAGTTCGGAAAGAACCAGGCCAAGTACGAGCGTTCCTACAGCTACTGGCAGCACGACCACCTCATCTGCCTCGACTGCAACGAGGTGCTGGAGTTCTGCGACCCGCGCATCCAGAGCATCCAGGAAATGGTCGCCGAGTTCTACCAGTTCGAGATCAAGCAACACGCCCTGAACCTGTACGGCCACTGCAAGCGCGACGCCTGCCCCAACCGCGAAGCCGTGGGGATGGGGTAGGGAGTTGTGGCTCCCGGTCCCTTCGTATGAGGCATCAAACCGCTACGATCAATCCCCTCCGAAATGCTCGCCACGTTTGTGGCTCCGCTTTCTGTCTCCCCTTAGGCGTAAGGGGAGACAGAGGATGACAGAACGGAAGTGGAGTCATCCTCGGAGGGGATAATAAATACAGAGGCTTTTTGATAAAGCGCTGAATGAATCATGCCCAACGATAAGCGACAAGACGCGCTTCTTTCTGGCAGGCCAAAGGAGAAATTCCATCTTGAAGCCAGCGCGGACTTTAGAAAACGCCGCACCCAGTTCCGCCGCCACTTGCGAAATGAAGCCACCACCGCCGAAGCCATGCTCTGGAAACGCCTGCGACGCCGCCAACTGGAGGGGCGCAAATTCCGGCGGCAGCACCCAGTCGGCCCTTATATCGTGGACTTCTTTTGTGCCACAGCGCACCTGGCGATAGAGCTAGACGGTGCCGTGCATGACGACCCGGACCGCTGGGCATACGACACGCAGCGGACTCGCTTTTTGGAAAGCAAAGGAATACGCGTGCTCCGTTTCGAGAATGAACAGGTGGTGCGTTCCATCGATGATGTGGTGCACGGGATTTTGTGGACGATTGATCCGTCGCTGGTTGGCTGATTCTGAGCAAAGGACATTATTCCCGGCATATGGTGGCTGTGTGATCCCCTCCGAAATACTCGCCACGTTTGTGGCTCCGCTTTCTGTCTCCCCTTAGGCGTAAGGGGAGACAGAGGATGACAGAACGAAAGTGGAGTCTTCCTCGGAGAGGATGTAATCCCCTACATCATTTGTCGTGATCTCCTGACGAACCTTTTTCGGCAATAGCCTCCTTTTGGCATTATGGCATAAACCTTGTTTTGCCGGTGCGCGGCGTTGTTCTTCACCCGTAGTTGCCGTTTGATATGGTTTTGATTCGTCGCCGTGTAGTGCTTCCGCTTTTGTGGGTAGCACTGGCGGTGTTGCCGCTTTGGGGTGGCTTCCAGTATTACCTGACGCCGCTGGCCGAGCGTCCGTTTATGACCGCCCACGAAGCCTTTAAGCCATCGGGGCTGGTGGGGCAGGGGCTCGGCATTCTCGGCACGCTGATGATGATCGTCGGGGTGTCCTCGTACAGCCTGCGCAAGCGGTGGACGTGGCTGCATCGGTTCGGCAAGCTGCGTACCTGGCTCACGTTTCACATCTTCCTCTGTACGCTGGGGCCGTATTTTATTCTGCTGCATACCACGTTTAAGGTGGGAAACATCGTGGCGATTGCGTTCTGGAGCATGACCATTGTGGTGGTGAGTGGCGTCTTCGGGCGCTACGTGTATGTGCACATCCCGAAGACCCTCAACGGGGTGTTTTACTCCTTAAATGAGTTGCGCAAGCAGCAAGCGGCGCTGGCCGCGCAGATCAGCGCCGCGCTGGAATGGAAGGGTGGCGATGTGGAGGGGCTGCTCCGCGAGATGCAGATGCCTGCCGTCAGTGGTTTTGGCGCCGCGCTCTTTCGGGCGCTCCGGTTCGACATGGGCCGCCGCAACCTGGGGCGTCGTCTCGAAGCGCGGCTTTATGAACAAGACGTTACTCCCGATACCGTTTCAGAAGTCATCCCTCTGTTTTTGAAAAGCCTGACGCTCACCCAGCAGCAACAGGTGATGCAGCCGTTTCAGCGGCTTTTTGGTTACTGGCATGTGCTTCATCTGCCCTTGGCGCTCATTTTGCTCGTCGTGTTGCTGGTTCACGTAGGGGTGGCCATCGCCTTCGGTTATACCTGGATCTTTTAACCCCACCGCCATGTCGTTTTTGCAACGTCCGCTCATCCTCGTCGGCCTGCTGTTGCTGGTCTTGGTCCTTGGTTACTTCTGGTTTGCCACATCGCATACAGAGACGGTAGTGCCGTCGCAAACCACGGCTCAGACACCGCATGTGGTCCGAACGACAGACAGCACCCCGTCGTCGCCGTTTATCCCCACGCACACGCCGCGGACGGTGTTTACGCCAGATGAAAGCAACGTCTCGCCCAACGTACACGCCGAGTTGCAGCGCCTGAAGCAAACCACCGATGAAACACCTGAAAACGCTGAGGAGTGGCTCAAACTGGCGCGGTTGCAGCATGACGGGCACCAACTCGAAGAGGCTGTGGCGGCCTATGAGCAGTACGTGGCGCTGCGCCCCACCGACCAGCAGGCGTGGCTGGACCTGGCGCAGACCTATGGCTTGCTAAACCGCTGGACCGACGCGCAAACCGCCATGGAAACGCTCCTTGTGCACCACCCGAACGACCCCTCGGCCATGTATAACCTCGGCGCGATTCATGCCAACCAGGGGCGTTTCGCGGAGGCCCGTCGCTGGTGGGAGCCCGTCGCCGCGCAGACCGCCGACGCCAAGATGCAAGGCATGGCCACCCAGGCCCTTGCCCGCATTCCCGCCGAACACCCGTAGTTGTTAGTCTTGCGCATGATCTGCACACTTGTGCAGGAGCTGCGCATAGCTTGCGTTTCACCGCTTCGCCCTTTTTGTGTGATGCGTTCCTTCACCCCACATTTTTTAATCCTTCTTTTTTTGATGGGATCGGTGGGGACGTACGCGGCGCAGGCCCAACTCATCTCGCCGGGGGAACTGTCGCAGGCCCACGCCGCGCTGGAAGGCATCCGCAACTGCACGCAGTGCCACACCCTTGGGCAGCGCGGCATCGACCGGGCGCGGTGCCTGGATTGCCACACGCCACTGGAAGCACGCATCAGCGCCGAGGAAGGATTTCATGCGACGGTAGACGCCAACTGCGCGACGTGCCACAAAGAACACTTCGGGCGGACGTTCGATGTGTTGCGCTTCGATACTGAAGCGTTTGATCACCGCGACACAGGCTTTGAACTGGTAGGCGCGCATCAGACGGTGGAGTGCCGGGGTTGTCATCAATCCGAATTTATCACCGATGTCGAGGTTCGGCAATTTAAGGGTGAACACAACGCGCTGGAAAAAACGTACCTCGGCCTGGGCACCACCTGCCAGACGTGCCACGCCGCCGACAGCCCGCACGGCAAGCAGTTTAGCTCGACAACCTGCACCACCTGCCATGTGGAAACCCAGTGGGAAGGCGCAGAACAGTTTGACCATGCCACGGCACGGTTTGTCCTCACCGGGCGGCACCAAACGGTGGATTGCGCCTCGTGCCACGGCGAAGCGACCATCGGCGGGGAACAAGTGGTGCAATACCAGAACCTGCGTTTTGACACCTGCGCGGCGTGCCATGCCGACCCGCACGATGGGGCGTTTGGCGCGACCTGTCAGAACTGCCACGATACCGCCGGGTGGGGCCGCCTCAGCGGGTTTAATGCTGCGACGTTTAACCACGAAGCAACGGGCTTCTTGCTCGTCGGGCAACACGCGAATCTCGATTGCGCCGCGTGTCATGGCAAACCGGCCCGTAATGATGACCTGTTTCGCCTCGAATTTGTGGCTGGGACACTGGGCAACACGTTTCCCGCCCTCCACGCCGAGGATTGCCTGTCGTGTCATGTGGATGAGCACGACGGCGCGTTTGCCGATCGCGAAGCCGGGATGCTTTGCACCAACTGCCACACGCAGGACGGCTGGCTGCCCGTGACGTTCGACCTTGATGCGCACAACACCACGACGGCGTTTCCGTTGACGGGCGCGCACCTCGCCACGCCGTGCAGCGCCTGCCACCGTTCAGGCAATGAACCCCACTTTGACTTCGAGGAAACGACGTGCCAGACGTGCCACGCGGAAGACAGCCCACATGGCGATCAGTTTGCTGACGCTGCTGGCACCACCGCCTGCGTCGATTGCCACGCCACCGACGGCTGGGACCTGGCGGCGTTTGATCATACCACAACGGATTTCCCGTTGACCGGACAACACGCAACGGTTGATTGTGCATCCTGCCACGCCGAGACGACGGTGGCGGGCGAGGCGGTGCAGCGATTCCGGGGACTGGAGACCACCTGCGCAAGTTGCCACGCTGAAGACCAGCCGCACCGCGATCAGTTTGCGGGGCGCACCTGCGAGACATGCCACACCACCGAGGCCTTTGTTATTGCGGCGTTCGACCATAACACGACGCGGTTTGAACTCGTTGGAGCGCATCAAAACGTGACCTGCGCCTCGTGCCACCGCGAAGAAACGGCCTCGGATGGAAGCGTCTTCGTGCGGTATCGCCCGATGGGTATGGCCTGTAAAGATTGCCACGGCGACGGATGAGATACGCAGGCTTCGTCATAGCGCTCCTTTTGCTCAGCATCGGCGTGATGTCGGCGCAGGCACAGGCACGGACGGATAATCCGCACGGGACGCTGCCGGAGGGGCTCGACTGCGCCAACTGTCACCGCACCGATGGCTGGACGCCCCTGCTCGACTCGCTGCTGTTTGACCACAACCGCCAGACCACCTTTCCGCTCACCGGAAGTCATACACAAACCACCTGTGCGACGTGTCACCTCGACCTGCGCTTCGACGCACCGAAGGTGGAAGCCAACAACTGCGCGACGTGCCATGTGGACGTGCATCTGGGGCAGTTTGAGGAGGCGTGTATTGAGTGCCACAACACCACGACCTTTCTGGACGTGAACGGGCTGGAGGTGCACAACCGCACCCAGTTCCCGCTCACCGGAGCGCACGCCCAGATCACCTGCGCGAGTTGCCACACGTCGGATGAGGGCGGGGCGTTCAGTCCGCTCGACACCGAATGCCTCGCCTGCCATACGCCCGATTATGATGTAGCGCACGCCGCCGACGGTTTCCCCACGACCTGCGACACCTGCCACGGCTCTACCGCCTGGCTCGACGTTCCACCCTTCGACCACACCGCGTTTGCGGCAGGCTTTGCCCTGCTCGGCGCGCACGACGTGTTGCCGTGCTCCGCGTGCCACACCGAGCCTCCCGGCTTCGATGTGTTATTTGCGCCCGCGGGCAACGACGACTGCCTGACGTGTCACCAGGCGGATTATGACGCCGTGCACAATGCCAGTTTCCCGACAGCCTGCCTCGACTGCCACGCCCTCGACTCGTGGGAAAACGCGGTGTTTGACCATGCCAGCGTGGCCGATGGCTTTGCCTTGCTTGGCGCGCACGACGGGCTCGATTGCGCCGCATGTCATCAGGCCCCGCCGGGTTTTGAGCCGCTGTTTATGCCGAGCGGCAATGATGACTGCCTGACGTGTCACCAGCCGGACTTTGCGAGCGCCCACGGCGGGCAAGGCTACCCGACGACGTGCCAGACATGCCACAACGCCGACGACTGGACCGAAGGCGTCTTCGACCACGCCGCCTCGGCCAACGGCTTTGCGCTGATCGGCGCGCATGAGGCGATGCCGTGCTCCGCGTGCCACACGGTCCCGCCTGCCTTTGACCCCTTGTTTACACCGAGCGCCACCGACGATTGCATCACCTGTCACCAGTCCGATTTTCAGCAAGAACACGGCGGCAGCGGTTATCCAACCACGTGCCTCACCTGTCATGGCACGGATAGTTGGGACAGCGGTGCATTTGATCATGCCGCTGCGTCGGGGGGCTTCGACCTCGCGGGGGCGCACCGTGTGTTGAACTGTTTCGCGTGTCACAACGCCCCGCCCGACTTTTCGCCGCTGTTTGCCGCCGCCAGCCCCGACGACTGCATCGCGTGTCACCAGCCCGACTATCAGGATGAGCACGGCGGCGACGGTTTCCCGTTTACGTGCCAGACGTGTCACAACCTGGAGGACTGGGACGAGGCGCAGTTCGACCACGCCGTGTCGGCCAATGGCTTTGCCCTCATCGGGACGCATGAGGAGCAGCCGTGCAGCGCCTGCCATGCTCCGCCGCCCGCCTTCGACCCGCTGTTTGCGCCGAGCGGCACCGAGGATTGCCTCACGTGCCACCAGCCTGATTACGACGGCGCGCATGCCGGAACGGGGTATCCCACGACGTGCCAGACGTGCCACAACGCCGAGGATTGGCGCGACGCGACATTTGCCCATGACGGAGCTTCGGGAGGATTCGGTTTGCTCGGCGCGCACAACGCCTTGCCGTGCTCCGCGTGCCACGGCCCCCCGCCGGATCTGACACCCCTGTTTACCCCGGCCAACGATCAGGATTGCTACACCTGTCACCAGCCCGATTATCAAGAGGAGCACGGTGGCAGCGGCTTCCCGACGACGTGTACCACCTGCCACGGCACGGATAGCTGGGACAGCGATGCGTTTGACCACGCCATCATTTCGGACGGCTTTAACCTGCTGGGGGCGCATGGCGACCTGGAATGCCAGAACTGCCACGGCCCGCCGCCGGACTTGACGCCCCTTTTTGCGCCCGCCAACGACCAAGACTGTTTTGCCTGTCATCAGCCCGACTATCAGGATGAGCATGGCGGGAGCAACTTCCCGACCACGTGCGAGACGTGTCACAACGTGGAGGATTGGGACGAAATTTCGCTGGATCACGCGGGCATTGCCAATGGCTTTGGGCTGGTGGGCGCGCACAACACCCTGGAATGCGCGGCGTGTCATCAAGAGCCGTCGTACGAGCCGTTGTTTATGCCGTCGGGTCAGGACGATTGTATTACGTGTCACCAGCCCGATTACGACGAGGAGCATGGCGGCAGCGGCTTCCCGACCACCTGTCTGCGCTGCCACGGGGTAGATGCGTGGGAAGGCGGCACGTTTGACCATGTGGGAGCCTCCGGCGGCTTCGCGTTGCAAGGCGCGCATGACGTGCTGGATTGCGCCTCGTGCCACGGCCCGCCGCCGGACTTGACGCCCCTTTTTGCGCCCGCCGACAACCAGGACTGCGTGGCCTGCCATCAAGCTGATTATGACGACGAGCATGCGGGCAGTGGTTTTCCCACAACCTGCACGACGTGTCACGGCACTGAGAGTTGGGACAGCGGGGCGTTTGATCATGCCGTTCCGTCGGGAGGCTTTAACCTGCTCGGTGCACACGACGCGCTGGACTGTTCTGCGTGTCATGGCCCGCCGCCGGATCTGACACCCCTGTTTACCCCGGCCAATGATCAGGACTGTTATGCCTGCCACCAGCCGGATTACGACGCTCAGCACGGTGGCAGCGGCTTCCCAACGACGTGTACCACGTGCCACGGCATCGACAGTTGGGAGACTGGGGCGTTTGATCACGCCGTGGCCTCGAACGGCTTCGGCTTAATCGGGGCGCACGATGGGCTGGATTGCGCCTCGTGCCACGGCCCGCCGCCGGATCTGACGCCGTTGTTTACGCCGGATGGGGTGAATGATTGCATCGCGTGCCACCAACCCGACTTCGACGCCCAGCACGCGGGTGGCGGCTTCCCCACGACCTGCCTCGATTGCCACAATGCCAACGACTGGACAGGCGTAACATTTGCGCACGAGACCGTGGCCGATGGCTTTGTGCTGGTGGGAGCGCACAACGCTTTGGCATGTTCGGCGTGCCATGGCCCTCCGCCTGGCTACGATCCGCTGTTCGAGCCGCTGAACCAGGACGATTGCATCAGTTGCCACCAACCGGATTACGATGCCCAGCACGGCGGAAGTGGTTTCCCGACGACTTGCCTGACCTGCCATGGCACCAACAGTTGGGATGGGGCCGACTTCGAGCATGCAGCGTCTTCGGATGGCTTTAATCTGCTCGGTGCGCATGCGGCGCTGGACTGTGCGTCGTGCCACGGCCCGCCACCTGACCTCGTGCCGCTGTTTGATCCCACCAGCGATCAGGATTGTTTTGCCTGCCACCAGCCCGACTATGACGAGCAACACGGCGGGAGTGGCTTCCCAACGACGTGCCTGACGTGTCACGGGACGGATAGCTGGGACGCGACGGCGTTTGATCATGCCGTGTCGTCAGGCGGCTTTAATCTGCTGGGCGCGCATGAAGTGCTGGACTGCGCGTCATGCCACGGCCCCCCGCCGGATCTGGTGCCGCTGTTCGATCCAACGGATGATCAGGACTGCTACGCCTGTCACCAGCCGGACTATCAGGCGCAGCATGCAGCCGACGGCTTCCCGTTTACCTGTGCGACGTGCCATAACGTAGAGGACTGGGAAAACGCTGCGTTCGATCACGCGACCTCAGCGAATGGCTTTGCGCTCGTGGGAGCGCACGCGCCACTGCCCTGCGCGGCCTGTCATGCGCCGCCGCCCGATTTTTCGCCGCTGTTTACGCCGCTGGATCAGAACGATTGCATTGCCTGCCACCAGAGCGATTACGATGACGAGCACGCGGGGACCGGCTTCCCGACCACCTGCCTCGATTGTCACGCCACCGACACCTGGGACGATGCAGTATTTGACCACGCCGTGGCATCAGGCGGCTTTAACCTGCTGGGCTCGCATGAGGATCTCGATTGCCAGCAGTGCCACACACCACCGCCTGACTTCGACCTGATTTATAACCCCACGGATGACCAGGATTGCTACGCGTGCCATCAGACGGATTACCAGACGCAGCACGCGGCGGACGGCTTCCCATTCACCTGCGCCACGTGTCACGATGTGGAAGATTGGGAAAACGCCACATTCAACCACGCGACCTCGGCAAACGGCTTTGCGCTGGTGGGTGCGCATGCCCCGCTGCCGTGTGCGGCCTGTCACGCGCCACCGCCCGCCTTCGATCCGCTGTTTACGCCGCTCGACCAGAACGATTGCATCGCCTGTCATCAGACGGACTACGACGGCCAGCATGGCGGCAGTGGTTTTCCGACCACCTGCCTGGAATGCCATACTGTTGATACCTGGGAAGGCGCGGTTTTCGAGCATGGCACGGTGTCTGGCGGCTTCGACCTGATTGGGTCGCATATCAGCCTGCCCTGCTCGGCGTGTCATGGGCCGCCGCCGGATTTGATTCCGCTGTTCGATCCGTCCGATGAAAACGACTGTTTTACGTGTCACCAGCCCGATTTTCAGCAGGAGCACGGCGGGCAAGGCTATCCGACGACGTGCCTCAGTTGCCATAACCCCGACGCCTGGCAGCCTGCCGACTTCAACCACGACGGCGACTACTTCCCCATTTTCTCCGGCAAACATGATGAGGAGTGGAACACCTGTCAGGATTGCCACCAACAGCCCGATGACTTTATGGTCTTCACCTGCCTGACCTGCCACACCTTGCAGGAAACAAACGAGGATCACGACGAAGTGCCGGGCTACATCTACGAATCCAACGCGTGTTATTCGTGTCATCCCAATG
This sequence comes from Rhodothermia bacterium, assembly GCA_030428385.1. Lineage (GTDB taxonomy): Bacteria > Bacteroidota > Rhodothermia > Rhodothermales > JAAAOL01 > JAUIDY01. The sequence continues at coordinate 45,777 of JAUIDY010000009.1, read as the reverse complement.
GTGAAAAGGATTAGCCGCTGGCACATAGCGTTTTTGTTGTGCGGGATGATGGGCGCATCGGTGGCACAGGCGCAGGAGGCCCGGATTCCGGCACGGGTGACGTACATCGCCGGGCAGAACCTCTACCTGGATGTGGGGCGGGGTGAGCAGGTGCTGCCGGACGACACACTGGCGGTGTTTATGGGCGGCGAGGTGCAGGGCGCTTTTCTCGTAATCAGCAGCATGTCAGACCGCAGCGTGGTGACGTTTGCCGGACCGCCGTTTCCGGTGACGTTGGGCATGGATCTGGAATTACAGGTCAGTTCTGCGGAAGAAGCTGTGCCACCGGCCATTGTTGAGGATGCACCATCGGAGACCGTAGTGCCAGCGGACGAAGTGCCGACACGGGATGTCGGTACACAAAATGCTGTGCCGCCGCGTCGTACGGCAACAGCAACCCGAAGGCAAAGGGAATTGGACGTGTCGGGGCGTATCCTGCTTGGGCTGAATACGTCGTATTCGGTGACGGAGTGGACAACGGACCGGCAGGGAGATCGCGGAATGACCGACGGAGTGACCAACCGCACATCGCGTACGTTTGCGACGCCGTCGCTGGGCGTGAACCTCAACGTGCGCAATTTGCCCGGAGGCCTGCGCTTTCAGACCCGTCTCCGCACCGACTACCGCTACACCTCAGGCCGTGCCATCACACCCACGACGAGTTTTCGGACCTACGAGGCCAAGCTGTCCCGGTCGTTTCACAACGCCGTGGTGGAGGCGGGACGGTTTTACAACCGCTACGAACGGTTCAGCGGCTACTGGGACGGTTTGCTGGTACGGTATGCAGGAGACCGTGCAGGCATCGGGACGGCAGTGGGGTTTATGCCCGATCGCAGCAACGAAGGGTTCTCTTCGACGATGCCGCGCTATTCTGCCTTCGCCGATTTTGCGGTGGGCGACCGCGATGGCGTACGCTACAGCGCCGAGGTCTCGTTCAACGAAGTGCGCCCCACCAATGACCTGCTGACGCATCGTTTTGCGGGGCTGTCGCAACGGGTGCAAGTTGGGGCGTGGAGCCTTCGGAGTGACATCCAGGTGGACCGTGACCCGCTGGAGGGCAACTGGGTGGCGTCGCAGTTTTACGTGCGCAGCAACGTCCGGCTCGCCCAGCGGCTACACCTGCGCGGTCGGTATCAGGTGCGGCGACCGTACAGCATCTGGCGCATCGCCCGCGTCATCGCCGACCGTCGCGATCAGGCCAGCGCAGGTGTCACGTGGCAAATCGCCCGTGCTACGCTGGGCGGCGACCTGTCGCTGAACCGTTCCGAGGGCACCACTACGAGCCGGACATGGAGCGGCTATATTCAGCATCCCGACCTCGGCATCGGGGGGTTGGGCGGCAACGCAATGGTCAGTTACTGGGACGCGGACCGGGGCACGTCGCTTTTTATCAACACGGGCGTGACGCATCGGTATCAGAAGCTGCGGACGCGGGTGCAGTACCAGTTTGCGCGCACCACCACGCTCTCGCGGGCTCCGCTCGTAACACACGCTGCGTCGGTGCAGGTGGTAGTGCCGCTGCGCCGTCGGTTGCAATCGAGCACCCAGGTGCGGGTGCAGCAAGGTGCGTCGCTGCGAAACGTCGCCCTCAACACCAGCCTGTGGTGGAGCTTCTGATGCTGGACGAAACGACACTCATCTGGCTGGTGGCGGGTCTGCTCGTGCTGGTGTTTATGCTGCCCTATTACCTGAAGCACCGCAAGGCCGAGCGCAAGGCGGAAGCCGCCCTTGAGAAAGTACAGGCGCAGGGCGGGGCCGAACCGGCGTCGCTACACCCTGTCGTGAATCCCAACATTTGTATTGGCGCGGCGAACTGTATGGCGGTGTGCCCCGAAAAAGACGTGCTGGGGCTCATCGCGGGGCAGGCAGTGACGATCAACGCGACGCACTGCGTGGGCCACGGTCTCTGCGAACGCTCGTGCCCCGTAGAGGCCATTCAACTGGTGCTGGGTACGGCGAAGCGCGGCGTCGATATTCCCCGCATCCAGGAAAACTTCGAGACGAATGAGGATGGCATCTACGTGGTGGGCGAACTAGGTGGGATGGGGCTGATCCGCAACGCCTTCGAGCAGGCGCGGCAGTGTGTCGAAGGTATTGTGCAAGAGAAAAAGCGGACGCCCGACGACGCCTACGATGTGTTGATTGTGGGGTGTGGCCCGGCGGGGCTGGCGGCATCGTTGAACTGCCTGCACCACAACCTGCGGTTTGTCACCATCGAGAAAGAAGACATCGGCGGGACCGTGCGGTATTACCCGCGCCGTAAGCTGGTGATGACCTTCCCGATTCACGTGCCGGGTTATGGTAAGCTTACGTTCAAGCAGATCTCGAAGGAAGACCTGATTGCAACCTGGGAGGACATCATTGCCCAAACCAACGTCGATGCGCACATCCGTACCGGCGAAATGTTTGAAGGGGCCGAGCGAGGGAGAGATGGGTTGTTTGTCGTACGCACGAGCCAGTCTACCTACACCACCCGCCGCATCGTGCTCGCCATCGGGCGGCGCGGCATCCCGCGCAAGTTGGGCGTTTCCGGCGAAAACAGCCCCAACGTCGCGTATTCGCTGCTGGAGCCCGACCAGTATCAGCAGTGTCGTGTTACCGTAGTGGGCGGCGGCGATTCCGCCATCGAGGCCGCGCTGGCACTCAGCGAACAGCCGGGCAACGACGTGCGCCTGTCGTACCGCAAGGCCAAGTTCAGCCGTCTCAAGCCGCTCAATCAGGAACGCATCGAGGATGCCATCATGAACGGGCGCATCAACTTCTTGCGTGAAACCAACCTCACCGAAATCACAGAGGCGTCGGTAACCTATCGCGGGGCGGAGGGCGAAAGCCACACCCTTCCCAACGACTACGTCTTCATCTTCGCCGGCGGCACGCTGCCTACCGCCATGCTCAAAGACCTCGGCATCACCATCGACACCAAGTTTGGCGAGCCGCTGCGGGCATAGGCCGTTTGGCGACATCCGTGCTTTGTTGCCGTGGGGTGTTGGAGTAGATTGGTGGCTTCCCTTTCTGCTGTTGCCATGCCTGCTATTTCCTTTCGCTCTTTTGCGCCTGCCGACCGTGCGGCGTGCCTTGGCGTGTTCGATGCCAACTGTCCGGCCTATTTTGCGCCGAACGAGCGTAGCGAGTATGCGCAATTCCTGGATTCCAACCCAGGCTTTTATACCGTGTGTGTTTTTGACGAGGCCGTTGTGGGAGCGTACGGCCTGAAGGTTCATGCCAAGGCGAAACGCGGACGAATTTCCTGGATTATGCTGGACCCTACGGTGCGGGGAAGGGGGGTGGGACGGCAAATGATGGAACGAGCAGCCCAGGTGGGCCGAGGACAAGGCCTGGCGGAGATTGATATTGCTGCGAGCCAGAAGTCGGCTCCGTTTTTTGCGCGATTTGGAGCCGTTGAAATAAGGCGCACCGCCGATGGTTGGGGGCCGGGCATGGATCGGGTGGATATGGAATGGCGCCTGTAGATGGGACAACTCGGTAGCACCCAAGCAGCGAAGATTGTTCAAAATGACCGACGGCGTTCGAAGCTGTGCTTCAACGCAACGGTTGTGATTGTATTTTGGGGCTGGCGAACAACCCTCAATGATCGATGGAAGTCCTAGAACTTATTCTTCTGATAGCGGCCTATACCTTCACCATCGTTGCCCTTTTTCTTGGATTCATCTGCTATTCCCGCAAGTTAGAGACGTGGGAAACCCTCTTTTTAACGGGTGCGCTGCTGCTGCTTATTGTGGCCTTGACGCTAACCTACTTTGCAGCCTTTGCCGAAGCGGCCGAAGCGGTCAACACCTTTCTTCTGATCACCATGATTCTGGTGGGGCTGGCTACGGTGTTGAACACCTGGGCGGAGCGGCGACACACTGTGGGGCCACGCATGCGGCAGGCTATGGTGGCACTGGGCGTGGTGCTGGCGGCCCTCGTTCTTATCGGTTATGGGTGGGGGTTTCTGCGCATCATGCAATATGTGGTGGCCATTTATTTGGGGCTCTCGGTCGTTTATGCGATGATCCTCATTCGGAAAACCCCGCCGCATGCACGGATGGCGCACCGGGAACGTGTCGAGCGCATGACGGCGCTTGCCTGCCTGATTGTGCTGCCCCTTTCGTTGGCGGCAACGTATTTCGCAGAAAACAGGGGGTTTGAGAGCCGGATCGGCTTCACGTTCCCGTTGTTGTTTATCGTCTTGGCCGGAGGGAAAATTTGGGATGACATGCAGCGTTTATCCCTTTTTAAGCCTGCAAACACCGTCAAAGACCAGCAACTGAAGAACTACGGCTTTACCGAGCGGGAGAAAGAAGTGATCGAGCACCTCGTGAAAGGAGCGACGTACAAACAAACCGCCGAAGCGCTCTTCATCTCCGTGCCCACCGTCAAAACACACGTCTCCAACATCTATAAAAAAGCGGGCGTCAATAATAAGGTCGAACTCGTTGCGCTGCTGTCGGGCTAAGGCGTCCTGCTCTCCGCATTAGGGCGTTTTTTCGGTGACGTTTGATACATGGTCCGATTTGCCCCCTCGTCATCCCGAACGTAAGAGAGAGATCTGGTCGTTAGGCAATATTTCCACTCGTCGAGATCCCTCACATGCGTTCGGGATGACGGGAAAGAGAGCCACACGCAAAGGAATATGCGCTGGAATTGTCTCGAATCATATTTTGTATAAGTTTTTGTAAAACAAAACAATAGAGCCCTCATACTTTTGTATGACATTCGTTTTTCCGAGGGTTTTGGTCCCTTTTCTCGATGGTGCGGCTATCTGAATAAGCCTTTCCTTGCGGCGTTCGTTTTTCACGAGGCCGCGCCGCGCCAGGGCGTGTGGCGATGCATCGGAAATCACTGTACCGCACGGTAGCGGTGCGCCCTAGTTGCCTCCTCCCGCCAACTACGAAGGGACACGTGCGCCGCCCATCCGCTGAACCCACCCCTCCATGAAAAAAGGAATGCTCCTGCTGCTTCTCTGCATGCAGGCTATGACGGCCCTGGGCCAAGAACACACCCGCCTCGATTTTGCCAAGACCTACTTCGAAGTGGGCGGCAGCTATTTCCCCTCGTTTACCGGCCAACGACTTTCCGACAACGAATCGATTGCCTTTGAACATCCCGCCTCGATGAACGCCATGCTCTACTGGGGCGGCTTTCATTTCTGGGGGCATGGGGAATTTTACGTGTCGTTCCCGCTGTATCAGCACCAGCTTTCGCCGAATGAAACCACGGATTATGCGTTGACGCATGCGGCGGTGACGGGCGCGCGGTTTTTGCCGTGGGCATTCCGGGAGAAAAAACTCCGTCCGTATGTCGGCCTCAGTTGGTCGGCCCTCGATTTTAAGCAGATCGTCAAGCCCGCAGACGACCAGCCGGTGTACCAGAAGAATTTTGTCTGGGTGCCCGATGCCGGGGTGCTGTATGGCGTGGGGCCAGTGGCGGCCCGGCTGGGGGTGAGCTATTACCCCGATCACACGTGGGACTATGCCCTGTCGCGCACCCATGCTGAAACCATCAAAACGCCTTCCTTCAGCGTGCAGTTCGGGATCATCTATGCAATGGAGCGATCCACAAGCAGCAACCCAGCCACTACGGAACGGTGGAACAGCTATGGCACGTTTTCTCGGCTGGGGTCCCATGCCAGCCGCCGGGGCAATTTTTTCATCGGGGCGGGGCCGTCCAATTCGTTTAGCCTGGCGGCGTCGGAGTACAACACGGATGAATTCGCCTTCTTAAACGAGAAGCAGGCCTCCGATCCGTACTTCGACCTCGCGTTGGGCTATCAACTCAACAAAGCGGGGGTGTTTGCGGCCTTCTCGTTTCGGAATCCGCGCTTCGAGAATGCGGCCTACGGCGTCACCCAAACCATTCAGAAAACCTCGCTGGCGTTTGAGGTCAACAAGTTCCTGTTCGATTTCACCGGCTTTGCGCCGTACGTGGGCCTCAACGTGGCCTACGACCGGGTGGAATATGACGAAGAAGATGCCCTCGGGCACACCGCCTTAACCGCCACCAAAATAAATCCGGGCCTTACGTTTGGCTGGGACATCTTGCCCGGCAAGACCGACGAATTCCTCATCCTGCGGACGAATCTCCGCTGGTATCCGAATGCGTTCTTCGAGGTAGAAGGAAAGCGGTTCGCCTTCAGCCAACTGGAATACAACCTGATCCAGGCGGTTTTTTACCCCGAACGCCTGTTGGCACGGCGAGGGAGATAGCTGCCTGTCTACCGCCGCGTCACGCGGAGCCCGACGCCCGTGCACCGCCCGTGGATCGGGCCGTAGACGTACGCCGTGTCGAAGTGCGGGCCGAACGGGTTGGCGGGGTCGATGAGGGGCGCGGCCTGCGTGTAGCCAAAGAGGTTTTCCACGGCGAGGTAGGCTTGCAACAACGCGCCTTCCGGCAGGCGGATGTCTTTGGTGATTTGTAGGTTGTGGAGGCTAAACGTCGGCGACGTCGACGGGCGCTCGAAGGGCGCGTCGTACTCGGGCATCTTCATCGGGCCGGTCAGGTTCATCGTGTAGTCCACTGCCCAGCCGCGTGGGAATTGGTAGGACGCGTTCGCCACGCCCTGGAAGTCGGGCGCGAATTCCAGCGGTGCACGCGTGCCGGCGTCGTCATCCACAAACACGTCCATCAGCGTCCCGCCCACGGTGTAGGTGAGCGGCAAACGCGTGAACGACTGCGAAACCGTCAGCGAGACGCCGCGCGTTGTCGCCGAGCCGTCGAGGTTCTGGTAGACGATGAAGCCGGGCTGTTCGTAGTCGGGTTCGATTTTGTTGGTGAAATACGTGTAGAAGCCTTCGAGATCCACCGTCAGCGGGTTCGCGCCGAACGGAAGGATGTGGCGCAGGCTGGCGGTGCCACTCACCGAGCGCTCGGGCTCAAGGTCTTCCAGTAGCACCGTAGCCCGCGAGCCGGTGTAGGCGGCGTGATCCTCGGTGAACAGGTTGACGATGCGGAAGCCGGTGCCGCCGTTTAGCCGCAGGGTGGTGTTTTCGCTGGGGCTGTACTTCATGCTCAGGCGCGGCGATGGGATCAGGCCGTAGTCTTGCTGATAATCAACGCGAGCCCCCGCCAGCAGCCGCACCGCCTCGGATGTTACCCATTCGTGCTGCACAAACACGCCGGGGATGAACCGATCGTCGGGGTTGTTGGCGATTTCCTGGCCTGCTTCGTTGAAGGTACCCGTGGCGACGGTGTTGTCGTCGTAGCGCTGCGCCCGCAATGCCCCGCCCAGCAGCGTAGAGTGGCGGCTGCCGAAGCGCATCGGCCACGTCAGTTGGGCAAAGCCGGTGGTTTGTTTGGCCTGGTAGCTGTCGGCGCCGTAATAGCTGTCTTGGTCGTGGTGGTTAAACGCCACGTCGAGCTTTACGCCTTCACGCGGAAGCAGGTGGTAGCGCCCGACCACTTCCACGCGGTGCGTCCGAATGGTCTCGCCATACAACTGGTCCGAGCCACGCAAATCATCCGAAAACGCGTCGATAAACCCCTGCGTCCCGCCAAGGCGGTCTTCGTAATAGTACCGCGCCGAGAGGTCGGCTTGCGGCAGACCGTTGCGGTCGCTCAGCGAGGCTTTGGTGAAGAGCGAGGCGCGGGTATTCAGCGTCAGGTCGGCGAAGTCGTCGGCGTTGTCGTCGAGGAAGCGGTTGTTGTAAAACAGCGTGCCCGAGAGCAGCGTCGCCAGCCGCCCGCGTGTGGGCACCACGCCGAGGTCCATCGCATACTCGGCGTCGCTGGTGCCGAAGGTGTTCACCGACACCGTGTTGGCGAGGCGCGGGTTTTTGGTGATGATGTTGATGACGCCGCCCATCGCTTCGCTGCCATAGAGCGTCGACATCGGCCCTTTGATCACCTCGACCTGCTGGATGAGCCCGGGGCTGATGCCGTTGAGCCCGTAGACCGTGGCGAGGCTGCTCATAATCGGCATCCCGTCGATCAGCACGGCCGTGTACGGCCCGTCCATGCCGTTGATGCGGATGTTGTTGGTGCCGCACACCGCACAGTCGACCTGCTGATAGAGCCCGTTGACGTTTTCGAGCACTTCCATCACGTTCGCCGTCGGGATTTTCTCCAGATAGCGCGGCGAGATGACACTGACCTTCACGGGCGATTCCGCAACAAACGTCTCCACGAGCGTGCCCGTCACCGTGATGCCGTCGCTTTCGAGCACCACTTCTTCCAGCGCAAAATCGACCGTTGCGGTAGCGTCATCGGTGATGGTTACCGTCGCTTCCGTCGTGCGATACCCCACCGCTGAAGCCACCAGCGTGTAGCTTCCAGCGGCCAGTTCAAGCCGGTAGACGCCGTCCATGTTGGCCACCGTGCCGAGGGTGGTGCCCTTCACCCCGACAGACGCAAACGGCACGGCCGCGCCATCGGTGGTAACATGCCCGGTGAGAATGCCTTGCGCAAGGGCAAGGCCCGGCGTCAGGCAAAGCAGGACGATAATTGAAAGGGAACGATATAAGGAATGCATGTGCATGCAGCAGAGAAGTCGGGAAATAGATTAGTAAAAATATATTTAGCCAAGGCTAAAAATGCAATGAGCAGAAGAAAAACTTGGACGAGTTTCATCTTCTGGTCTTTGGGTACACGCCTGAATCAACCTCTCGATTACTTTCTCACGTGCGTTCGGTAGAGGAGAAAGTTGGGGATCCTCCGTCATTTTGAAGTAGGTGTATTCGTTTTGGGATTGACGAGAAAACCAGTCAACCGCCCCCTTGAGGGGGCTGCCTCGAAGAGGCTGGGGGTGTGTGGAACGGATGAACACCCTCCGACCTCGCCTCCCACTCGGCCACCTCCCTCAAGGGAGGAGTTTGGGAGAAACCCTGTATTCTTGAACCCCGAAAAAGGACCAATCACTTTCCGGAATCGACAACGATCAACTCCCCATTCCCCAAACCCCATTCCCTATCACGTCTCAAAGCCCAATCGACAGGCCCAGATGCACACGCACGCCGTCGGGGTCTTCGGGGTTGCTGGCGAGGGTGAAGGTGATGAGGCCGAGGTCGGTGCCGACCTGTGCGCCGAGGCCATAGCCGGGATGGAAGCCGCGCTGCGACGGCTGGTCTTCGATGGCGGGGCGCTCTTCGTAGCCAAGGTCGAAAAACACAAAGGCGTAAGAGGTGCGGTCGAGCTGATAGCGGTATTCGGTGAAGACGCGGCCCACGGCGCGGCCGAGAAACTGCTCCTCGTTGTAGCCCCGCAGCGACGTCGCGCCGCCAAAGCGGTACAGGTCGCTGGCGTCGTATTCATTGCTGAGCAGCACCTGCGCCTCGCCGCCGAGGACGAGCACTTGCCGCGCAAAGGTGGGGAGGTAGCCCCGCAGCGTTGCTCGCAACCGCTCCTGCCGGAGGAATGTCGTCTCGGTGATGAGGGAGTCGGCCTCGATGGTGCGGCGGGTGGTGCGTTCCTTGCGCCCGCGCTCGACGTTGGTTTCGGCCAGAAGTCCCCGGCGGGGATTGTAGAGGCGGTCCAGCCGCTCGAAGCGCATTCCGAGGCCATAGAAAAGCCCTGTACTTCGGGCGATACGTTGCCGCCCGCCAATCAGCCGGAGTCCGGCCTGTCCCGGTTTGGTTTGCTCGCGGCTCAGGGTGCTGAAAATTTCTACGTCCTGCCCAAACCGATAACCCGCCTCCACGGCGTAGCGCTGCTGCCCGTAGGTGGAGTCTTGCTGAATCCCGGCAAACCGCGTCTCCAGCCGAAACGGAAAGCCCGCGATAAACGGATCGGCGGCCCGCACATCGACGCTGCTGATGCTGCCCGGCAGCCGGTTCAGCTTAAGCGCCAGCACGCGACCGCCACCGAACAGGTTGCGCAGGGTCAAGTGGCCGTTGCCCACCAGCCCGCCTTGCATCGTGCCCGTCCCTTGCGAAGGCACATAACCCAGCACGAGGTCGAACGCGCCGGGGGCTTCTTCCACTACGGGGATGCGGATCGTCGCGGCGGTGTCGGCGCGGATTAGCAGTTCGGGCACGTCTACGCTGCGGAAAAAGCCCGTGGCTTCCAGCCTTCGCTGGATCTCAACGGGGTCGTACCCGGTGAGCGACTGCCCGTTGCGCAGCCCGGCGACGCGCATCGCATAGGGTACTTTGGTGCGTTCGGCACCGTGCAACTGCACCCGTTCCAGCGTCAGCGTGCGGCCTTCGTATACATCCAAGGTCAGGCGGAGTTGGGAGGGAGCCTGGGCCATTTGCTCCACGTTGTCGATGCGGATGCGGGCCAGCGGCAGCCCCGCGGCTTCGTACTGCTGTAAGAGGGCGTCGATGTCTGTCTCCAACCGCTCGGCGTCGAGGGGGCGTCCCGGACGGGTGTCCATCAGCCGCAGCAGCGCTAGCGAGTCCAGCGCTGTCGCGCCTGTTATCGCCAGTTCGCCCAACGCCACCGCCTCGCCACGGGTGGCAAACAGCGCAGCCGCAAGGGGCGTCTGCGTCGTGTCGATCGTTGCCGAGTCGATCTCTGCGTAGTAGAAGCCCTCTCGTTGGAAGAGGTGCAAGATCTTTCGGGCGACCACCGCGAGGCTGTCGGCGGGATACGAAGCCTCCAGCGGCCAGGCAACCTCCTCACCATCGGCGATTAAGGTCCACGCTGGCGTAGATGACGAATCGCTGGGTGATTGTGCCCATGCCCCCGGCAAAGGCAGGAACAGACCAATCAGCAGCAGGATATGTGGAGCAATAAATCGCAAAAAGGGAAAGGCAGTTTCCGGCAATGTGCTGGTTATACCACCCAGCCGGGGTAAATGTGCATCGACGCAGGATCTGATTGCGTCTCGAAGGAAAAACAGCTACCCTTTCTCCCACACCCACCCTCCCATACCCCCACACGCCCATCCTTCCCTACGTAGACGCCCTCACCAACGCGCATCAACGCGCCTTCCGGCAGGATCTGCTGACATGGTTCGCCTCCGTCAAGCGCGACATGCCGTGGCGGCGCACCGATGACCCGTACCGCATCTGGCTGTCGGAGATTATGCTTCAGCAGACCCGCGTGGATCAGGCGTGGCCGTATTACGAGCGGTTCACCGAGGCATTTCCCACGGTGGAGGCGCTGGCCGCTGCCCCACTGGATACCGTGCTGCTGCGGTGGGAAGGATTGGGCTATTACTCCCGCGCCCGCAACCTGCACAAGGCGGCGAAGCGGGTGGTGGAGGTGTTCGGCGGCACGGTGCCCGATACCTACGACGACATCATCACGCTGCCGGGCATCGGGCCGTATACCGCCGCCGCGGTGCTTTCCATCGCCTATGGCCGCCCGCACGCGGTGCTGGATGGCAACGTCATGCGCGTGCTGACGCGGGTGTTTGCCCTTGCCGACGACATTTCCAGCAGCCGCACCCGCAAGGCCTTGCAAGCCCTCGCGGACGCCTTGCTTGAACCCGCGCATCCCGGCGACTTCAACGAGGCGATGATGGAACTGGGCGCGATGGTGTGTTCGCCCTCGGCACCTTCATGTCCGACGTGTCCTTTACACACGGTTTGTGCCGCGTCCGCCAAGGGGACGCCCGAAGCATTCCCGGTCAAAAAAAAGAAACCGCCCGTGCCGCACTTCGACATCGCTATTGGGCTGGTGTTTGATGACGCGGGCCGCCTGCTCATCCAGCGCCGCCCCGAGGACAAGATGCTGGGCGGATTGTGGGAGTTTCCGGGCGGCAAGCAAGAGGCAGGGGAAACCCTGAACGAAACGTGTCGCCGCGAGCTTCGCGAAGAACTCGGCATTGAAGTGGAAATCGTCGACCTGTTTCACCGGGTCAACCACACCTACACACACCTTAAAGTGACGCTGCATGCCTTTCGCTGCCGCCTCAAGCAGGGCACACCCACGCCCCGGGAAGGGCAGCCGATCCGCTGGGTTTGGGCCGAGGAGCTAGATGACTTTGCCTTCCCTCGCGCCAACCGCCGCCTCATCGGAGCCCTCGCCGACCGGGCGCACAATCCGACCTTGTTTGACCGCTAGGACTACCCGAACATCCGTTCTTGTCATCTCGACGAGCACTGAATCAAGTTCAGCACAGGCTACGCGAGGAGAGATCTCCTTTGTTGGAACTAGCACAACGCCTCATTTCAGCGTCATGCTAACCCGTAGCGTTGCTACGTCTCAGGATGGGCGCACGCCCCCACTCGTCATCGCGAGGAGCCGAAGGCAACGTGGCGATCTTACCCCGATACGAAAGAGCACCGCGGGGGGTGAGAGCACCACAGCTTCTGCGGAGCTTCGTGATGACGATAGCAGGGTTCCTAAGTCTTGTTGATCATTTAAATACGAAGTATTACAGGTGTAAAAAGCGGATATGTAAAAACAACTCAAATAACGGTCATTTGTAGTATTTATTGACGAAAATAGATTATATATCAATACTTAGACGCTGCGTATAATGGAAAATAGTATACAGATGTGCGCAAATATTCAAAAATAAGGGCTAATTCGAAAAGTAAACCGAAGAATTGATATTATCACTGCAAGTAGGTGTAAAAGATTATTTGTTGGCTGGACGCGTGAGCCGGAGCATGGTGTCGCCGCCCCGCTGGAATTCGTAGGCCACCGATTCTAGTTGCGCCAGCCATCCAGCGCGCTGGGCGGTGTTTATGACCGTGTTGAGGTGGGGAGAGGGTTTTCCTGCGAGCGTGATGAGGGGAAAAACCCGAACCTCGTGAGCCACACGCATCATTTCGGTGATGGCGTCGCAATGGAAGGAACTGGACAGGTGATCGGAGTAGAGAAACAACAGGTGCGAGCACAACGCCAGGTCGAAGGCGCCGTCGGCGAAGGGAAGCGTGGGTAAGGCGGCCTCGAGGTAGCGTTCGGCAGCGCGCCCAGCGTCGTAATCGCTCAGAAAGGTCTCCATGGCGCGGATGCGCATAGCCACGAGGGTTTCGACGGAGGAGAAATAGTCCCAGACAAAAGCGTTCTTGTTTTCCTGAAGCTGGGCAATGATGTCGGGCGTCGTCTCGGCGATGCGCTGGGCGATTTGTGCTCGCGTGGCAGCATAAAGTGGATCAACCGAGGTGATGTGGAGGCCGCGTTGGGTGCCTTCGGCGTTAAAGCTGGCGGGGCCATCGCCACATCCGAGTATGGAACGCGTGACGTCCGCCGCAGAAAGTGCGAACATGCGTTCGTATTCTTCAAACGTACGTCCCCACGGGACTACCTGTGTCAGTTGAAAAGCCATCGGTTACACGTAAAAACCTATCGTCCGAGGTACCACGAAAGCCCGATGTTCAGTCGTGCTGACCGGGCGTCGATGGCGGGAATGGCTTGTTGGGTCAGGCCTACATCAACCTTGTCAAATGCGCCCTGCGTGATTTTCAGCGAGGCGTTGAGTGCCAGGGCGGGCGCAAAGAAAAAACGCAGGCCGCCGCCGTATGTGATGCCCGTCCCTGACATCCCCGATTCCAGGCCGTTCAGAAAGAACTCCATGCTCCGCTTCGTAAAGGCGATATCGATGTACGGACGCCACGGCCCCAGGTCCACCATAAGTTGAGTGCCCACATCGAGGTGAAGTGGGCGATAGGAAACGACGTCGGTGCGCGGGTCGATGTCGTCCGGATTGATGCGCCCGCCGTTTCCTTCAATGTAAAACGCTACGTAGCGCGGGAAGCTGTAGCCCACCAGCACGCCTACGCCGCGTCCATGACCGTCCATCGCGTTCGCCGAGGCATCATCCAGTTTAAGGGTGGCGCTGTTGAGGTGGAGGTCGGCGAAGAAGCCGCCAATCCGTTGGGCCGTAGGCTGCGCCTGTGCCGAAATGGTGAGCACCAAACACAGCGCGGAAAAGAGGACAAACTTCATCACGAGGGCCGCTGGCGATGGGTAGGCGAGGCGTAACCCGTCGCATGTGCCCAAAGGAGGCAGGCCAGAAGTGCGTGTACACGAAGGGAACAACGAAGGCTAACCCTACAAGGTAGTCGGGTGGGATGCGCCTGTCAAGGCTATCTTATTGCGCGGTCCAACCCCCGTCCACGGGCAAAATGGTCCCAGTCACCAGCGCAGCAGCGGGCGAGGCGAGATAAATCACGGCCCCGGCTACGTCATCGATGGTGCCCACGCGTCCGATGGGCAGCCGGTCGAGCACGCCTTGGCGGAAGGCGGGCTGGTCGAGGCGTTCGGCGGTGCCGGGGGTGTAGATAAACGTGGGCGCGACGGCATTGACCGTTACGCCCGAGGCCGACCATTCGAGTGCCAGCACGCGCGTCAGTTGGTTCACGCCGCCCTTCGAGGCGCAGTACACCGCATGGTCGCGGATACCGACGAGGCTGGCCTGCGAACTCATGTTGATGATCCGCCCGTAGCCCTGAGCGAGCATGATGCGCCCCGCCGCCTGGCAGCAGAAAAACAGCCCTTTCTGGTTCACTGCCATCATCTCGTCCCAGTCGGCTTCGGTGACGTCGAGGGCCGGATGGTTGGCCCCCAGCCCGGCGTTGTTAACCAGAATGTCGAGCCGCCCCAACGCACCGTGGACATCTTGAATACATGCCCGAATATGATTCACGTCTCGCACATCGAGTGCAAACGCCTGCGCGGTGCCGCCCTCGGCGCGGATCTCCTCCACCAGCGTTTCCAGGGCATCGGTGGAGCGCGCCGCGACAGCGACCGTCGCCCCGGCCCGGGCCAGCGCCTTCGCCAGCCCCCGCCCAATGCCGTAGCTGGCTCCGGTGACAAGGGCGACCTGATCGGTGAGTTGAAAGTTGGGGGAGGAAGCCATCGAATGCTTGGCTATTTGTTATTGAAGGTCAGCGGTTTGCCTGAAAGCCGGAACAGGTCCATGCCACGGGGCGGTGCTTCGCTTCCCGCGACGTTGTCATCAAACAACATCAGGTCGCCCGTTTGCATATCCAACACCGTCGATTTATATCCCGCATCGGGGGTGTAGGCCACGGTGGTGATGCCCCAGGTCGTGGTCAGGTAGGTTTTAAGCGTTCGGGCGCGTTTGCGGGCCAGTAGCCGGCTGGCTTCGGCGGTTTTGGAGTCGGCCACGCCGTTCATATCGCCGCCGTGGAAGATACAGGCGGTCCAGTCGTCACCGGGGATGCCGCCCATGCCCAACAGCGAGGGGCCTGGAACCATCGCACCTTCGAGATGCCGGAGGCGCTGCAAAAAACCCGGATACGATCCGGCAATGTTATTGTCTGACATAAAATGGGCCAGCAGCCCAGCGCGCACGGTGGCACCCACGCCGCCATCGCGGGAGAGGTGAAGCACCATGCCCAGGCACGAGCCAAACCCTGTGGATTTCAGATAGCGGGAACCGCGTCCCACGGCACCCACGCCAAAACAGCCCATATTCACAAAGTTGGTTTCTCCTGCGGAGCCAACATCGTTTCCTCCCGCTTGAACATTCATCGCTGCTTCCATTTGTTTGTAAATAAACCCTGTCACCTCTTCTCCCTTCCCCCATCCCTACAAATACCCCATCTCTTTTAAATGGCGGACCCACAACGCATATCCCGCCGGGTTCAGGTGCAGCCCGTCGCCGGTGAGTTCGGCGCGGAGGCGTTCCTGGGCATCGGTGAACAGCGGAAACAGGTTGATGAAGTGGGTCTCGGTGGCAGCCACGACGCCACGCAGCAGTTCGTTGACGCGCATCACGTGGTATTCCTTGTCGTAATGCTGCGGGAAACGCGGGTATTCGGGGTTGACGGGCAGCACACTCTGGATGTAAATCACGGTCTCCGGACTTTCGGTTTGCACCCGCTCGATGAGTTGCCGCACGTTGTCGGCAATCACTTCGTCGGGGATGTCCTTGCCGATGTCGTTGATGCCAATGAGGACAAACAGCTTCGACGGCTTGCGCCGGGTGATGTCGTCCAGCCGCTCCAGCACCCCAAACGTAATGTCGCCGCCGATGCCCCGGTTGATGACGGTGGCGTCACCCAGCAATGCCTGCCAGTTGCCGCCCTGCGTGATGCTGTTGCCCAGAAAAATGACGCGGCCTGGCACAACGGGCTCCTGCTCAAACTGAGCGGTGCGCTGCTCATACAGCCCCGGCAAAAAAGGCGTCGTGTCGAACAGGTTCTGGTTGGTAACGGCCGACTGCCCCAAGGCGAATAACGGCGTGAGCAGACTAAAAGCGACTAACAATAGAGAACGCATGAGGCAGCGGGTTGGGGGACAAAGCGTTCGAAGATACGCGCTAGCGAGGAAGAAAAGATCGCGTGGTGGTAGCATTGCACCTGATGGCGGCACAACGTAACCTCTGCTCATGCTCTTGCGTTCATACTTGTTGATTTCATTTGCTTTAGCGACCGCACCATGCGTTATCAAGCCGTTGGTCTAATCCTTTCCTTGTTCCTTGTGGGCAGTGCCCAGGCGCAACCCGCGCCCACCACCTCAGACATGCCCCTTTCCGAGCGCCGCGTGTCGTACACGATGAACGTGACGCTCGACCCCGAGACGCGCACCGTGCAGGGCACCCAGCAGGTGACATGGCGCAACCCCGGCAACGTGCCCGTGCAAGAGCTTCAGTTTCACCTGTACCTGAATGCCTTCAAAAACGAACGGTCGACGTTTATGAAGGAGAGCGGCGGGGCGCATCGCGGCTTTACGGCAGAAGGCAACGACCCGTGGGGCGGCGTGACCGTAGACCGGATGCAACTCGCCGGGGTGGAAGGAGCCGACCTCACCCAGCAGATCCAGTTCATCCGGCCTGACGATGGCAACCCCGACGACGAAACCGTGATCTCGGTGCAACTGCCGCAGGCCGTCCTTCCGGGCGAGACCATCGCCCTTGACATCGACTTCACCTCGAAGCTGCCCCAGATCTTTGCGCGGACGGGCTGGCAGGAAAAGGCCGACGGCTCGCCGTTTTTTATGGTGGCGCAATGGTTTCCCAAACTGGGCGTCTATGAAGTGCCGGGCCAGCGGTATCTGCCCGAAGATGCGCCTGAAGGCCAGTGGTACACGCACCAGTTTCACGCCAACAGCGAGTTCTACGCCGACTTCGGCACCTACGACGTAAGGATGACGGTGCCCGAAGATTATATGCTTGGGGCGTCGGGGGTGCAGGTGGAAGAAACCACCGACGGCGGCATGAAAACGCTGCGCTATGTCGCCGACGATGTACACGACTTCGCGTGGACGACGAGCCCGGCGTTTAGAGAATACACCACCACCTGGCGGCACGTCAACCTGCGCTTGCTCGTTCAGCCCGAGCACGAGGACCAGGTGCAGCGCCACTTCGATTCCGCCATCGCGGCGCTGGAGCGCTTCGATGAATGGGTGGGACCGTATCCCTACACCAGCCTCACGCTGGTCGATGGCGTGGGCGGCTCAAACGGCATGGAATACCCTACGCTGATTACGTGCGGCACGGTGTACAAACTGCCCGCGTGGGCCCGCTTCCTCGAACTCGTCACCATCCACGAGTTCGGGCATCAGTATTTCTACGGAATCTTGGCGAGTAATGAGGCCGAGGAAGCATGGCTGGACGAAGGCATGAACTCCTACTTCGAGGTGCGCATTATGGATGACGTGTACGGCGCCGGGGCGGCCCTCGACTTTCCGGGTTTTCAGATCAGCGACGAAGCCATGCAGCGGGTAAGCTACACCAAAAATGACCCGTCGCGGGGGCAGGTGTTTGCGCGGGCGTGGGACTATCCGCATGGAGGATACGGGCGCAATTCATACGCCAAGCCCGCCACCTTGCTCAAGACGCTGGAAAACTACCTCGGCTGGGAAACCATGCACCAGGTCTGGAGGACTTACTACGACCGCTGGGCCTTTCGCCACCCCACCACCCGCGACTTTATTGCCGTTGCCGAGGAAGTGTCGGGGCAGGAACTGGACTGGTTCTTCGACCAGTTTGTGTATGGCACCGCCGTGGTGGACTACCGCGTGGTGAGCATCAGCAACCGGAACGTGAGCGAAGAAGAAGAGCCCGACCGGTTTGAGAGCAGGGTGCGGGTGGAGCGCAAAGCCGACGCCATCTACCCGCAAACCTTGCAGGTGCGCTATGCCGATGGCACCACGGAACGCAAGGAATGGGACGGGCGCGACCAGTGGTATGCCTTTGAGTTTGAGGGCGATCAGCGCATCGTCGAAGCCTTCCTCGATCCCGAAAACCACATCCTGCTCGATACCAACCGCCTGAACAACCGGAGGGTGCTTACGAGCGAAGCCGACGGGCGGGTGGGGCGCAAATACCAACTCAAAACCGCCGTCTGGCTCCAGCAGATTTTTACGCTCATCACCGGGCTGCTGTAGTGCCTTCTTCGGAGGTGTCATGCGCTCCGCGTCATGTGCAAGCTACACTTGCGTCATTCATAGTCCGTAAGTAGACGACCTGATAGACCTGCTCAACGTGCTGAAAGCCGATAGCCGACGGCGGACAGCCCAACAAAACCCTAAACCCATGATCCTTTCTAGTTTTTCAGCAGGCATCAACGCGTTGCGCAAACGACCGGGGCTGGCGGTGTTGCTGTATGTGCTTGACCTCGCGCTGGCGTTTGTGTTGTCACTTGGTGTGCTGTTGCTGATCAACGAAGAGGTGGCGCAGAGTGGCTTTGCCCCCGATTTTGCCGCCCAGTTCGACTTCACGGTGTGGATGGATTTCAGCGAGCAGGTGGGCGATGCGTTTTTTCCCATCGTGGGGCAGTTGCTGTGGGTGATTCCGCTGTGGCTGATGTGGAAGGCGGTTGCGCACGTGGGGTTGGTGCACGCGCTCCGCGGAGACGCCATTCGGCCCTTCTGGGATGGCGTGGGGCGGTTTGGTCTCCGTGCCATGCTGCTGGCGCTGATGTATGTGGTGATGCTGGTAATGGCTGTGGTAGGGCTGGGGCTGGTGATCTGGATCTTGAATCAGTTGTGGGGGGGCGAAGTGGGCATTTTCTGGGTCAACTTTGTCCTCGCGCCCATTCTGGTTGTCAGCGTCTTTGCTGTCCTCGACCTGATGCACGACTACAGCCGCATCGCCCTTGTGGTGGATGAGCAGGCGGTGAGGGACGCTTTTGGAACGGGCATCCGGTGGGCGTTTCAGCATGGACAGGCCAGTTGGTTATACCTGCTCTGGTTTGTGGTCGCCGCGGTGCTGTGGCTGTTGCCCTTTGGCTTCGATTTCGCCGCTACCGAGGCGACAGCCCTCGGCATGTGGGTGCTTTTCCTGGTGCAGCAGGCGGCGATGCTGGGGCGGTCGGCGGCCACCGTCGGCTGGATCGGCAGCGAAACCGCCTTCTACGAAACCATCCGGCTGCGCGAGATGCCGCTTTACGCCGACGTGGACGAGGAAGAAGCCGCCCCGTGGTCGTACGAACCCCCGCCCAGTCCCGACGCCGACGATCCGGGTCTCGCGATGGCGTAGGCTTGCAAAAAACCGCGCCACGCCTCAACTTGCAGCCCCCAACATTTATCCTCCTAAACCTGCACTTCCCTCATGGGCTGGCTCAAGCATGTCATTGTTGATCTTCTGGTGACCCTTGCTATCATCGCGGCGGCGGTGTTCGATCCGTTGTGGCTGCGGTGGGTGGTGGTGGTTTACACCGGGCTTATGCTGCTGCTCAAAGGCATTGCGTTCCTGGGGAGTGGCGGAGCGGCAGGGCAGCGGTTGCAGACGCCCGATGTGCCGGGATGGATTTTTCACCTGTTGTATGCGATCAACGTGTTGGCTGCACTGGCCGCCTGGCGATGGCAATCGCTCCCGTGGATCCTCATTGCTGTTGGCTGGTTGGCAATTTGGGTATTGTCCATTGTTGCCGAGCGCCGCGCCCGTACAGCGGTTGCGTCGAAAGCCAGCAAAAAATCGAAAAACGTTAAGTAAAGGGTGTTGTCAGTAATGCCGAAGGTTGTGCTTCCCCTGACCCTGCTCGTGTTTTTGTTTGTCGGTTGTTTGCCCCAGCAAGAAGGGGAAGACACCGCTGCCCCCGAAATTCCCCCCGCCGTGGAGGCAGTGCCCTATGAGCCGGTGCTAGCATTCGATCCGGCCCGCGACCCGGCCGAGGACTTGGCGGCTGCGGTGGTGGAGGCCAAGCAGTCAGGGCGGCATATCTTGCTGGATGTGGGCGGCGAGTGGTGCAGTTGGTGCCACCGCATGGATCGGTTCATCGAGGAGACGCCCTCGATCAAGGAGGCCCTCGAAACGAACTACGTGGTGCTGAAAATCAATTACAGCGAGGAGAACAAAAACGAGGCGTTTCTCTCGCAATACCCGCCCATTCCCGGTTATCCGCACCTGTTTGTGCTCGATGCCAACGGTGACCTGCTGCATGCGCAAGGCACGGGCGAACTGGAGCAAGGCGAGGGCTACGACGAGGCGGTGTATCTCGCGTTTCTGGAGGAGTGGGCCCCAGCACAGGGATGAGAATGCGGTAGGGATGGATCATTTGGTGTATTGACCTTATTTTTAACCTTCAACCTTGTCATTGTCAGGCCTGCAATGAGTCTGGATATGAAGTGGCTAGTAGGGTTAATACTGTTATGGGTGCTATACCCTTGTTACACCCAAGCCCAGCTAGTTCCTGTACCTGATACAACAGATTGGCGGGAGTATTATCCCCTTCAAATAGGCAATGCTTGGGAGTACAAATATGGTAATGAGATTTGGGGCGAATACCCGGAAGGATATCAGCGACGTGAGATTGTTGGCGATACATTGATTGGGCAGGAGCGCTACTTCTTGCACCAGATAACCTTTTATGATGCGGCATTTGCCCCCTTTAGATCATCGATTGATTATCTGCGATATGACACAACTCACACGGCAATTGTAGCTTTGGTACAAGAGGACTCCGTTGCTCAAGAACAGCCGTGGCCAGACCCCAATTTGGCTTGTGATCTCAGTGCAGACTTTTTTTCCGAGTTCGCTTGTTACAATTGCCCTCATTGCAGTGACGTGACGGTGTATGGAGATTATGACAAACATATCATTTTTAGTGTTGGTGAATTAGAAAGCACTATTGTGAAGATGTTTACACATAGGGGAAGTGGGTTTGGTGTTGGTTTTGTTCACGGAATCGGTGCAGAAATCATTGATGCGGACTTTGAGTGGGGCTATCGAAATGATCTTATTTTTGTACGATTAGGTGGGGAAGAGTATGGCTTCAGCGAAGTGGCAACAACGGTCGAAAGAGATAAAGGGGCACTTCCTCAATCACTATCGATCGTTTCCATATTTCCAAATCCTCTTCGCGCGAAGGCAACGGTGGAATATGAGCTTTCATCTCCACAAGAGGTATCTTTGCAAGTATATAATCTGATTGGCCAGCAGGTGCAAAACTTGGAGCTAGGCTGGCGTACTGTCGGCGTACATAGGGCTGAAATAGAGACCTATAACTTGAGTTCAGGCGTTTACCTGTTACGAATCCTATCAAATACGGGCAGTCACGTAGCAACGCAAGTTTTGCTGCAACGCTAGAAGCCATATTAGGCACTTCATCTGATCATTTAAGCCGCCGGATGTCCTCAGGCTCGTACGCCTGAACACCAGGAGTTGGGTTTTGAGCGACGGCGATCATGGCAGCGGCTACATCAGTGGCGGCGGTGGGACGAGCGCGGGCGAGCGGGCCACGCAGCGCGAACGAAAACACATCCAGCAGCCATTCGCCCACCTGTTCGCCCGTCCGCTTTTCTGCGCGGTCGCCCGTGAGTAGCGACGGACGCAGGAGGGACAGGGTGGGATAGCCGAGGGCTTGCAAGGCGTTTTCGAGGTCGCCTTTTACGCGGTTATAGAAAAACCACGACGACGAATTCGCGCCCGTGGCGGAGACGAGCAGGTAGTGGGTGGCCCCGTTTGTTAAGGCGAGTTCGGCAATTTGCAGCGGATACGTGTAGTCGACGGTGCGGAAGGCCTCCTTCGAGCCGGCCTGTTTCATCGTGGTGCCCAGGCAGCAAAACACGTCATCGCCCCGGATGACATCGGCATAATCGGCAAGCTGCTCAAAATTGACGATGTGATGTGTCAATTGGGGGTGTTGGTGTTCCAGGGGACGCCTTCCCAGCGTGATTACTTCTGCATAGCGTTCGTCGGCAAGCAGCCGGTGAAGGCAGTGACGGCCCACCAGTCCGGTGGCACCAACAAGAAGGGCCGAGCGAGACATGAAGCCGAAGGATTAGGTTACAGCACTTGTTATTTCATCCCCTTGACGGCTTTAAAAACGTCGTCTTCTACCTGTTCCATGTGTGCCAGCAAGGAGTCGTAGCCGATCCGCTTTTTTGCTTTCGACCACCGCACCCACTTCACTTTTTCAATGCCTTCTCGTTCTTCCGGCGTGAACTTCTTCGCCGAGGTGGTCATCAGGTACCAGTAGGTTTTTTTGACGTGGAACCGCCCCTTCTGGGCATAGGTGTGGACGGTTTTTCCGAGGCTGCCGATGGCTTTGAGGGACGTGATGCCGACTTCTTCCCGTACCTCGCGGAGCGCACAGGCCTTGATGCTTTCGCCAGGGTCTCGTTTGCCTTTCGGGAGGTCCCATGCCCCGCGTCGGTAGATGAGAAGCACCTTGGGTTCTTTTTTGCCGGGACGCACCACAAAACCACCTCCTGCAATCACTTCGCGGGGCCGCAGGTAGCGTGGCGAGAGGTTAAGAATGGCTTCCAGGGGGATATAACGCGTGCCGTTTAACCGGCTGGTATCCAGCACAAGAATGGCTTTTTTGGCCTTGGTAGCCCGGGTCAGGGTGGCGTATGATTTTTGGCTTTCTAGCCCTTTGCGTCGAATCTTTTTAATCTTTTGCGGATCGACGCGGATATAGCGCAGCATGGTACTCAGCTTTGTTCTTCATTGTCCATTGCCAGCGCTACCCGTGGGCCAAAGTCATTAATGAGGTCGAGGAGCAGGTTCGGATCATTGATGATGAGGTGCGCCCCTCGCTCGCGCAGCAGCGCGCCGTGGGTTGCCTGGTCCACATACGGTGGGGCAACCCCCACCGCCCACATACCTGCCCGGCGGGCGGCCACCATGTCGTCTACGGTGTCGCCAATGTACACCGCTTCCTCCGGGGCAAGGGTGCGTCCGGCAGCGTCAAGGATAGCGAGGGCGTGTTGGAGCGGAAACGGATCGGGCTTGCCGCGCCGCTCCTGCTTTTCTTTGGCCACCACCAGCGGGAAGTACGGCTTCCAGCCGAGGCGTTCGAGCGTCCAGCGGGCTTCGGCCTCCGGGCGGCCTGTCACGATCCCCATAATGCGGCCCTCGCGCAGTTTTTCGAGGGTGCGGGTGTGGATCATCGGCGGCTCTTCGGCAATGAAGCCGTCCCAGTTTTCACCCCGGTAGCGCCGCTGAAACTCGTCGATGACGCGGGGCAGCGAGACTTCCATACCGCTGTCAGTGATGACGGCGTGGGTCAGCTTCCAATCATCGTTGAAGCCGCCCAAGTTTTTGTATCGCTGGATGGTGTTCGATTGGATCTTGCGACCCGTGAAGTGCAAAACCGTTTCTTCGATGGCTCGGCGATAGGAACGTGAGACGTCCACCAATACACCATCCATGTCGAAAAGAATGGCTTTCAGCGTAATCTTTTCCAGCATGTGTTACGACGTTACCGTTGAAGGGGCGGGCGCGCCTTTCACCGTAGCCGGTCAGGCGGGTTCCGGAGGAGGAGCGGGAAGATAATACAAGGCGGCGATCTAGACGACCGCCGCCTTGCGGGAAATTAACTATTCATCGTGACGAGGAACTCGTCGTTGTTTTTGGTGCCACGCATTTTGTCGAGCAAAAAGTTCATCGCAGCGATGGGCTCCATGTCAGCCAAGAGCTTGCGCAGGATCCATATGCGGGAGAGCTTGATGTCTGGAACGAGCAGTTCTTCGCGGCGCGTGCCACTCATCACCACGTTGATGGCAGGATAAATGCGGCGGTCGGCCATCTGGCGGTTTAGCACCAGTTCCATGTTGCCGGTGCCTTTGAATTCTTCGAAGATAACCTCGTCCATGCGGCTTCCGGTGTCGATGAGCGCGGTGCCGATGATGGTCAGCGAGCCGCCTTCTTCCACATTACGTGCCGCGCCAAAGAACCGCTTCGGGCCACGCAATGCGCCCGCTTCGATACCACCGGACATCGTGCGGCCCACGTCGGGGGCCACGGCGTTGTGCGCACGGGCGAGACGGGTGATGGAGTCGAGCAGGATCACGACATCTTGCTTGCTCTCGACGAGGCGCTTGGCTTTCTGGAGGACAATCTCGGAGACCTCGACGTGGCGTTCCGGCTCTTGGTCGAACGTGGAGGCGATGACTTCGGCCTTCACGTTGCGCTCCATGTCGGTCACTTCTTCGGGGCGCTCGTCCACCAGCAAGATGATGAGGTGCACCTCCGGGTGGTTCTCCGTAATCGCGTTGGCGATTTTCTGGAGCAGGATGGTTTTTCCGGTCTTCGGCTGTGCCACGATAAGGCCGCGCTGGCCCTTGCCAATCGGCGAGAACAGATCGAGCACACGCATGCTGGTTTCCGACGGGCGGGTTTCCAGCTTCAGGTGTTCTTCGGGATACAGCGGCGTGAGGTAATCGAAGCTCTGGCGGTCTTCCACCTCGCCCGGCGTGCGGCCGTTAACTTCGTCCACCTGGATGAGGGCGAAGAAACGTTCGCCTTCTTTGGGCGGACGCACCGAGCCACGCACCGTATCGCCGAGGCGCAGGCTGAAGCGCTTGATCTGCGACGGTGAGACGTAGATGTCGTCTGGGCTGGGCAGGTAGTTGTATTCCGACGAGCGCAGGAAGCCGTAGCCATCAGGCAGCACCTCCAACACACCGATCTTCTCGATCATGCCGTCGAGGTCGGTTTTGTTGGGATCGTGGTCCGCCATGTATTCGGGACGGCCTTCATACACGCGGCGGCGGCGCTCCTCGCGGTTGCCCCGGTTGCTGCGGTTGCCGCGTCCGCGCCGGTTGCCCCGGTTGTCATCGCGGTTGCCCCGGTTGTCATCGCGGTTGCCCCGGTTGTCATCGCGGTTGCCCCGGTTGCTACGGTTACCCCGGTTGCTGCGGTTGCCTCGATTGTCATCGCGGCTTTTGCGCCGGTCGTCCGAGCGGTTGTCGCTGCGGTCGTCGCTGCGGTTGTCATCCGAGCGATTGCTGTCGTTGCGGTTGTCGTCCGAGCGGTTTTCGGTGCGTCCTTTTCGGCTTTTGCGCCGGTTGTCGGTCCGCTCCGCGCTAGCATCTGCCGAGTCACGGTCTTTGGATCGCCGGTTGTCGTCCGAGCGGTTGTCGCTGCGGTTGTCGCTACGGTTGTCGCCCGAGCGGTTTTCGGTGCGTCCTTTTCGGCTTTTGCGCCGGTTGTCGGTCCGCTCCGCGCTAGCATCTGCCGAGTCACGGTCTTTGGATCGCCGGTTGTCGTCGCGGCGGGTAGAGCGGCGTTCGCGGCGCTCCGCGTTGTCGCCTTCCCGTTTGTCAACAGGAGCGGGCTCTGCCGATTCGGCCTTGGCTTCAGGCTCGGTTTTGGGGGCAGCCTTTGGCTTTTTCGCAGGCGGCGTGCTTTTGTTGTCCGCAGAACTGCCGTTGCTGCTTTTGGACGTGGTGCTTTTACGGGAGCGGTCGGCGCTTTTGCGGGTGCTTCCGTTGCCAGCAACGGCTTCGGCCTGGGCTTCTAAGATTTTATAGATCAGGTCTTGTTTGCGCAGGGTGGAAAACCCGGCGAGGCCCATGTTGCGGGCCAGGTCTTTCAGTTCGGATAATTTTTTATCCTTCAGGTCTGCAATTTTCATACAGCAAAGGGTTCAGAAGGGGGTACAATAAGGAAAAAGGAATCGCAGGAGGACTCGTCACGGGGAAGGAGCAAACGTCACGTCACGCCTGAAAACAGGTACGTGCGTACGCGGGGCTACACATCAGTGGGTGTGGGAGGTCGTACGAGGAAGGCGTCGTTTCGAGTCGGCTGGCAGACGACCGAAAGAGAAGAGTGTGTACTGGGAGAGCGTTAGCCTAACAGAATCAACAGACCACACGGAATCTCAAAAAACCAGCACTGCAATATCTTGTCCTCAGACGCAGAAAGCAACCATGGGTTCGCGTTGCTGAAACATGTTTTGTGAAGGCTCCGGCAAATTTCACATTTTTGCGCCCAAAAAGCCTAATACAGGAGCCACCACTTGGTGCGATCCTGCCACCAGTACGGTATCGGACGGCGCAGCGTATTCCTGAAGCCACTGCCAGTTCTCAGCGACCGATCCTTTTCGCACGACGGGAACGGAGGCAGTGGCACAAACCGCTGCAAGTGTGTGCGTCGGGAGGGCACGGTCGCCTTCTAGTGCTGTGACGAGGACATGGGCCCCAGCACGGGCAAGAAGGTCGGCGATTTGTGGGGCGGCCTTGTCTTTCATCAGGCCCAGCATCACATAGAACATGCCTGGCTGTGCCCGATGTGCGTGGGCAAACGAAAGAGCCGTTGCGAGGCCGTCGGGGTTGTGGGCCACATCGGCAATAATGAGGGGGTCTTGGTGCAACACCTCTAGCCTGCCGCGCAATCCCGCCACCGTGCGTACATCGGCGAGGCCTTCACGCATGGCGGTTTCATGCAACGAGAACACGTCTTCTGCGATGCGCAGGGCCAAGAGCGCATTGGTTGTTTGGTGGTGTCCGGGCAAGCCCACCTGCAAGGCCGCGTACCGACGCACGGGCGTGGTAACGTCCATCCGCAAGCCCCCCAGGAGCGACTGGGTATGGTGCACCGTACTTTCCTTGGCCACCTCGTGGATGGTAACCCCACGCTCCGCCGCCACCGTGCGGAGCACAACAAGCGCTTCGGCATCGTTCACCGCCGTAAAAAGTGGCGCGCCGTGCTTGATGATGCCGGCCTTTTCGCGGGCGATGGCCGTGAGGGTGTCTCCCAGCAAGTCCGTGTGGTCGAGGCCGATATGGGTGATGACCGTTGCTACCGGTTTGAGGATGTTGGTGGCGTCGAGTCGCCCGCCCAGCCCTGTTTCGATAACGGCAACGTCCACGCTTTGCTCGGCGAAATACAGAAAACTCAGCGCGGTGGTCACCTCGAAGAAGCTGGCTTCGGCAGCATCGAACACGGTGCGAAACCGGGCCACGGCATCAGCCAGCCATTCTTCTGGTGCGGGCATTCCGTCTACCCGCATACGCTCGCCCAGATACTGCAAGTGGGGCGACGTGTGCAGACCCGTCTTGCGACCGCTGGCACTCGCCATCGCGGCCAATAGCGAGGCGGTGGAGCCTTTTCCGTTCGTCCCGGCGATATGCACACTGGGATAGGCTGTGTGGGGCTGCCCCATTGCTTCGAGGAGCGTTCGCATGCGTGCCAGCCCCGGTTTAAAGGCGGTGCTGCCTTGTGTGGCAAAGCGCGGCAGGGCGAGAAGATAAGCCTCGGCTTGGGCGTAGGTCACAAGAGAAAACGCGGAAGTGGAACAGGGAGCGAGGCCGCCTTGGGAAGGCAAGATATAAAAACGCACGACATCCACGCGATAGCACAGAGAGGCGGGACGCCAGAAGGAAAGCACAGCGCGAGAAACCGCACGATTTGCTATACTACCAGCCCTTTCCCCCTCAACGCATTTGGAGTTTGCTGATGTCCTTCTCCCGCTTTGTGCTTGCTGTCCTTCTGCTGGTGAGCGCCCACCCCGTGTTTGCCCAGACCGAAACCATTCTCCAGGGCACCGTTACGCAACACACGTTCGACGGTAGCACCATCTTCCCCGGGACAGTGCGCGATTACTGGGTGTATGTGCCTGCACAGTACGACCCCGCCACCCCTGCTGCCGTCTATGTGGGCCAGGATGGCATCCGGTTCAACGCCCCGGCGGTGTTCGACACCCTGATCGCCGCAGGCGACATGCCCGTGACTGTGGGCGTGTTTGTGATGCATGGGCGGGTTAAGGCACCCTCTGATGCTGCGCAGGACCGCTTCAATCGGAGCTACGAGTACGACAGCATGAATGGCAACTACGTGCGGTTTCTGACCCAGGAGTTGTTGCCGCACGTCGCCGAGGCGCACGACCTCAACCTTTCCACCAGCGGCAACGACCGCGCCATCGGGGGGTTGAGCAGCGGCGCGATTGCGGCGTTCACCGCCGCATGGCAGCGCCCGGACGCCTTCAGCCGGGTATTTAGCGGCATCGGGACGTATGTGGGCTTGCGCGGTGGCGATGTCTACCCGACCCTCATCCGCAAGTACGAGCCCAAGCCCATCCGTGTCTTTCTGCAAGACGGCGAGAACGACCTCAACATCTACGCGGGCGACTGGTGGATGGCAAACCAGATGATGCTGCGTGCCCTCACGTTTGCCGAGTACGAGGTGGCACATTCATGGGACGATGGCCAACACAACGGCGAGTATGCCACCAAAATTTTCCCTGAGGCCATGCGCTGGCTGTGGAAAGACTGGCCGGTGCCCGTGCAGGCCGGGGTCGGCTCGCCCGACCTGCAAGAGATCCTGCTTCCCGATGAGCCATGGGAGCTTGTCGCCGAGGGGTACCGCTTCACCGAAGGCCCTGCCACAAGCCCAGATGGGCAGGTGTTTTTTAACGACGTGGTGACGAACACGACGTACCGGGTCAATGCAGACGGCGAAGTAGAGGTGTTTCTAGAAAACAACGAAGGCGGCGACGGCCAGCGCTTTGGCCCGGACGGGCGGCTGTATGCCGTGACGGGCGGCGAAAACCAGATCCGAGCCTACACCGCCAACGGGGAAATGAGCGTCATCGCGGACGGCTTCCGGGGTAACGACCTCGTGGTGGCCCACAACGGGCATATCTACGTCACCCATCCGTCGTGGGATGGCACCGGGACGAGCCAGATCTGGCACATCAGCCCGGACGGCGAGAAGCAGGTGGTAGACACCGGCTTGCAGTTTTCGAACGGCCTCACGCTTTCGCCGGACCAGACGCTACTCTATGTAGCCGACAGCCGCACCCGGTGGATCTAT
This sequence comes from Rhodothermia bacterium, assembly GCA_030428385.1. GTDB lineage: Bacteria > Bacteroidota > Rhodothermia > Rhodothermales > JAAAOL01 > JAUIDY01. Next base: position 16,952 of record JAUIDY010000009.1, on the reverse strand, counting down.
GTCTACCACATCCAGCCCGACGGCACGCTGGCGCACAAGCAGCGCTTTTTCCACCTGCACGTACCCGACACCGCCACCGACACCGGGGTTGATGGGCTGCGCGTGGACCGCGAAGGACGCCTGTACTCGGCCACGAACATAGGCATCCAGGTAAGCGATCCGCTGGGGCGCGTGCGGGCCATCATTCCCACCCCCAACGGACGCGTTGCCAACATGACCTTCGGCGGCGAAAACTTCGACGTGCTCTATGCGATGTGCGCCGACAAAGTGTACCGCCGCAAGCTGAAGGTGCAGGGGGCGCTGGGGTTCATGGCTCCTGTCAAACCACCCACGCCGGGGCTTTGAAAAATCATGGAAGCGGATTCTTTTCACTCAAAAGCTGTATCAACTCCTTGCCACACGCAAAAAAGGCGTGCTCGATATTCACCTCGTGTATCCCACCATCGTTGAGAAAACACCATGCAAACCCTGAAATCCCTTCTCCCCATCCTTCTGCTTTTGCTGCTCCCGCTTACCGCGTGCGAGTCCGAGCCTGAACCGATGGAGGAAGTTCCTGCTGCCACCGAAGAGCCTGCGCCTATAGCCACACAAGAACCCGCCGCGCAGGAAGTTGTCAAGCTTAACCTGAACACCGCCACCCGCGAGGAATTCTTGACGGTTCCTGAAGTGGGCGACCGTATGGCGCACGAGTTTGAAGAGTACCGCCCCTACATCAGCATCCAGCAATTCCGTCGCGAGATGGCGAAATACGTGGATGATGCCCAGATCGCAGGCTATGAGAACTACGTCTTTGTCCCCGTCAACTTTAACGAAAGCGATGCCGCTACGCTGATGCAACTCCCCGGCGTGAGTGAGGAAACGGCGGAGATTCTCATTGCGGACCGACCCTATGCTGACCAAGCCATGTTTTTGGAAATTCTGGCGAAGCACGTCAGTGCTGATGAACACGCGGCGGCCGCACAGTATCTGTCCCCATGACATCGTTAACGGTTGAAGAACGGCTGCGGCGCTTCCTGTTGGGCGTCGCAGTGTTCATTTTCGTCGGTACCATCCTCGAACTGTGGTTCGAAGAGCACACCGAAGGCTGGATACAGCTTATCCCGTTTGGGCTTAGCATCCTCGGGGCGCTGGTGGCGGGTGTAGCGCTGTATGTGCCGGGGCGCGGTGTGTTGCAAAGCCTGCGCGCGCTCATGGTTGTGATTGCACTTGGCAGCGCCTTTGGGTTGTACGAGCACCTGGAGCACAACATCGCCTTTGAGCTGGAAATACGCCCCGGAGCGGGCATCGGCGACGTGTTTTGGGAAGCCTTGTTCGGGGCAAGTCCGCTGCTGGCACCGGGCATTCTGGCGCTCGGAGCTATCCTTGCGCTGGCGGCTACCTATCAGCATCCGGCGCTGGATTAGTCGGCCGGGGTGCATTGCACCATGTTGATCTGCTTGTCCATTGTTTCGCCGGTGTTGCTCACTTCCCGCTCGGTGTGCCGATGAAAGCCAATGGGGGTGAAGCCGTTGTCGCGAAGTAAGGTTTCGGCAGCTGCCCGGTCAAAGAGGCGGAATCCGTGCTGGGCGAAGGGTAAGTTTTCCATAAACGCCCGGTCGCCGAAGCAGAGGCAAAACAGGCCGCCCGGCTTCAACACGCGCCGGATTTCAGCAAGGTGGTCTTCAGGTTTTTCCCAGAAGTACAGTGTGTGCACCGTGAGCACCTTGTCGAAGGCAGCATCCTCAAACGGAATGGCGTCGGAACTGCCTTGCACAAATTGGGCGTGGCCCGCCTGCACCAACAACTGGTTGCGTGCAGTGGCGGCTTGTACCATCTCTGGCGACCAGTCGAGGCCTGCGTAGGTCACGCCGGGAGCCGACTCGACGATGACGGGCGCAAACGCGCCATTCGCTGGGCCAATCTCCAGCACCTGCTCGCCAGGCTGCACATCCAGCAGCGCGATGGCCTGATGGTTGGTGGTGGTGTTGGCTTTGTTTAACCGCTCCGCCACTTCAACGGCTACGTCACCGCTGGGGCGGCGGAGCTGGGCGGCGACAAACGCGGGGTCTTTATTCATTATTGGTTTGGCAGGTCGATCAGGTCGCAGGTCGATCAGGTGGGGGGTGTTTCCTAGCACGCGACGCGCCACGGCACGTCGCTACGGGTGTCGTTTCCACCGTTTCCGTTCTGCCGTTCCCCCTTTCTCAAACGCCCCAGCCGAGGGCGAGGCCGCCCTGGTAAACGACGAGCGAAAAGACGTAGGCCAGCGCGAACATATACAGCCACATCACGGCGGGCCACTTCCACGAATTTAGCTCGCGGCGGGCGATGGCGAGGGTGCTCATGCACTGGAGCGCAAAGACGAAGAAAATCAGCAGGCTGAGGGCGACGAGCGGCGTGTAGACGGGTCGTCCGTCAGGGTAGCGGTCGGCTTTGAGGGCGTCGCGCAGGAGCACCGGTTCATCGTCTTCTTCGCCGACGCTGTAGATCGTTGCCATCGTGCTGACGATGACTTCGCGGGCGGCGAAGGCGCTCAGGATACCGGCGCTCATCTTCCAGTCGAAGCCGAGCGGGCGCATAATCGGCTCCACGGCGTGGCCCAGCATCCCGATGAAACTCTGCCGGATCTGTTGCCCCGCCACTTCCGTGTCGATCTCGGCGAGTTGGGCATCGCGGGCTTCAGCGAGGCGCTGCCGTTCGGCGTCGGCGGTGGGTGGCAGGTTTTGCACCTGGGTTTGGTACGTGGCTTCGGCCTCCGCGCGGGCGGATTCGAGGGCGGAATCGGTGTCGGTCTTGGGGTAGGCGGCGAGGAACCACAGCAGGATGCTCAGCCCGAAAATGATGCGCCCGGCGCGGACGACAAACGCCTTCGAGCGGTCGACCATGCGCCATAGCACCTGCTTCATGCGCGGCAGGCGGTACGGCGGCAGTTCCATCACAAACATCGACGACGAGCCCTTGAACACCACGCGCTTGAGCACCCACGCGGCGAAAAACGCCATGACGGTGCCGAGGACGTACAGCGAAAACATCGTTAGGCCCTGGTAGCCGATGACGCCGAACAGCGCCCCGGTGGGAATAAACGCGGCGATAAAAAGCGTGTAGACCGGCAGCCGCGCCGAGCAACTCATCAGCGGGGCGACCATGATGGTGATGATGCGATCGCGCTCGTTCGAGAGGGTGCGGGCGGCCATGATGCCGGGGATGGCGCAGGCGTACGACGACAGCAGCGGCACCACCGATGCCCCGCTCAGGCCCATGCGCCGCATCAGGCGGTCCATGATAAACGCGGTGCGCGCCATGTAGCCCGTGTCTTCCATCAGCCCGAGGAAGAAAAACAGCAGCAAGATCTGCGGCAGGAAGATGACCACGTTGCCCACGCCCGTGATGACGCCCTCTACCATCACATCTTCGATCATCCCGTCGGGCATCAGCGACCGGACGCCGGAGCCCAACGCCACAACGGTGGTTTCGATCAGGTCCATCGCCGGCCCAGCCCACGAAAATACTGCCTGAAAGATGAGCACAAGGATGCCGACGAAGATCAGCGGCCCGGCAATACGATGCGTCAGAATGGCGTCGATCTTGTCGGAACGTGTCTGATCCGACGGGTCTTTGTGGCGGGCAATAACGTCGGCAGCGAGTGGACCCAGCCACGCATAGCGCCCCATCATCTCGGCCTGTTTGTAGGGTACCTTGCGCGCTTCGAGATCGGCGCGGGCGTCGAGCACGGCTTGGTGAAACTGAGGGGCGCGCTCCTGCCACGGAGCCAAAAGCAAATCGCTGGAAAGGGCACCGAGGGCTTCAAAGCGGCAGCGGCGTTCGGGCAGGCCGGGCACCTCGGCATCGAGTTGGGCGGCGAGGTCGGCGACGGGTTTTTCAGCGGCAGGGATCAGGTCCCACGCAGCGGTTGCTTTCACGGGGGGCACTTCTGCCAGTGCAGCGAGCAGTGCGTCCAGCCCAATCTTGTTGCGCGCCACCAGCGGAAGGACGGGTGCGTTGAGGCGTTTCGCGAGCCCGTCTACATCAATTTCCAGCCCAGCTTCCTGGGCCGCGTCCATCATGTTGAGCGCCACCACCACCGGTAGCCCCAGGTCCTGGATCTGCGTGACGAGGTACAGGTTGCGCTCCAGGTTCGTCGCGTCCACCACACACAACACGAGGTCGGGCACCGCCTCGCCGTCCATACGGCCCACCAACACGTCATACGCCACGCGCTCGTCGAGCGACTTAGGATTGAGGCTGTAGGTGCCGGGTAGGTCCACCACCTCCACGCCTTCGGTGTTCACCAGTCGCCCGCTCTTGCGTTCGACGGTGACGCCGGGGTAGTTCGCCACTTTCTGCCGCAGGCCCGTCAGCGCATTGAACAACGTCGTTTTTCCCACATTGGGGTTACCTGCCAGTGCAATGCGGCGGGGACGGGTTTCGGCGGGGATAGAAGCAACAGGCATGAAGACCTACGACGTTACGTACAAATTGCACCTTGCCTTTTTGTTATCCCGGACGTGATCCGGGATCTCCCCGTTTGGCATAGCTGCTAAAAAAGAACGCGTTCCTCTCCTCATAATCCAACGCTGAACAGTTAGTACCATTCCGCGTGCTAGCTTGTGAGATCCCAGCTCGAGGCCCGGGATGGCATGGAGAAGAACGTGGATAGTACTCATTCCTTACCCCCGCTCTACCTGAATGTGGGCGGCCTCGTGCTGGCGGATGGACAGGTGGAAGCCGCGTACCTTGAGGTCGATGGGATCGCCGAGGGGGGCGAGGCGGACGATTTCGACCGAGGTGCCGGGGAGCAGGCCCATTTCGAGGAGCCGCCCCGGGGGATCGTCGTCGGTGTAGCCTATCACCGTGCCGCGTTCGCCGGGCTTGAGGTCGCGGAGCGTTACCATGCAGCCGGGGTTATTCGTCGAGCGTGGCGTATAGATTCATGGCCACTTCGCGCTGCAAGGCAATGCGGCACTCCGAGAGGCCGAGGATGCATTTGTCCGTATTGGCCATCACGCACACGCAAGAGCCTTCGCGCAAGCCGAGTTCGCGCAGCCGCTCCGCTTCGTTTTCAATCAGTCCCAAAAACGCAATCCGTGCTCGCTGGCCTTTGGTGAAGCAGGTAAGAGGGGCTGCGTCAGGTGACATGAGTGGGCCGTTTGAGAATGTTGAACGAGACGGGATATAAGGGCAGCAAGTGCTAATGTAGACTTAGTATAAATAACGCGGTTCTCTTTCGCTACACCTTTATTCATGAAAAGACGATGGATGGGGCAAGTTATGATGTCCGCAACAGGTGCGTAGCACGTTCGTAGGCGGCGCTTTGCCCGTCTGCTGACACCCCCGTACCCTCATGCTGAAGAACTACCTCACCGTTGCCCTGCGCAACCTGCGCCGCCACACCTTTTATGCAAGCCTCAACCTGTTGGGGCTGGCGGTGGGGCTGGCGAGTTGTCTGCTGATTTTCCTGTACGTGGCCGACGAACTGCGCTACGACCGTTTTCATGAAAACGCGGACGCGATTTACCGGCTCAACTGGGATTTTCGGTGGAATGGCAACGAGGGCATCGGGGCAGGGACGCCGCCGCCGCTGGCGGCCTCGCTGGAGCGCGAGCTTCCGGAAGTGACCACTGCCACGCGCATCTACGCCGCGCCCGACATGGTGGTGCGCCACGGCGAGGCGTTCTTCAACGAGTCGCGTATCCTGGGTGTTGAGGCGACGTTTTTTGACTTTTTCAGCTTTGATCTGGTGCAGGGGGATCCCACAACGGCGTTGGTGGAGCCCAGCAGCGTCATCCTCACGGAAACCGCCGCGCAAAAATACTTTGGCACGCAGCCTGCATTGGGGCAAACCATGCAGCTTGGCGAAGACGGGGCGTTTGCGGGGCGGCCCTACACCAGCACCTTCCGCGTGACCGGCATCGTCGCCGATCCGCCCACGGCGTCGCACATTCAGTTCGACATGCTTACGTCGATGGCGTCGTACCCGCAGGTGGCGTTTTTCGACTGGAGTTGGATCTGGATGAACGTGACCACCTACGCGATGCTGGAGGACGGCGCAGACATAGCGGCCGCCGAGGCAAAGATTCAGGACATGGTGGCGACGCACGCCCCGGCGGCGTTCGACCGCTTGGGCTTTTCGTTCGACGACATGATCGCCGAGGGCGGGTGGTGGAACTTCGTCTTTCAGCCGCTCACCGACATTTACCTCGACTCGGCGGAGATCGGCAACCGGCTGGGACCGCTGGGCAATCGGTCGTACCTGTACGTGTTCAGCATCATCGCGGCGTTTATTTTGCTGATCGCGTGCATCAACTTTATGAACCTCGCCACGGCGCGGTCGATGACACGGGCAAAGGAGGTGGGCGTCCGTAAAGTGCTGGGCTCCATGCGGAGCAACCTGATGGGTCAGTTCATGACCGAGGCGCTGGTGCTGAGTTTCGTAGCGATGTTGCTGGCGGTGGGACTTGCCGCACTGCTGCTGATTCCATTTGAAGCCATCGCCGGGAAACCGCTGGCGCTGAGTTCCGCGCAATGGGTATGGCTACCGCTGGTGCTGACAGGCGTGGCGGTGGTAGTCGGTGTGTTGGCGGGCAGTTACCCGAGTTTGTACCTCTCTGGCTTCCGTCCGATCGAAGTGCTCAAGGGTCGCCTGACGATGGGCCGTGGTGGACAGCGGATGCGCAACGGGCTGGTGGTGCTGCAATTCGGTATCTCCATCGCGCTCATCAGTTGCACCCTGCTGGTGCACCACCAGATGCAGCTTTTCCGCAACGCCGACATCGGATTTGACAAGGAAGGCGTGGTGGTAATCTCCAACCAGAACCATCGCCTCGGCGATCAGGTGGCCTCCTTCACCGACGCAGTCGTGGCGCATCCGCAAATCGTCAGCGCGTCTGCGTCCACGGGCACACCGCCGCACTTTGGGTTCGAAGATTACTACATGATGGAGGAAAAGGGTGACGAGCAGCACACCCTGATCTCGTACATGGTGGACGATGACTACGTGGCGACGCTAGGGTTGGAACTGGTGCAGGGGGAGGGCTTCCGCGAAGACGTACCGTCCACCCGGGATGGCGTCATCCTGAACGAGACGGCGGTGAAACAGATCGGCTGGGACGACCCGATTGGCAAGCGCGTCATTTATCCCGGCACCCGCGAATACACCGTCATCGGCGTCGTGAAGGACTTCAACTACATGACGCTGCACAACCCCATCATGCCGTTTGCGCTGTTCCACGAGTCGACGGAGTCGTACGACATCCCCGACTCCTACATCGTCGCCCGCGTGCCGCAGGCCGAGATGGACGAAGCGCTGGCGGTGCTCGAAGCCACCTGGGCGTCGTTCGCACCCGATGTGCCGTTTGAATACACCTTCCTCGACGACAGCCTCAACGCGGCATATCAGACGGAGCAGCAAATGGGGGCGCTCTTTTTCCTGTTCGCCGGACTCGCCATCATCATTGCCTGCCTCGGACTGTTCGGGCTGGCCGCGTTCACCGCACAGAAACGCACCAAAGAGATCGGCATCCGCAAGACGTTCGGGGCGTCGGTGGCGAGTGTGCTGGGGCTGCTGCTCCGCGACTTCACGCAGTGGGTCATCGTGGCAAACCTCATCGCGTGGCCGGTGGCGTGGTGGGCCATGAACCAATGGCTGCAAGGCTTCGCCTACCAGATTGACATCGGTATCGGCGTGTTTGTTGTTGCGGGGCTCGTGGCGCTCGGCATCGCGGTACTCACTGTCAGCTATCAGGCCACCAAGGCTGCGCGCGCCAATCCGATTGAGGCGTTGCGGTATGAATAGCCGAGGCGGTCCGACTTGCTGCATTCCGGCACATTGATGCTGCTGTTCTTTTGGCTTGATCCAAAAGAACCAAAAGATCAAGGCGGTACCAAAATCGGCTGACGTTGCGCTGCGGGAGCGGCACAACTTCAAACTCGCTCCGCTCAGACAGGAAGTTGCGCTTATCGCTCCCTACGCTCCACGTCCGAGACGCCGATTTTGCTAAGGCCGAACTTTGGGACTCAGCATGGATCGGGGGCACGCTAATGATTCGCATGTGGGTTGTGGCGGCTGACGAGGATGCCGTTTTCCCATTCCGTACGCATCCGCAGGCTGCCGTCGGTGTCGCGCTGCTCCCAGGTGCCCGTCTTCTCGCCTGCCGCGTAGTGCGTTTCCCAGCGTTTGTTGCCGTTGGTGTGCCACCAAGTGGCGGGGCCGTCCAGTTCGCCATTGGTGTAGGTCGCGGAGTAGAGCAGGTTGCCGTGGTGGTCCCAGATCTGATAGCTACCCTGGAGCAAGCCCGCGACCATCACACGCTCTTGCCGCAGCGTCCCGTGGCGGTCCCACGAGCGCATGGTGCCGTCGGGCTGGCCGTTTTTGAAGGTCCACTCCGTCTCTCTCTGCCCGTTGGGGTGCCATCCCATCGAGCGTATCCGCACGCCGTCTTCGTATACCACCATAAACTCGCGGTCGCCCTGCGGCGAGTACCACACCCACTCGCCCATGCGTTTCCCGGCTTCAACTTGGCCCACCGTGGTCCCGTTGTCCGTAACCGGACCGGTGTACGGCGTGTCGCTGCCGGGTTCATACAGGAGTTGGTCGCGCAGTTCGAGGTCGTTGAGTCGGATTTGGGCGTTCACGGCTTGGTTCAGGAGCAGGCTGCCGCTGAGGATTAACAGCAAAAGGCCGCCCGTGCGTGTCAGAAAAGTCGTCATCAGTTCTTCGGTTTCGTGGAGCGGGGCGGTCAGTCGGCGTTGGTGTGCAGGTCTTTCGCGTTGTTGATAAACGTGGCCCACTGCTGCTGCTGCATCGGGTCCCAGATGGCGTGCAGGTCAGTGAGGGCGTCTTCTTCGCTGATGCCCTGCTTCAGCGTGCGGTACAGGTACACAAACGCCGAGACGCGCATGTTGGCGAAGCAATGCACATACACCTTGCGGTCGGTGTTCATCTCCATCACGTCGAAGAACATCTGCAGGTCGCGGGGGCTGGGTTCCTGCCAGTTGACGGGAATTTGCACGTACGTCATGCCCTGTTCCACCACCAGATACCCTTCCAGGGCATTCGCGTTGTCGTTGGCCGGAGCGAGGTTGATCACCACGTCGAATCCGGCTTCTTTGATGGCCTCGATCTGGTCGTAGGCGATCTGGCCGGAGGTGGAGAGGTCGTCGGAGATTGTGAGGTAGTTGTGGATGGTCGCCAGCGTTTGTTCGGGCGACTGGGCCTGGGCAGGCATGGTCATGAAGGCAAACAGGAGTCCAGCGAGAAAAAGGCGGAGCGAGGTTGGCATGGCTGTATGGGAAAGGTACGGGGTTAGCTGGAAGGCAGGCCGTGGTGCAGCACCTCGGTCATTACCTCCACGAAGCGGTCAAGTTCAGCGCGGGTGGTATAGACGCCCGGCGAGACGCGGATGCCTTCGACGGGATCTTGCTTGATGGGGCGCACGCGGATGCGGTGCTGGTCCCACAAAAAGTTGCGCAGCGCCACCGGGTCCATGTCGTCCACCTGGATGGTGGCGAGCGCGCAGGCCGTGGGGCGGTGGGTGAGCAGGCGGATGCGGTCGTGCGGCAGCAGCGCGTCCAGCCAGTAGTCGCGCAGATAGCGCAGGCGGGCGGCCTTGCGTTCCACTCCGAGGCTGTGGTGGAACGCAAGCGCCTCGCCCAGGGCGAGCAACCCCGCCGACGGCTGGGTGCCCACGTCTTCAAACTTGCGGATATCGTCGATTTCCTCAGCGTCACACGGCATCAGCGGCCACAGGTCGTGCAGGTGGTCGCGGCGGACGAATAACATCCCAGTGCCCTGCGGTCCCATCAGCCATTTGTGTAGGCTGGTGGCGAAGAAGTCGCAGCCGAGGTCGGGTTGCGTAAAGCTAAACTGCCCGAACGTCTGTGCGCCATCCACGAGGACGGGCACGCCGTGCCGGTGGGCCATCGCGGTGATCGCAGGCACCGGTAGGATCTGGCCCGTCAGGTCGATCAGGTGGCAGCACATCAGCAGGCGCGTGCGGGGTGTGATCGCGGCTTCGAGGGCGTCAACTAGTTCGGTGTCGTTCGTCAGCGGGACGGGGACCGGGACTTTGCGGATGACGATGCCTTCGCGGGCGGCGCGCTGGGCCCAGATGTTGAGCATGCGCGGATAATCTTGCTCGGTGGTTAATACCTCGTCGCCGCGTTTCAGGTTAAAGCCGAGTTGGCAGATGGCCATGCCCTCGGAGGTGTTGCGGGTCAGGGCGATTTCGTCGGCATGGCACCCGAAGGTGTCGGCGAGGCCTTGGCGAACCACTTCGCGCTGCGGGCGGATGGTGCCCTCGTAGGCATAAAACGGCGTGCGGTGGCTGGCCTGCTGGTGCGCCTGCTCGGCGTGTTGTACCATCAGCGGTGCCGGGTTGACGCCACCGTTGTTCAGATGAATCAGGCTGCGGTCTACCGAAAACGCCTGCTGCACGGTTTGCCAGAAGGCTTCGTCCTGTGCCAGCACGGTTGGGGGTACGTCGGGCGATGTTACCGGATGCGCTGCCCACCGGGGTGCCGCGAGGGCGGCAGAGGCGGCAAGCGTGGTGCGGAGGAAGTGGCGGCGTGAGGGCATAGACCGAGACAGCGGAAAAGACAAACCTGCTCAAGCGTACGCGGTCCTCCGGTAGTTGGCTACAGCGAATGCACCCAGAAGGCCCCTTGCTGGGACGAACAGCGGTATGCAGGGACGAAGCGTTTCTTGACCCCGAGCGACGGTTTGTTTTTCATTTCAGCAGGTGCCTTTGTGACCCATGAGCCGATTCTGCAATAGCGTCGTGTTTAACCATATTCCGCCCCGCGAGGCGTTCATCGGGTCAATCACCACCAACCATGCGTACCTGCTTCCTTAGCTTACTCGTGAGTGTCGTCACACTGACGGCAGGTGCGCAGGGGCACGGCGGCACGCTTGCCGTCGAGAGCGACGAAGGCGCAGGCGCAGCGTTTGTCATCACCGTACCCGCGTAAATAGAGGGTCATCCTGGTTGCCATTGTGCTTCCTTGAGCCGATTCTGCAACTGCGTCGTGTATAAAACCACATGGCTTCACACGGCGTTTTGCCCATCAACTCTTCGGATCTATGCGCACCGGCCTTCTCCTTTTCGTTGTCAGCATCACGGTCCTGAGTGCGCGCGCGCAGTCGCCTGAAAACCCGCTGCCCCGTCCCGTGGAGGAACTGCCGCGCTACGGCTTCGACCGCTTCACGGTGCAGGAGGGGTTGCCCGAATCCTATGTCGTCTATCTGATGAAAGACCCGCACGGCTATCTCTGGGTCGCCATGCAGAACGGCCTGTCGCATTCGTACGACATCATCACGCAGGGGCATCGCGGCACGCTGGCGGTGGAGAGCGCAGACGGCGAGGGCGCGGCGTTTGTTGTTATCTTGCCTGTTGGTGACAGGCAAACCCTGTCGTAAATACAGGTTTGTTAACCCTGGAGGCTCCCAATTCCTGCACGCTGTTATGCAGGAGCGTGCATTGCACCTTAACCTCACCGAGTAACTTCATGCGTCATTATTGCCTGTGTCTTCTCTTGCTCATCGTCGCGGGCCGCCTTGCGCTCGACGCGGTTGCACAGCCGCAACAGTGGACCATCGAGCGGCTTACCATGAATGATGGGCTTCCGGAAAATCGCTTCACGGGGCTTACGCAGGATGAGCAGGGCTTCCTGTGGGCGGCAACCGGGCAATCCGGCCTCGTGCGTTACGACGGGTATACCTTCAGGACCTATACGCACGATGATACGGATCCCGCATCGCTCGCCAACGATACGTTGAGAGCGGTGCATACCGACCAGGCAGGCGTGCTCTGGGTGGGTACGCTTGATGGATTAGATCAGTTTGATCGTGGCACGGACAGTTTCATACACTACCGCCATGACCCCAGCGATCCAGCCAGCCTGAGCGGTGGGCAGGTGACCGAGGTACTCGAAGATCGGCAAGGTCACCTCTGGGTAGGGACCAATGCCGGATTGAATAAGATGGATCGTGCCACCGGTACTTTTACCCACTATCGCCACGACCCCGACGATCCGCACAGCCTTGCTCATGATTACGTGACGGCGCTGTACGAGGATCGGGAGGGCACCCTCTGGGTGGGCACACGCGGCGGCCTCCATCGCCTGGATGCGGATTACGGAGAAGGCGTGCCGTCCCCTTCCTTCACCCGGTACCAGCATAATCCAGCGGACTCCACCACCCTGTGGCGAAACTATGTGGGTACCATTTACGAGGATTCCCGGGGCAATTTATGGGTCGGGACCTGGGGCAGCACCTTGCACCGGATGGACCGGCGCACCGGGCGCTTTACACGCTTTCAGGAGCTAGGGTTCTACGGGACCATCACTACCATCGAAGAGGATGTTTCAGGGGCACTCTGGGTTGGCGCAAATTCGGCAGGGATACAGCGTTTTTGGCATGAAGAAGACAGGCTCACAGCGGATGTTATCTATGGACTGCTGTATCTACAGGGATCTCAGTCGGTGTACCAATCACAAGAGGGCATACTCTGGTTCGGGACGAATGCCGGGTTACTACGTGTGGTCCCTGCGCCCCAGCCTATCACGTTCCACCCGATCATGGCCCCGACGGTACAACGCCCTGTCGTTCTTTCGCTCCTCAAAGACCGAGATGGTCTTTTATGGGTGGGGACCGAAGCGGGCCTGCTGCGCTACGATCCTACATCGGGTGCATCCACCTGGTATCGCCATGACCCAGGGGATCCGGCCAGCCTCAAGGATGATTTTGTTTTTGCAATCATGGAGGATCGGGCCGGCAACTTATGGTTGAGCACGGTGAGTGCCATCCACCGCCTGGACCCAAAGACGAACACCATTACCCGGATTAAAGATCAATTTGTGCCGATGGGCAGTGTCGAGGATCAGCGTGGAAATATCTGGTCGGGGGGCGAAGGGAGTGGAGCCTTTAAGGTTGATCCTACTTCTGGTGTTATCACCGCATACCCACACGTGGAGAATGATCCCACCAGCATTGGAAGCAACAACGTGCAATACATTGTAAAGAGCCATGATGGCACCCACTGGATTGGCCTGGATAACGGATTTAGCCGGTACAACCCGGACACCGATACCTACACCTCTTATTTTCCACAGGCCGACAGCACGAGTACGGTAACATCACGCGACGTACATGCTTTTATTGAGGATCGTCACGGACGGCTCTGGTATGGATCACCGCATGATCAGCCGGGCCTCAATCGCCTCGATCCCGAGACCGGCCACTTCGAGCATGTCCCCTCACCCGCCTCCACAGTATACAGCTTCCTCGATGATGAACAGGGCAACCTCTGGATGGCGACCGATGCGGGGTTGCTCATGTATGACATGGCGGAGGATACCTTTGTCTCGTACGCAGATCACCCGGTTTTGGAAGCGTGGGAAGTAGGTGGATTTGACATGGGCGCCTACAAGGATGCGGCAGGCAGGCTGCACTTCGGCGCGGTAGGCGGCATCTACTCCTTCGACCCGAAACAGCTTCGCGCATTGGCTGCATCACCGCCACCGCAGATAGCACTGACGGCGCTCCATGTTGGGCTGGATGAAGTTGAACACGGTGAAGAGGCCCTCCTCCAACAACCCATCTGGGAGGCCGAAACCATCACGCTCGGCCACACGGAGAACTCCTTTTCGATTACCTTCGCCGCGCTGCACTACAAGCACCCTGCCAACAACCGCCACCAGTACATGCTGGAGGGCTACGACGAGACCTGGCGGGAGGCGGGGGCGGATCGACGGGCCGAGTACGTGAAGGTGCCACCGGGTACGTACGTCTTTCGTGCGAAAGCCGCCAACAGCAATGGTGTGTGGAGCGAAGAGGAAGCGACGATCCACGTTCGCGTCCTTCCGCCTTGGTGGCGCACCACATGGGCCTATGGTCTTTACGGGTTACTGCTGCTTGTCGGCGTTTTCGCGGTGGACCGTGTGCAGCGGCGGCGGCTGTTGGCCAAAGAACGCGAAAAGGCCCGCGAACGCGAATTGGAACAGGCGAAGAAGATCGAGCAGGCGTATCACCAACTACGTGAGACGAAAGACCGCCTCGTCCAGCAGGAAAAAATGGCGTCGCTCGGGGCGCTGACGGCAGGCATCGCGCACGAGATCAAGAACCCGCTCAACTTCATCAACAACTTCGCCGAGGTCAACGAAGAACTCGCCCAGGAACTACGCGAAGCCCTCGCAAACGGCGAATCCGTGGACGACATTATCGCCGACCTGGAGCAAAACGCTGCCGTGATCGCGCAGCACGGCAAACGCGCCGACGGCATCGTCAAGAGTATGATGGCCCACGCCCGCGAAGGCAAGGGCGAACGCGAAGCCGTCAACCTCAACGCCTTGATCGACGAGCATGTGGAACTCGCCTACCACGGTAAACGGGCGCAGGTGCCGGGATTCAACGCGACGATTGAGCGCGACTACGACGAGGCGGTCGGGCAGGTGGAAATCATGCCGCAGGACTTTGGGCGGGTGATCCTGAACCTGATGGGCAATGCGTTCGATGCCGTCATGGAGCGAGCAGCGCAGGTCAACGGGCAGTATGAACCGGAGGTGACCATATCGACCCGACGGGTGGACAATCGGATAGAAATTCGGGTAGCGGACAACGGGCCGGGGATGAGCGCCGAGGTGAAGGCAAAGGTCTTCGAACCGTTTTTCACGACGAAGCCAACGGGCAGTGGCACGGGACTGGGCCTCTCGCTTTCGTACGACATCATCACGCAGGGGCACGGCGGCACGCTCACCGTCGAAAGCGAAGTAGGCGAGGGGGCCGCGTTCATTCTCACGCTGCCTGAAGCGCCAACGAACGCGCAGGCATAGCCGTTGTGCGCTCCGCCTTGTCTCGGAACGCTGTGAGGCTGTTTAGACACAAAAGCCCCACAGCGTTTGTAGGGTAAAGGCGCAATGTTCATTAAAAGTATACTAGGAAGCAGTGCGTATTCTAAGAAGCCCTTGTCTCTGAAAACGGGAGCACCGTTACTAAACGGATATCTCGGTTTGGGTCATAAACAGGGCATCTCGACATGGCAACACGTTCAAAATCGCTTCCGCAAATTATCCAGGGTGGCATGGGCATTGGGGTGTCAAACTGGCGGCTGGCCCGCCGTGTGGCAACCTTAGGGGAATTTGGGGTTGTCTCTGGTACGGCCATTGACACCGTGCTGGTGCGCGAGTTGCAAAACGGCGATCCACATGGTCGCCTGCGGGTGTTGCAAGCCTATCCCGATCAGGAGATCGTGGCGTATCTGAGGAAACAGTTCTATGTGGAAGGCGGCCTTCCGAAGGGCACGCCCTATCGCTTGCTGCCCATCCATAAATTTCGTCCCACCGTACGGTCGCAGCGCATACTCAGCGCCGGTGCGTTTAGCGAAGTCACCCTGGCGAAGGAAGGGCACGATGGGTTGGTGGGCATCAACATTCTCACCAAAACGAAGCGCTACACCCTCTCGTGTCTGTATGGCGCCCTGCTGGCGGGTGTGGATGCCATTCTGATGGGTGCAGGCATTCCTGTTGAAGAGGCGGGGCAGTTACAAAACCTGGCCGCCGGTCAACCGGCACGGATTCGGCTAGAGGTGGATACCACCGCCCACGACGGTGCCTCGGAGCCGTATTATTACGAGATGAATCCGGCGGATCTGGTGCCCGACCCCAAACCGCTGCCGCTGCCGATGTTTTTTCCCATCATCGCCTCGGATTTGCTGGCCCGCATCTTGTCGAAAAAGCTTCCGGAGAATTGCATCACAGGCTGGATTATCGAAGGGCACACGGCGGGGGGGCACAACGCGCCGCCGCGCAACAAACAATACGATGCGTCCGAAAATCCGGTGTACGATGAGCGCGATGTGGTGGACCTGAGTCGGGTGCAGGCACTGGGCTATCCGTTTTATCTGGCAGGTGGCTATGGCACGCCGGACAAGTTGCAGGAAGCACGGGCGCAAGGAGCGACAGGTATTCAGGTGGGATCGCTGTTTTCGCTTGCAGATGAGTCGGGGTATCCTGCTGAACACAAGCAGCGTGTTATCGCCGCCATTCATCGGGGGGAAGTGACGGTGCGAACGGATGGACGTGTGTCCTCGACCGGTTTCCCGTTTAAGGTGGTCGAAGTCGACGAGACGTTGGCACGACCGGCGATATATGATCAGCGCACGCGCATCTGCGACCTAGGCTATCTCCAAACACCGTACCTGGACGATAAGGGACGGGTTCAGGGCCGATGCCCTGCGGAACCCGTCGATCTGTATGTACAGAAAGGAGGAGAGGAGTCAGACACGGTCCGCCGCGCCTGCCTGTGTAATGGGCTGATGGCAAACATTGGCCTGCCGCAACACCAAAAAACGGGCGAGGAACAGCCCCTTCTCACGGCAGGCGACGACCTGATGAAGTTGCCACTTGGCTCAGTGGAAGCGCCGTCGTATTCCGCCGAAGAGGTGCTGGCCTATTTACGAGGTGGAGCTATTCTTTCCTCCCCCTTCTAACGTTTCATGGCTCCGCGTATTTTTGGCCCTGTCTTGCCAATTCACACGAGGCCAAGAACTACACAAATGAAACAGGAGGGCACCTGCATCAGCGTAGGGGCAGTGTGGTGATCGTGATTATGACGCCGCCATCGGCCATGTAGAAGTGGTGCCGCAGGATTTCGGTCGGGTGATCCTGAACCTGATGGGCAATGCCTTCGATACAGTGCTGGAGCAGGCGGCGCAGGTCAACGGGGCGTACAGCCCGAAGATCACGGTGTTGACGCAACGGACGGCGGATGGCGTGGAGGTTCGTGCGGCGGACAACGACGGCCCAAGGATGAGCGATGACGTGAAAGCAAAGGTGTTTGAGCCGTTTTTGACGACAAAGCCGACGGGTTCGGGCATGGGGTTGGGGCTGAGCCTGAGTACGACATCATCACGCAGGGACATGGCGAGTGCGACGAGGGGGAAGGCGCAGCGTTTGTGATTACGTTGCCTGCGATAGCTGCC
>JAUIDY010000137.1 GCA_030428385.1 Rhodothermia bacterium | reverse complement strand
AGTACGTCCCCCGCCATGCGATCGTCGCGGCGGTGGCCGCATCCGAGCCCGTGCCTTCAGCAAACGAGAGCGTGTAGTTGGCATTCATCGCCACGCCCCGCGTACGCCGCAGGTCAAACTCGAAGGTTGCCCCTTTCGTCGTGGTGAAGTCCACGTTGAAGTGGCCGTAGTAGCCCGGGTTCGGGAACGACGCGTTGAGCGTACGGCGGCCGATCTTGTTCTTCTGCGTGCGGTAGAAGCCCGAGAGCTGGAGTGCCGCGCGGGCGCCGAGGCGCTGGCGGAAGCCGAGTTCGTACTGCGTCGTCACTTCCGGCTCCAGTGCCGAGTTGTCAAACGCAGAGCCGCTGCTCATGTCGATTGCCAACTGCGCGGGCAGGAACGAGCGTTCGGTGGGCCGCTGGGCGAGCACGTTGTAGGAAGCGAAGAAGAGGGCCTGGTCGGTAACCGGGAAGCTCACGCCGAGGCGAGGCTGGAAGGTGACCTGCGGCTCGTAGTCTTCAAATGCCGTCGACAGCGCAGCTCCACTCGGTGCATTGGCGCCAAGGTTGGTGATGGTCTGGCGGTTCGTTTCGGCACCCGTTTCATCATAAAACGTGCCATCGAGGCCGCGGAAACCAACGATGTCGTTGCTCGAATTACCCGCCTCGAAGTAGACCGCGTAGTCATCTTCGATATTGGAAGGCAAACCGCTCTGCACATCGCCCGCCCGAACAATCGGGTTAAAGGCAAACGGATCGACCAGCACCTGCGTGTTGTTGTCGAAGACATCCACGCGCAAGCCGAGGTCGAGAATGATGTCGCGGAATTCAATTTTGTCGCGGACATAACCAGCATAGTACACCGGCTCATACGGCGCGATGTTGTAGTTCGTCCCAGCGGCAAAAGCATCCACATCGCCATCATCGACTTCATTGAGGCCGAGGTAGTCGTACCCATACCAGGTACCACCAACGATGAGCGACTCAATGACATCGTAGTCAAGGTCTTCGTAGCGATCTACGGCCTGATCTGCGACTTCGGGGTTGCCATCATTGTAGTAGCGGGCAAGCTGGCCAGCAGCGATGTCAAAGTTACGTTCGGTGCGCTGTTCAAACTCGCCACCAAACTCGATCTGATGCAGCCCCACCTGGGTGGTGGCGTTGGCCGAGAGGCGGAACTGGTCCCGATCCCGTTGGATGTAGCGGGTCAGGCCGGTACCGGGAAGGCCAAAGAGACCATAAACCCCGGAGCCTGACGGCAAGCTACCATCTTGGTAACGCGGGATATACGTGCCGGAGTCGACATCATATTGCCAATAATTCCGGGCCGTCTGCCGTACATCGAAGGCTGCGGTCGGGTTGCCATTGGCATCCACGCCATCCACGTCGCCATAGAAAAGCGCATCGCGGATATCGTCGGAGAAACCAGTTGGGTACTGGACGAAGTAGTCGTTCGAGTAGTCAGCAGTGATTTCGTAGAACGTCGAGTTCGAGAGATACTGACGCCATGTGGCTGCTGCGCGCCAGGTCTGGCTGTTTGTCTCGTAGAAGACATCGTTGGCGTAGAGCGACCGCGTAAAGTTATAGGTATCGTTATCGCGGTTGTTAAAGCCACCCGAAAGCCGCAAACTCGTGTTGGTCGACGGCTGGAAGGTCAGGTTGGCACTCACGTTGATGTCCGCCTGCGCGTGGTCTTTGCCCGTTTGGGTCGTAAAGTCATCCTCCGTCAGGAAGAACGCGGCGCTTTGCGGGTTCCCGGTGGTGAGGTGTTCCCCATCCGAGATGAGCCCGGCGGCGAGCAGCGCGGCTTCCACACCGGCGACATCGGTCCCTTCTTCAATGTCGCCCGGGAAGGCCACATTGCGGGTATTTCCGTCGGTGCCAAGCACTTCCACAACCTGCGGATTGTCCTGCAGGGCATTAAAGACGTCGTCGTCGAGGGTGTAGGTATCAATACCGTACGGGCTGGTATCGGCCTGGAAAACGCCTTCGACAGAAGCGAAGAAGCTCAGCTTGCGCTGCACAATCGGACCACCAACGGCTACAGAGCCGAGGTTGTATCCAAAGTCATCCAACACTTCGCTAGTAATGGCTTCCACGGTCCCGAAGAACTCGGAGCCGATACCCGACTTGGTCGTGATTGTAATCACACCCGACTGCACGTCGCCGTAGCGAGCGGGCACGGTGCCGATAAGCATTTCCTGCTCCTGCACCGCCGATTGTGGCACGGCAGCAGCACGCGCCCCGCCAATGATTTTGACGCCGTCCACGTAGTAGACCACCTCTTGTTCACGCCCCCCGCGGATAAAGAGGTTGTTGGAGGTTTCATTCGAAATAACCCCGCCCTGCAAGGCAGCGACCGCAGCGGTCCCGCGCACAGGCAAGTTTTGAATGTCCTCTCCGGTCACCGTTCGGGGAGCCCCGATGGCGTCTTTCTGGATGAGTGGGCGTTCATACTCGACGACGATCTCGGCCAGCTCAGTGCCTTCGGCAAGGCTGAAGTTGATCTCGCGGGTATAGCCCGAGTTGATTTCGACGTTGGCGACGGTGGACGACTGGAATCCAACGAACGAGGCTTGAACATCATAGACGCCCACGGGGACGCCAATGATGAAGTAATTGCCATCGACGTCGGCCGCCGTACCAAGGTTTGTACCTACGAGCACGACGTTGGCCCCTGGGAGTGGTTCCCCGGTCGCGGCATCAGTGACAACGCCCGCTAGCTTACCCGTGGATTGGGCAAAAGCGAGTGCGGGCATTGTCAGCAGCAAGAGTACAAACGCACCCCATTTGCGTAACATACGCTACCTCCTCTGGTGTGATGTGTGGCTAAAAAATGAAGTACAGAAGCACAGGTGCAGCCTACACTTCCGTGGCGGGAAAACAACGGGACATCAAGAACACTGTCCGTAACAAATGAACCTGCTTTAGCCGTTCAGCGGGGTGACGCTAGCCGATGTGGGGACCGGCTTTACTGCCCGAGTGGGGTCGGGCGAAAGAAACTTGAAAAGCAGTAACACAGTGCGCTCGATGGGCTATCCTCCCTTAAGTTTTGTGTCGATTTAGGGATTGTCCCTATTTTGGTTGTGAATATATACGGGCCCCTTTCTATTGTCAAGGCATTATTAGCGGACCATTAACTAGGGACATCGAAATGCATGCAAATTAAATCACCCTTCTATATGCGCCAAGCGTACTTTTTCAAACCCTTCAAGCGCAGCGATCTGGGCCAGCACCGGGGAAGGGATGGGTTCATCTACATGGATAATGGCTAACGCCCGCGCCCCTTCTTCCCGGCGTCCCAGGGCCAAATTCCCGATGTTGATATCTGCCTGTGCTAAAATAGATGCCACGGCGGCCACCATGCCCGGACGGTCTTCATTGTGATATATAAGGAGATCCCCTACGGGCTGCACCTCCACCGGATAGTCGTCCATGCGCACGAGGCGCGGCTCGTCGCCTCGGAAAACAGCACCCGCCACCTGGTGAATTTCTCCACCTGCCTGCACCTCTACCTCGATCAGGTTGGTGTAACTGCCAGCGTCGGTCCCTTTTCGTTCTTCCACTTCCAGCCCGAGTTCGCGGGCCATAAATTGGGCATTGACAAGATTAACGGGCTCGTCAATCCATTGGGCCAGCACCCCTCTCAAGGCCGCAATCGTTACAACTTCGGCATATCGTTGCAGGCGTTCGCCGTGGCAATGGACCGCCACGCGGTGCAAACGACCATCGGTAAGCTGCCCAGCCAACTGCCCCAACTGGTCGGCGAGTTGCAAATAGGGCTGGAGGGCCGGCTGGGCGGCCAGCTTAATCGCCATCGCATTAACAGGGGTACTGACAGCCTTGCCCTGCAACGCGCCAATCACTTGCTCGGTGACCTGGGCGGCCACCTTCCGTTGGGCCTCAGACGTGGAGGCCGCAATGTGGGGCGTGGCAACCACATGCGGGTGAGTCAACAGCCGCTCCAGTTCCGGCGGCGGTGGTTCTGCCGAATAGACATCCAGCGCCGCCCCGCCCACCTGCCCCGACTCCAAGGCATCGATCAACGCAGCCTCGTCGATAATGCCCCCCCGCGCGCAGTTGATAAACCCGACGCCGGGTTTGCACTGCGCGATGCGGGCGGCGTCAAACATGTGCCGCGTCGCCTTGTTAAGGGGCGTATGAACGGTGATGTAATCGCTTCCGGCCGTCAATTCGTCCAGCGAGACCAGTTCAATCCCCAGCCGATCTGCTACTTCTTTGGACAAAACCGGGTCATAGCCAATAGTCCGCATGCCAAACGCCTGCATCCGCTGAGCCACGGCCTGGCCAATCTTTCCAACCCCCACGATCCCGAGGGTCTTCTCGTACAGTTCGGCTCCCGTGAACGATTTGCGATCCCACTTGCCCTGAACCATCGAGGCATTTGCCTGTGGGATGTTTCGCGTGAGTGCCATCAGCATCGCACAGGTATGCTCGGCGGTGGAGATGGTATTGCCATCGGGAGCATTAATTACCAGTATTCCGCGCCGGGTTGCGGCCTCCAGGTCGATATTGTCCACCCCAACCCCCGCTCGACCAATAACCTGTAGCTGATCGGCGGCCTGAATGAGTTCCGCCGTAATCTGGGTTCCACTACGAATAATCCAGCCATTAGCTGATGGGGCCAATTCCTTTAATTCTTGCGCCGATTTCCCGGTCTGCAAATCGGCGTCGAGGCCTTGGGTCTGCAACATGTCGATGCATACGGGATCTACTCGGTCGGTGATGAGGACGCGCGGCATAAGGAACGTTGAAAATGATGGGGGGCAGGTGTTCGGCGTCAAGAAAAAGCAGGCCCCGCTCAAGTGGGATTAATTAATAATGAAGAGCTTTTTGAGCTTGTTGAGGATTTCAGTACGAGCCGAGCGAGATGAGCTTGCACAGGCCAGAATCATATTCCTTTACAAGCTCTTAGACCGCTACCAAATTCTCGATCCACGTTAATAACTCCTCGCGCCCGGTTCCTTTTTTAGCCGAGGTGAACACCACGGGCACCTCCATGGCCCCCTGCGCCAGCACCTGCTGTACCGAGGCTAAACTTTTTTGCCGCTGGTTGTTGGATAGTTTATCGGCCTTCGTGAGCACGATGATATATGGTACCGGGCTCCCGCGCATCAAGGCCATCACATCCTTGTCGAGTTGCGTCGGCGGGTGGCGGCAATCGACGAGGTGAAACACTACCCGGAGGGGCACCCGATGGGTCAGGTATTCCCCAATAAAGCGCCCCCATTTGGCCCGTTGTTTCTTTGAAACCTTGGCATAGCCAAAACCGGGGACATCAACAAAGTAGAGAATCTGGTTGACGAGGTAATAATTAAACTGTTGGGTCTTTCCGGGCGTCCTGCTGGTGCGCGCCAGTTCTTTACGTTCCGCCACCATGTTGAGCAAGGAGCTTTTGCCGACATTCGAGCGCCCCACAAACGCCACTTCGGGCACGCCTTCATCTGGCAACCCCTCCCAGCGGACAACACCCTTCACAAACTGAATCTCGTGGATCTCCATATATATAAGGTAAAGAAGTGGGAATAGAAGCTACTGATTCGGTGCCTCGTGCAACGGCAGGCGCAAGATAAAAACACTGCCCGTTCCTATTGTGCTTTCTGCGACAAGATCGCCGCCATGCGCCCGAGCGATGGCACGGCTGATGGGCAACCCCAGCCCGGTACCACTTCCTTTTCGGGTCCGGGCATCACTGCCCCGGTAGTAGCGATCAAAAATGTGCGCCAGCGTCTCGGCACTCATCCCGGCACCCGTATCTTGCACCCGAATGGTGACTTCTTCGGCAGCGTGTGTTGCGTGTAGATGCACCTGCCCCCCTTCAGGGGTATGCCGCTGGGCGTTGGCGAGGAGATTATCAAGCACCCGCAGGAGCCGCACCCCGTCGCCCTCAATCATCGGCAAGTCCGGGGCCAAGGAAGTCTCGAACGAAATATCCTTCGCAGCAAAGCTGGCGCGGTGCCCACGGGCCGCATCATGAAGCAGTTCGGCCAGTGGAATCGGCTCGCGGCGCAGCGGTGCGGTGGCGTTATCGAGCACACTGAGTTCAAAAAGGTCAGCCACCAGTTGACTGAGGTAGTGCGCCTGACGCTCTGCGGTAGCCAACGCTTCGTGCGCGGAGGTGGTATTTTCATGGCCCAGGTGACGCTCGGCTTCTTCGAGATAGCCCATAAGCGCCGCCAGCGGCGTCCGTAGGTCGTGCCCGATGTTTGCCACCAGTTCGCGCCGCAGTTGGTCGGTCTTGCGTAAGCGGTCGATGCTTCCTTCCACTGCTTCCGCCATCTGGTTGATGGCAACGGTGAGGCGTCCAAATTCATCGCGGCCTCGGCTCTCCAGCCGTGCCTCATATTCTCCGGCACCGATACGCTCCACCTGCCGCGTGATGCGGCGCAGTGGCTGCACCAGCCGCCCGGTAAAAAACGCCCCCAACACCACGGCGATGAGGCCACCCAGCACCGCCACCACACCCAATGCCCGCTGCACCCCCGCCCGGGTGCCCGTCAACTCGCGGGCGATGGAGGCATCGAGTGGCTGAATCAACAGCCCACCGGCAAGAAAACCATAAGCATCGTATACCGGCGCCACCCCCCAGGTCCCGGCTTCTCCCTCTCCTTTTAATTCCATTACGATATCGCCCGATTGCAGCAAGGCATCCAGGTTAGCAGGCGGAGGAAAACGCGGAATGGCTGCTGGAGCAGCGGGAAAAATGGAAGGGTCGGGCGCGATGGTTTCAATAACGGTCCCATCGGCCTCAAGCAAGATAACCGGATCAGGAAAACGAGCGCCGAGGTCCACCTGCAGGTTGATGGGCAAGGCCCGCAAGGTAGTCGTGGTTAAATCGGCCCGTTGCTCCACCTCTTCGGCCAGCCCGTCGAGTCGCAGCCGCAGGCTGTTGCCCACCAGGTCGAGGCTGTTGTCGTAGGCAAACCAGACCACAAGCGCCACGGCCAATACGCCCGTCACCACCTGTACACCCACAAGAATCCCTGCCACTGGCCAAAATACGGAGCGTCGGCGTGGAGACAACCCATCCATCAGCTTGCGGGGGTTTCCGTGGAGAATTTGTACCCGACGCCCCACACGGTACGGATATACTGCGGATTGCCTGGGTCATCTTCCACCTTAGCCCGCAGCCGTTGCACATGGCTATCGATGGTGCGGTCGTAGCCTTCATACTGAATGTCCCACACCTCGTCGAGCAGTTGCATCCGGGTGAAGGGCCGGTCGGCGCGCTGAGCAAGGAACACCAGCAAATCATATTCGCGCACGGTAAGATGCAGGGGGGTGTCGCGCTTGCGCACCTCACGCCGGACCGTATCGATCAGCAACCCGTCGAACTGAAGCACGGATGGCTCCTCTCCTTGCCTGGCTGCTTGTTCGTCGGTGAGACGCAACCGCCGTAGGGCGCTGCGCACCCGTGCGATAAGTTCTTGCAGGCTGAATGGCTTGGAGACATAGTCGTCAGCCCCAACCTCCAGCCCTACAACCCGGTCCATCTCGCTGGTGCGCGCCGTGAGGAGCATGATATAGAGTAATGGGTGCTCCGCCCGTAGCCGGCGGCAGACTTCCAAGCCGTCAAGCTCAGGAATCATGATATCGAGGATCACCAGGGCAGGCACCTGCGCCGCTACCTGTGCCAGCGCTTCGCGCCCCGTCGTGGCAGTTTCGACGACGTAGCCCGATTCCCGAAGCCGCCCCGCTACCAGTTCGCGCAGTTCATCATCATCTTCTACCACCAAGATTCGTGCATCGTGCATCGTTGCGCATCGTTTGGTTGATCTTTCTGTATCGATGATGCGTCAATATAATGGCAGTAGGCCCATCGTTTTCTTGCTTCTGCAAAAACAAACCAATCTGCCACAGTTTTGTGACATCCTTCGGGCACCTAGCGCATAGAATGGTTCCACACACAGCATCCTGATCCCCGATGCGCTTCTTATTGATGGTCCTTTTGATAGCAGGTACTGCCCGTATGGCAGTGGCCCAAGACACCGATGGCCCGGCCTCGGAGGCCATGCTGCGGGCCTGGTTCGTGTCGCAACAGACGTTGCTAAGCAACCTCCATGCATTTGAACATACGGAGGCGGCTGAATGGACGCTCGACGGCCCGTTCAACATGCATCACATGGCCCACAAAGCGGAAGTGCGTGTCAGCCGCGACACCGATGAGTTACAGCGCGACCTTCAGTCCATGCACCTCGATGGTGCGCCTGTTTCACCAGATCGTTGGGAAGCCTTACAACAGCGGCGGCGTACGATGGCCGGCCCCGAGTTGGATGCGCTGACCCGTGTTGAGCGACAGCTTCCGCGTTTCCTTCGTGCGCTCCGGGTGGTAGGACGTGCGACAGAAGAATCCGTGCATGGCTCCACGGTGCTTCGGGTTGAAATGGTCCCCCGCAACAATGACCATCGCCTGGAACGTGCCACGTTGTGGTTCGACGTCACTCAGGGCCATCTCTACCAGAGCCGCCTGTTGGTGCGCCGCCGCGCTGCGCTGCCCCCGTTTATTATCACCACCACCTACACCCGCCATCAGGGCATGGACGTTCCGGTTGCCCGCCACATCGAGGGCACGGTGCAAACCCGCCGCCGGGGACGCACCTTCACGACCCTCATCGACTACCGCGCTCAATACAGCAACCACCGGCTCTATTTTGAAGGATCGGGGTGACAGGCTAAGCAGTCAATTGTTGTCATTGCATTCATTGGGTCGGTTTTTTTAAGTCATCGTCCTCGTGCCCCCAACCTGCAACGTGCCTTGGCGCGCTGTTTCGGGTGTCAGGATCGTCATGCTCCACTTCTCCCGTTCTTTCACTTCCCAGCCCCCAAACCCTGGAACAACCCGCTCACTCCAGCGCATAACCGACGCCATGAGTAAGCGATCTCAACCTCTGCCCACCCGCCTTTCATTTGCCGCCCAGATGGAGGCACTCCGCCAGCGCCTTGCCAAACCCTTACCGGGGCAAGAGGCACACTTCACCATGGCACCCATTTATCGGCAGAACCCCGCGCTATCGCGTATCGATGGCAAACCCTGCCGCGAAGCCGCCGTGCTGGCGATGCTGTTTCCGGTGGACGAAGCACCTCACGTACTCCTCACGGCACGCCCCGACACCATGCGGGACCATGCGGGCCAGGTGTCGTTTCCTGGGGGACGGCGTGAAGAAGCAGAGACCTTGCTTGAAACCGCCCTCCGCGAGGCCGAAGAAGAAGTGGGCCTATCGCCAGATGCCGTGGATGTGTTGGGGCCCTTAACGCCGTTTTATATCCCGCCTTCCAACTTTTGTGTGCATCCGTTTGTGGGCGCGCTTTCGACGCTGCCTGACCTCTACCCACATGACGAAGAAGTAGCTGCAATCATCCATGCGCCGCTGAAGCATCTGCTCGCCTCCGGCACCCGGCGCAGAGAACCACGCACGATCCGAGGCAAGACGTTCGAAATCCCGTTTTTCGCCGTGGAATCGTACACAGTGTGGGGCGCAACGGCGATGATGCTGGCAGAATTGCTGGCGGTGTTTCAAGAAGCAACGGCGCAAGCGTCGGACTAGCCACTTGGATGAAGGCTATTCAGCACGTCGGCCACGACAATCCCGGTCACTTCCTCCACCCGCTGATAGGCGGTTTCAACGTCGCCTTCCTTGAGAAGCGCCAGAACGTCGGAATCGACCAGCGTATACCAATGCTTTTTACGCGTTTCGAAGTCGGGAAAGCGGGCTTTCATGGGCTCCCGCAACGCCTTGGTCAGCGCCAGAAACACGCCATATTCTGGGCCGAACTTCTCCTCAAAGGCCTCGCGGATACGCACCGACAGGGCCGGGGCTGCTCCGCTCGTGGAAATCGAAAACACCAGATCGCCCTGCCGCACGACGGAGCCTGCCACAAACGTACAGTGGGGGATGTCGTCCATGGCGTTGATTAGCACGCCTTCTTCTTGCGACTCCTGCCAGATTGGTGCGGTCTTCGGCGGGTTGGTCTCCGAGATGATGACCAGAAACGCCCCTTTTATGTCGCCAGACTGATAGTCACGGGGGAACCATGTCAACTGGCCTGCTTCCGCCCACTCCTGAATCGGCGCAGTCACCTCCGGGCTGATGAGAACCACGTCAGCGTCACATTCGATCAAGCCCTGTGCCTTGCGCTCGGCTTCATGATCGCCGCCGATTACGACGCACCGCCGCCCGTTCAGGTTATTCAGGAATATCGGGTAGACGTTCATGGCATGGCGGTTGGATAAGCAAACGGACCCAACGAGCAGGCCACTTCGATGCTCCCTTCTCCCTGCGCATTTGTTTTTAAACTACGCAACCTTGCGGTAGACGGGGCGGGTTGAAATGGACTCGACATAGGCACGCCCGGCATCCCAGTAGCCCCACATATTTCCGCGCCAGAGTTGTTGCCATGACGTGCGTGGCGCTTCGGGCTCCGGAATAGAGGCCACGACGGTATCGAGCGAGACAAAAGAGGCCGTGGCAAACTCGGAATCGCTCTGCAAGTGAATGCCACATTCCATTTTCTGCTGTCCGGCCCAGCGTCCGGCGCGCACATCTTCATCGGCGGCCACCGCCCGGGTGCACGGCATGCACCCAACACTGGGATAGCCCTGGTCATGCAGCGGGTTGTAAGGTAGGTCGTAGATGTTGATGTATCCCCAAACCTCATCGGAGGTCCAGTGCGCCAGTGGATTGATCTTGACAAGGTTGTTGGCACTGTCCCACGAGAAAATCTCCGTCGAGGCACGGCTGCGCCCTTGATCACGGCGTAGGCCCGTCACCCAGGCTTTTTTGTCTTTTAAGAAGTTGCGCAAGGGCAGCACCTTACGGATAAAGCAGCAATGGTCTGAGTTGGTTTTCCAGAGCGACGGTCCATGCTCTACTTCTTGATCTTCGAGCGACAATTCCGAGGTAACGCGGGTAAACTGAATCTGAAGCTGCTCGCTGAGGGTGTCGCGGAGACGATACGTTTCGGGGAAGAACAGGCCGGTGTCGAGGTAAAAAATGGTCTCCACGCCTACCTTTGAGGCCAGGTGCATGAGCACTACCCCCGAAGGGCCAAAGCCCGTTGCCATGGCAAGATCATTTCCAAAAGCCTCGACCGCAAAGGTCAGAATTTCGCGGGGCGAACTATCGGCAAAGCGCTGATTAAGTTCGTCAAATAAAGCAGTATCTGATGCCTTAAACGTCATAATAGCAGGCGTTAGACAGGGATTGCGTAGGAAGTCACAGGGGGAGGCAGCGTCCCGATTCGGGTTACTGCGGGGAAGGATTGAGGCGTGGCCTGATCCGCATCGAACCAACGCAAGGCATAATGCAGGCGCACAACCTCGCCGACGACAATGGTGGCAGGCGTACGCAACCAGGCCGCCCGTTCGGCGATGGTGCCCAGCGTACCGATGACCACTTCCTGATCGGAGGTACTGCCACTGCCAATAACCGCAACGGGGGTGTCGGATACACATCCTTCCGCCATCAAGGACGCGGCGATGTGTGGTAGTTTCTTCAGGCCCATCAAAATGACAAGCGTACCTGCTCTGGCAAGTGCCGCCCAATCCTGTACCGCATCATCGCAGGTGTGTCCTGTTACAACGGTGAACGCGCTTGATACCCCCCGGTGCGTTACAGGAATCCCTGCGTAGGCAGGCACGGCAACGGCACTGGTCACGCCCGGTACAATTTCGTAGGGCACGCCGGCCCCAACCAGGGTGATGCACTCCTCACTTCCGCGCCCAAACACAAAGGAATCGCCACCTTTGAGGCGTACCACCGAGAGCCCAAGCTGAGCCTTGGTCACCAGCAGCTTGTTGATTTCAGACTGTGGGCAGGTGTGCCGCCCAGCTGCCTTGCCAACGTAGATACATTCCGCAGCAGGATTGGCTTCTTCCAGCAAGGCCGGATGAATCAAACGGTCATACACCACCACATCGGCCTGCCGCAGCAGCGAAAGGCCACGCACCGTGACGAGGTCGGGGTCGCCGGGTCCGGCACCTACGAGATAAACAGTTCCGGGAGTAATGCGCGCCATGCGTCAACGGGATTCTGG
Source organism: Rhodothermia bacterium (assembly GCA_030428385.1). Taxonomy (GTDB): domain Bacteria; phylum Bacteroidota; class Rhodothermia; order Rhodothermales; family JAAAOL01; genus JAUIDY01. The sequence continues at coordinate 1,540 of JAUIDY010000137.1, read as the reverse complement.
GGTGGAAGAATCGGTGCGCAGCTGTGCGGCAAGACCGAGTGGAGGGGTGGCTGGTTGGGCCATGGTGTATGAGGGGGAAAGGAGGTCGAGGGGGTAAAACGAGAAAAGCCCATGTTCCTGCATTCGGACATGGGCTTTTAGCAACGTGGCGGGGGCGGTTTAGGCCATTCCCGGTGGGCTATATGAGCACCATTCTCTAGCAGGCGAGGAAGGCATGGTCATACACATACCATCCATGCACATGCAGCTTGCACAGCACATACACCGACAACAGCGGTCGCTCATAAGAGAAGGGCTGAAAAACGTCATCAGCAGCGGAGAGGGTTGTGGTTTTTCACACAGATCCGGCAATAGATCACGGAGGGTACAAACGAGGAAGTCATTTGTCAAGTTTCATGCAGGCTTGCAGGGGCATACCCCGCACAAATGGGCACAATTTGTTCAGGTCTTAATAATTACGGGAATTCCGTCTGGGACAGCCTGCCACAACTCCTTGATCTCCCGGTTGGTCACAGCCATACATCCCGCCGGCCAATCGGCCACCCGGTGCCAACGTCCGATCCACCCGAACCCATTACGCAACCCGTGAATCATCATGTCGCCTCCCGGATTTTGCCCGTGTGCCTGCGCCACGCGTTGATCGTCGGCGGACGGGTAGGAAATACGCAGCGCCCGGTGGTAGCCGCTCTGTGGATTACGTCCCACGATGCGGTATCGTCCTTCGGGGGTGCGGCCATCGCCTTCTTTTTGTTTATTATTTATTTCGAATCCCAAACTTCCGGGTAAGGTTTTGACCAACATACCCTCGGCATAGACCAGTAAGGTACGGTCGTGTTTATGTACCACCAGGCTGTCTGCCGTTACACCCTCTGGAATCACCAACGTTGGCACATGGGCATAGCCGAAAACGCCAAGCACAGCAGCCAAGCCACATAGCCGTATTCCCCGCTTAACGACCATTTATTCTTACGTCTCGGCCTGGGCCGCGATGTCGTTTCTCAGCTTGGCATAAATCCCTCGCAGCCCACGCGTACGCTGCATGCCTATGAGCCGATTAAGGCCCAACTCATGCAACAGGTCAGCCGGGGCTTGCAACAACGTCTCCACCGGCTTCCCATCGAATGCCTCGAGCAAAATAGCGGTAAAGCTGCGGGCGGTAGGCGCTTCCTCGGGGGCATCCGCATGAATATGGACGATTCCATTCTCGACAGTTGCCATCAGAAAAATCGGACTCTGACACTCAGCGACCATGTTGAGGCCCCGGTCCCGCAAGGCATGATAGGCCTCGTCGAGCGGCGGAAGGCTGCGCGCATAATCTAACAGGATTTCTAGCCGGTCCTGCGGCTCAACAAATTGGAACTGCTCCGCGATTTCCTGAATGGTCATGGACGATACGCGTTTCGGATTTACGTTTCAGCTTGGTAGGGGCGCGGAGCATGAACGTGTTTCAGCCAAAGGAGCACGTCAACCTTGCAACGATCCACGCTTCACGCCATCCCGTCCCTTCTTTACCGCTCGATCGGTACGCCAACGAGGTTGC
>JAUIDY010000008.1 GCA_030428385.1 Rhodothermia bacterium | reverse complement strand
CTCACCTTCAACGGTTACATCAAGCGAGAATTGCTGCCGCTCGAAGACGGCAGTAACCGTAACGTTCGATGTGATTTCGACCTGAACGGGGTTTTCGGTGCTGGTCAGGTCGCCTTCCCATCCGACAAACATCCATCCGGTGTTGGGGGTAGCGGTAAGCTGCACGGTGGCGCCGTAGGGGTAGTCGCCTTTGGTCGAGATGAGCACTTCGTCGACGGTGCCCTCACCCTCAACGGCTACATCGAGTGCGAATTGCAGCCGCTCGAAGATGGCTGTGACGGCAAGGTCGGAGGTGACTTCGACCTGGATGGGGTTTTCGGCGCCGGTCAGGTCGCCTTCCCATCCGACAAACATCCAGCCGGTGTTGGGGGTAGCGGTAAGCTGCACGGTGGCGCCGTAGGGGTAGTCGCCTTTGGTTGAGATGAGCACTTCGTCGACGGTGCCCTCTCCTTCAACGGTTACATCGAGTGCGAACTGTTGCCGCTCGAAAACAGCGGAAATCTCAAGGTCCGAGGTGATGTCTGTTTGAATAGGATTCTGTGTCCCCGTGAGGTCGCCTTCCCACCCGACAAACAACCATCCCGTATTGGGGGTGGCAGCAATTTCTACGGTTGTATTTTCCTCAAAGGAGGAACCGCTTGTCGGTGTAATGCTGCCTGCTTCGGCTGGAGTTACTGTTGCATTAACGGTGTAAAAAACGGGGTCGGCTGAGTCGCAGCTTGAAAGAAGCAGAAAAAGGATTAGGACCAAGCTGAGAGAACGGGGGATTCTCATCATTCGAATATCTAAGAAGAGTTTTGGGGTTGTACTAGATTTAAGGTATGGCTTACAGGGGATAACAGGCAATCACGGACGTCGTCGGCATAACATGCGCGGTGCCATTGGTTATCTCTTCAAAACATGTGTCACGGCGTTGGTCGGGTACAAGCAGGAAGCCTCAGCGAATCATGCTGTGTGTAGCCCACCGTTTCATTCAGGAGAGGGCGCAAAAGGACAAGCAGCAAACGGAGCATTGAGTTTCCGTTTGCTGCCTGCCCCTCACGTCACGGTGAACAGGCATTGAGGGCTTTTTGGTAACCCAGTTCTTCGGGGCCGTAGGCAAAGCTGGTGATGCTAATCTTGTCCAACAAGTGCCCGTCTTCTTCGCGGTAGGTGAGCGTGAGCGTGTGGTCGCCAGCGGTGAGTGGTGCCCGGGTGGCTTTGACCCACCGCCACTCGCCCACGCCGCGCACGCCATAGGCCGCCCGGAAATCTTTGCCATCCAGCTTCAGCCAGATCGAGTCGTCGCCGGGCTCCACGCTCTTCACGCGGGCGTAGATATAGTAGGTGGTATCCTGGCTTACCGTAAACGGAATCGTGAGCGTACTTTCCGCGCCGGTTGGGGCCTCGTTGGTGACGGTGAGGCCCGCCTTGGTGGTCACATATCCGTCGTTCGATGCCCCGGCGTCGGCCATAACTTCCCAGTCGGTGCCGTGCGCCGCACATTCGGCCTCAAAAAACAGCGACTCGGTGCCTTCCGGGTCGAGCGTGAAGTCGGGGTACGTGGGATCGTCGGTGCCCCACCACGCCGACCACCGCTCATGGTTGACGCTCTCAAACGGGTGGACCTGCACGTCGGTGTCGGCGCTCATGTCCCCGAGGAGGAATTTGTCCACAAAGGCTTCCACCTGCGGGCGCTCGAAGTCGGGAAGCTGGCAGTGCCCATGCCCGCCGCCGATGGTAAACCCAAACCGGTCGTCGATGCCAAACGTCTGCCATACCCGCTGGGCGGCCCGCGCCGAGACGTAGCCCGACTCGTCGGCTAGCCATTCGTAATCGGTGTTGCCCAGCACCAGCAGCGCACGCGGAGCCACCATCGCCATCAGTTCGTGGTGATCGAAGGGCAGCTTTGGCACCGCGAGGCTGAACTGGCGCAGGTCTTCGAGGAACCATGCAAAGCTGGTGTTGCCGAGGGTTTCGACGTTGCCGAGGGTTTCGGAGACGCGCCACGCGGCTGCACCGCCGCCGCCCGACTCCTGCGCAATCGTGAGGGCGATGCGTTCGTCAAACGCTCCGGCATACAGCGCCATCTTCCCGGCAAACGAGCATCCGGTGATGGCGAGATGGTCGAGGTCAATCGGCAGGTCGTCGGCGACTTGTTCCAGCCCGTCGATCAGGCGGCTGACGCCCCAGGGCCATGCGCTGTACGAGCCGATATGCGTCAACTCGGGGTACAGTTCGTTGAGCGGCTCTTCGCCCCGGGTTTGGGTGTGCGACGTTACCTGGGTGAAGTTAAACCCGATTTGCGCGACGTTGCGGCTGGAAAAAATGTCGGGCGGAAGGCTTCCAGAAGGCCGCCCCACGCCGATGACGGCGGGAAACGGGCCGTCGCCTTCGGGCAGCACAATGGCCGATTTGAGCGTGAGCGTTTCGCCGTTGACAGTGACCTGTACGGTGAGGGTATCGTCGGTAAAGCTGGCGACGAGGTCGTCGGGGGGCGCGGGTTTTTCGCCGATCTCATAATGCTGGATCTCGGCGGCGATTTCGGCCCGGCGGCACCGCCAGTCGTCGAAGCTGGTGGACCGCCCCGAGCCATCCGACCACGCGAACGGATCGGGCAGCGGGCGGATGACGGGCAGGTCGCTGAAGGCAGGGAAGGGCGGGGGGGCGCAGTCCATGCCGGTATGTTCCGCATCGTAGACGAGCGGGATATCCTGGGCGACGGCGGGGGAAAGGACCAGCGTGCTCAGCAGGAGCACGACCAGTAGGGAGGCTGTTCTCATCTTGTTTTTCCAACTTGATTGGACGGGGGCAACAAGCACTACAGAGGGCTTGCATGGTCTATCTCAAGCCGTGGTGTGGCGGGGTGCGTAGGTGTATCAAGGCTACAGCATACGCACGGCAAAGGCGGTAGAAGCGGCCTGGTGGGTGAGCGTGCAAGCGAGGCCGCCCGGTTAAAAAAACCAGTCGCCGCGCGGGGGCATCGTCCCAGACCGATGCGCAATATACCTAATTGTTGAAGACTTGCGCAGGAGCGCCGTGCATGCAGGGGCGAAATGCCGGAGTGGTTCTCACAAATTCTCGCCCGGTGTCACGTCGTTGGACGCAGAGGCAGCCGGGAAGCCCTCCAATGACCATCACGAAAAAAAGAAGGGCAGATACTTGATTATTTTGATACCTTAAGGTATCATTACGTAACCCTTGATAATCATTTTGAAACCTGAGTGCCACGAACTTAAACGGAGTCGGATCATGGGAAAAACTATTGCGGATGTGTTTGACAGCTATGTCAAATGGCTGGTCCTTTTTGCCTTTCTATCAGCGATAAATCTGGCGATGGAAGCCAGCGCGTATCTGGTGGACGAGGCGGTAGCCGAGGCCTTGCGGACGTGGTCGCAGTGGCCTGCACGGGCGGCGGCGGTTGCTGTGGTGGTGGCCATGGTGATCTGGGTGCGTCTGCCCCGGAACAAACGCAGCAAGCGCCATCAACGCGCTCTGAATGATGAGTACATCATGGAAACGGTCAAGCGCTCGGCGTTCGTCGCCTTTTTCCTGACGCTGGTGTTGGTAGCCATCCTTGATGTGGTCACCAATGACACCCAACTTTCGGCGGACTTCTTTATCAAGCTACCGGGCTTGTCGCTGTCGGCGGGGTTCAGCATTTCGTTTTTCCTGTTCCACGCACGCGACCACGCGGGTGCCGAGACGGAGGAGGCGCTGTGAACGACGAACTGGACAACCGCATCCGGGTCTTCCGCGCCGAACACCGCATGAGTCAGGCCGATCTGGCCGAAGCCATCGGCGTGTCGCGGAAGACGATCAGTACGATAGAGGTAGGCCGCTTCGTGCCTTCAACCGTCATCGCGCTCAAGATTGCGCGGTACTTTGGGGTGGCGGTGGAGGAGGTGTTTTCGTTGAAAGAGGAGGCGTAGGCGGTGCGGGGTCGTACGTGGCGTTGTTGTATCGCTTCATCGTACGGTGACCAGCAGCAAACTGGGTACGTTCCCGGAGGGTTAGAGGCAACGGGAGAGAGGCGGTGTGTGTCGGGCTTGCTCATGAAAACCGCCTGCCGAGGAAGTCAAGGATCGCCGCATTTACGGGAACGGGTTGCTCCAGGGCCGACAGGTGGCCCGCAGCGGGAATCTGGACGAACTCGGCGTTGGGCAACAGGTCGTGGATCTGATGAGACAGACGGGGCGGAAGCGAGCGGTCTTCTTCACCCACCAGCACAAGCGCGGGCACGTTGATCTCGGGAAGGCGGGCAAGCAGCGAATCCCGCTTCATCAGGGCTTCCAGGCACCGCAGGATGGAAGGGAGGTGGACCTGTGAGCATTCCCCTTTCCACTCTTGAACGAGCGCCGCCTGCTGCCGATGGGCCGTGGCGCCGAACATCAGCCGGGCAATCGAAGGCAGAAACGGACCGATCCCCAAGCGCTGTGCGCCCAGCCCCATTAACCGATATTTGAGCTTGTGGTATGTTTTTTCGGCCCCCGCGTCGGTATCCAAAAGGAGGAGACCTTCGACTCGTTCAGGACACGTTAGCGCCGCCCGCATCGCCACCATGCCGCCAATAGACAAGCCACACCACACGGCCTTCTCGATACCCAGCGCATCGAGTATCGCCACGACGTCCGAGACGGCGTCGTACAGCGAGAAAGGTTTCGTTATTTCGCCCGACTTGCCATGGCCGCGCAAGTCGAGGTTGAGGACCCGGTAGTGCTCCGCTAGCGCGGGTACCTGACCGCGCCACATGGTGCCCGCGCACAAGAAGCTGTGCCCCAACACCACCGCTCTTCCCGTCCCCACGTCCTCGAACGAGATCGACAAGCCTTGATTGTCTGCAAAGGGCATGTACCGTACCTCGGGCGCCAGAAGAAACACGGGTTGCTACGGCTTAACGGTTAGCCGTTATGGACTGCACATCGATGCAAAGTAGCACAGAGACACGCGCGCCGCAAACAACGGAAACCCTTCGTGCTTCTTGTCGGCTTGGATGTTTGGTACTAACGCACGCGGTCCGTGAGAGGGAGCATCAGGCGTCGACCTTGATCCCCCATCCTTGCAGACTCTCGAAGAAGGATTGCGGCTCCACAAAGCCTGCCTGCGTCCAGACGCCCGGCTTAGGATGGGACAGCATCTGACGGATGGTCGCCACAGCGGGGGCAGCCGTTAGCACGTAAGGATCGGCGTGTGATACGCGTATGCGCACCGGGCTGCCATCGGATGCGCGCTCGGCGTCAAGTATCAAGACCCCGTAGGGCGCTTCCGACGCGAGGCGCCGGAGTCCCCACCACATGACCTGGGATGCCCATCGGCGGTTGAGCTTCACGAGCCCCATGCTTAGTGGGAAGATGCCATAGTCGACGAGCCGCCCAAACCCACCGATGAAGAAACCGGTCGACGCCACGGTCCCGGACCGCGCGAGCTCACCGATCTCTTCAAGGAACATGGGCGTGCAGGTCTCGGCACCTCGGCCAATCTCGAAGTCGAAGGCGCGGGCGTGGCGGTAGCCCCGAACCTTCTTCCCGTTCTTGAACACAGCCGGTTGCATCGACTCGATCTCGGCAACGAAGTCGGCAATGGTCGCTGGTGTCACATCGAGGTCATTCCAGGGGAGGGCAAACTTACCGCCAACCCACGCAGACCGCAGCGGGCCGTCCATCGCCGCGTAGCGGACCATGGCAGCTGGTAAGCCGGGGTGAGCCCCGGCGTCGTCCACGACCATCACTCCTTTCTCCACGCACGCTTCCTGCATCGAGCGGAGCTTGGCCCACTTCGTCTCAGAGGACAGGTGGATCCCGAGGTAGGAGGTGCCGCATCGGACCGCAAGGTCGGCGAGGACCGGCCCGTCAGCCGACTGACTCGTTGCTCCCACCACCACGTCGGCGGAGGACATGGCCTCGAGCACGTGCGCTTCGGATGCTACATCGACGACTCGGGTCTGGAGGCTCCCTGGAGATCCCGCCAGGCTGGACGTGAGCTGACGGAGCCGCGTGTCTGAGCGACTACACCCAGTGACCTCGCAGGAGGGATCATTCAGGAGGAATCGCGTGATGCAGCGACCAGCTTGGCCGGTCGCGCCGAAGACGGTGATGCGCAATGCGATGTTCTTTAACAGCCTGCGCATAACCCGCGCAGGACAGTGGGTTAAGTTTACAAAAAGCTATGGAGACACCGATGTTGAGGCAAGCACAAAGCCCGACGCCCTGCGTCGGCTGTTGATGTGCGTGATATACTCATACTCATTCACCAGCGCTGAATACTCGACTCCTCCCGTTCATTCTGCTGACGACCTGCTACCCGAGCAACTCCCAAAGCGATGGTACCTCCAGGAAAGGCATGTAGTCCTTCCAACCTAGAAAGAACGAGAACAGCAGGTGCACCAACGGAGCCGAGAGAAAACTCAGAAGCACATACTCAGGTACTTCACGGCGGCTCATCTTGAAGTAGAGAGGAGGCAGAAAAACGGTCAACAGCATCGGTACCGTGTAATAGATCCACCACGGCCATCCTGTGTTCTGTCCGATCTTGGCGAAGATCATCCCCCCGACGACGACGATCAAGCCGGTGCCGAGAATGCGCACTAGCGGTTCTGCGTGATCCCGTCGGCGGAGAACGAAATACAGGATGGCTCCGAAGACGATGTAAGAGGCAATGATGAAGGTCGGGAAACGAATCCAGGCTTCCATGAACACGAGCACTGCAGAATGGTGAAGCTCAGCGGCAATGAGCTGACGGCACAATGATTACGCAATGTAGATGCGACCATCAAGCATGGCAAGACCCACGGTCGGCTGAAGCGGGGTTATCCGGCCCCTGCCTCCGTGTCCACTACCGCCGTCGCCTCTATCTCAATCAGAAATCCTTCATTGGCCAACCTCGCCACGCCGATCCACGTGCAGGCAGGTGGCTCACTTCCCACGAACATCGCCTTCAACACCTCGGTGATTCCTGGAGCGTCCCGCGAGGCATCATAGTTGACGATATAAAGTCGCAGCGCCACCAGATCCGTCAGGCGTGCCCCGGCAGCACCAAGCGCCTTCTCAACGTTGCGGAGCGCTTGCTGCGTCTGGGCTTTGAGATCATTCCGTCCGATGAGGTTTTGCTGGGCATCCCAGGCCACCTGCCCTGAAAGGAAGACAAAGCGGCCGGGTGTGGCGGTGACGATCTGTGAGAAGCCGTATTGGGTGCTTGGGAAGAGGTCAGGCGGGTTGAGATGCTGTTTGGGCATAGTCAATCTGGGGCCGGCTGCACGGTCTTTCGGGACGTTATTATTAACCGGACGTTATCCGCGTTATTAACCGGAACGGTTCCGAATTACACACGGCATGTTGGGTCAATATACTTATTTGTTGAGTACATGCGTCAAACAGCCGGTTGCGGAAACACGGAAACTGTCGGCATAACGCACTGTCTGTACCTGTCCGGTGTAATGCTCGGCGGCCTTCCCTTCCCCCTTCTCCCACGCCCCCTTTCTTCCTCCATCCGCCAACTCGCAACAGCGGACGCGAGTCCTGCCACAATCCGGCCGATTTCGACAACTTTCGCTTCGGTTGCCCCGTAGCGTCGCGCTACTTTTAATCGGCGTCGTTTGTGGAGGGGACAACTGAAACGTAAAACGTAAAACGTGAACTTCACGGAAACGATGGTGCTCGGCACCCTCACGTTTCACGCATCACCTCTCCGCTGTGCCGCAAAATCACCATTTCCCATTCTCTATGCGTGCAACCCCAATGAACCGATCTGCCTGGGGGATCGGCAGCCTCTGCCTGAGCCTGTGCCTCCTGATCAGCCTCCCGGTGAACGCCCAGCAGTGGCTCAACACCGACGATGACACCAAGACCAACCGCTCGTCCTTCCGCCAAATCGAGGACTGGCCCGACCCGAACGACTACCGCAACGCCGCCGGGAGTCCGGGGCCGCGCTACTGGCAGCAGCAGGTCGACTACGTCATCGAGACCGAACTGGACACCACCAACCACGTCGTGCGCGGCTCCGAGCGGGTGACGTACCACAACAACTCGCCGGATGCGCTGCGGTACCTGTGGTTCCAACTGGACCAGAACGTGCGCTCCATTGAGCACAGCCGCACGTATGAAGCGCAAGGTGCACTTCCCGCCAACGTCGCGCAGATTCCGCCGCAGTTCCGGCAGGCCCTTGGCTTCACGCCGGAGCCGTTTGATGGCGGCTTTGAGCTGTCGAAGGTGCAGGTGCAAGGCCCGAACGGGCAGATGCAGGATGCCCGCACGCTGATCAACAACACCATCATGAAGGTGCACCTTCCGGAGCCGCTCCAACCCGGCGAGCAGACCGAGCTTGAACTGGCGTGGCACTACAACATCCTGCCCAACGGCTTTCGCGGTGGGCGTGAGCTGATGAGCGACGGCTGGGTCTACGAAATTACGCAGTGGTTCCCGCGCCTGTCGGTCTACGACGACGTAAACGGCTGGCAGACCGACCAATTCCTGGGGCAAGGCGAGTTTTATCTCCAGTTTGGCAACTACGATGTCAAGATCACGGTGCCGTGGGACCACATCGTCGATGCCACGGGCGAGTTGCAAAATCCCGACGAGGTGCTCACACGCACGCAGCGCCGCCGCCTCGAACGGGCGTACCAGGGCAAAGACCCCGTCTTTATCATCGAAGCCGATGAGGTGATGACGCCGGACAGCCGCCCAACAAACAGTGGCACACTGACGTGGCACTTCAAGGCCGAAAACGTGCGCGACTTCGCGTGGGTGTCGTCCAAAACCTACGTGTGGGACGCTGCCGGGTACGAGCGCCCCGACGGAAGCGTGGTGGCGCTGCACTCGCTCTACTCGCGCGACGGCATGCCGCTGTGGGACAAGGTCTCGACCAAGGCGATCTGGCAGACGATGGAGACCTACGGGCGCATGAGCCTCGAATATCCGTACCCGAAAGCCATCAACGTGCTGGGTCCGGCGTTCGGGATGGAGTACCCGATGGTATCGCTCTGTGGCTCGCGCCCGCAGCCCGATGGCACGTTCTCGCAGCAAACCGAAGACGTCCTCGTGCTAGTGACGATCCATGAGGTGGGGCACAACTGGTTCCCCATGATTGTCGCTGCCGACGAGCGCAAGTGGGCGTGGATGGACGAAGGCATCAACACGTACCTGGAGCATTACGCCAAGCTCGATTGGAACCCGGAGTTTCCGATGACCAACGAGCCCACCACCATCACGGATTACATGCGCGACCCGGATCAGGTGCCCATCATGACCCAGAGTGACCTGATCCACCGGCAGTATGGCAACAACGCCTACAACAAGCCGGGCACGGGCCTCGTGCTGCTGCGCGAATTTGTGGTGGGCCCCGAGGCGTTCGATGAAGCCTTCCGCGAATACAGCGAGAAGTGGGCGTTTAAACACCCGCAGCCTGCCGACTTTTTCCGGTCGATGGAAGAGGCCGCAGGCGAAGACCTGTCGTGGTTCTGGCGCGGCTGGTTCTACACGACCCACGCCAACGACCAGTCTATCGCCTCCGTGAATGTGCAAGCCGCCGACTCGCTCCTCGGGAGCACGCAGTACGGCGCCCATTACTACCGCGTGGAAGTCACCAACGAAGGTGGCCTCGTGATGCCGCTGGTGATGGACGTGACCTACGACGATGGCTCCACCGAGCGCCTCGAAATGCCGGTGGACATCTGGCGCAACAATGAAAAGACGTTCACCAAAGGCTTCTTCAGCGACAAAGCCGTCGTTAAAGTAGAAGTGGACCCGGACGCCTCCTTCGCCGACATTGACACAAACAACAACGTGTGGGAAGCGCCGAGCGTAACCGAGGAAGAGACCGACGAGGGGTGAGGGGATGCGTGGGTTGTTGGGGTGTATGGGAGTGTGGGAGAGAAGGGGAGAGCGTGAGCGTGGGGGACTGGGAGAACGGGGAAAGAACCCCCGTCTTTCGTTGTCCCGCTCACCCTTTCGTCCTTTCCTAAATACTCCCATTCTCACGCTCCTTCTGCTCGCGGCGTGCCAGCCACCGCCACCGCCGTTGCCGGAAGCCACCGCCGAGATGCTGATGCAGGCCGACCGTGACTTTGCCGCTGCGGCTGCCGAACGCGGCATCGACGGGTGGATGGACTACCTCGCACCCGACGCGGCCCGGCTGGTGGCGCTGGGGCGTCCAGCGCTGCGCGGGCTCGATGCGATCCGGACGTCGGATGCGCGGCTGTTTACTGACAGCGTGCGTCTCGGCTGGGAGCCCATGGATGGCGGCCTCTTTGCCGATGGAGTCCACGGCTACACGACGGGGGCTTACACCCTCTGGCAACGCCAGCCCGACGGCTCCGAAACCGCCGCTGCCGAGGGGCACTACTTCACCGTCTGGCGCCGCGCTGCCGATGGCACCTGGCGCGTCATCCTCGATGGGGGCTCATGACGCAGATCATCCATAACAACTCCTCCCTTGAGGGAGGTGACCGAGCAACGCGAGGTCGGAGGGTGTAGCTACCGTGATTACACCCCCAGTCGCTTCGCGATAGCCTCCTCAAGGGGGCGGTTTTACGGCAGGCTCATTCCCTAATCGATGATGCCAACCTGATTTTTCCATTCAATTTCATCCTCTCCTTTTCTCACCTTCTCTCTTTCCCAGATATGAAACGTCTCTTCCTTCCGGTCCTCCTGTTTTTCCTCGTCGCGTGCACCACGCAGGCGGCGGAGGACGCCACTGCACCCGAAGCGCCCGTCATCACCACGGCGCACGAACTCATCGCCACAATGCGCACCGAGCGGGCGCTCGGCCCCGACCACACGCTGACGTTTGTGCAAGAAAGCATCTTCCATCGCCCTGATGGTAGCGTCGACACGACGACCTGGTATGAAGCCGCTACGATGGGCAAGCTGCGCATCGACTTCGCGCCGATAGAAGACGGCAACGGGGTGCTGTACGCCGAGGGCAAGCGTTACGTCTTCCAAGGCGGCACCCTCGTCAACGAACGCCCCGAAGTGAACCCGCTGCAACTGCTGCTGATGGACATCTTCATGCAGCCCGCTGAACAAACCATCGAAGGACTTGACACACTCGGCTTCGACCTGTCCAAACTGCACGAAACAACCTTCAACAACCGTCCGGTGTATGTGGTGGGCGCCGACGCAGGCGACGAGTCCGCGAAGCAGTTCTGGGTCGATCAGGAGCACTTCCACACCGTCCGCGTCATCGACAAAGTGGGGCCGAACGGCAGCGCCACACTCGATGCACAGGTGACGGGTTTTGAAGACGTACACGGCTTCCTGCATGAAAACGAAATCCTGATCTACGTCAACGGCAACCTGGCGCAGGAGGAGAAATACAGCAACATCCGCACGGGCATAGACCTCGACGAAAGCCTCTTCGATCCCACCAACTGGCGCTTTGAAACGCCGTATTGGGAATAGCCATGCGACGTTTTCTTCCCGTAAGTAGTGGATGGGTTTTGTTGCTGTTGATGGCGGCCTGTACCACGCCCGAAGCGGCCGAGCCGGGCCTGCGTGGCCGTGTCATGGATACGAATGGTCAGGTGGTAGCGGGGGCGTTGGTCACGGCGCTGTATGATTCCCTCGGCGTGGAAGTCACGGTGGGCACCGATGCCGATGGGCAGTATGTGGTGCCGCTCGATTTTGGACCTGCGCCGCAGCTTCGGGTGCAGCATTTTGGTTTTGATGCGCAGGTGGTCTCCGCACCGGGTGACGTGGTGCTGGAAGCTACCGCCGATGGGTATGCGCAGGCGCCCAGTTCGGCCTTCTGGGGCTTACTGCCCGATGGGGTGGAGAAACGCCAGTTTATGCTGGATTGTGGCGGCTGTCACCAGTTTAACCGTGCCATCATCGAGACGGACGGGACGTGGAAAAGCGAGGGGCTGTGGCACGAGCGCATCGCCCAGATGATCGGCTTTGCAGGCGGCAACAGCGGCTTCCCCATCATGGCACCCAGCCGCGACGCCGACGCCACCACGGCGTGGCTGATGCAGCACCTTGGGCAGCCCGGCGACCCGCGCCCCGAACTGGACCTCGCGCCGCTGCGAACGAACGACGCCGACGAAGTTGTCATCACCGAATACACGCTGCCCGTGCCGCAGGATCTGCCGCACGACCTGATGGTGGACGCCAACGGAGAGGTGCTCATCACGGGCATGATGACGCACCTCATGTATACGCTCGATCCCGCTAGCGGACGGTTCGATACCACCGGTATCCCCGTGCAATTTGCCAACCCGCGCGCGCTCGATCTTGCGGACGATGGAAGCTGGTGGGTCTTGCTTGGTTATCCGCGTCAGATTGCGCACTACCAGCCTGCAACAGGGGGGTGGCGGTCGTTCGACATCGGCATGTATCCGCACAGCATTGTGCACGATGAGGCCCGTGGGCGGGTGTGGTTCAACGGTCATTTCACCAAATCGCCGGAGTTGATCGGCTACGTGGATACCGAAAGCGGCGAGGTGAAGACCTACGACGTCCCGACGGAAGCGATGCCCGACGGCGGCAGCACCATCCCGTACGGGTTGCGCATAGACCAGCAGGGCACGCTGTGGGCCACGCAACTTGTCGGCGGGCGGCTGATCAAGTTCGAACCGGAGACCGAAGCCTTCACGCTCTACGACCTCCCGACGCCGTTCAGCGGCCCGCGCCGCCCCGCTATCGCGCCCAACGGCGCGGTGTGGATTCCAGAGTTCTCTGCCGGAAAGCTCGCCCATTTTGATCCGCAGACGGAACGCTTCACCGAATACGATTTGCCGATTCCCGACGCCCTGCCGTACATCGCCCGCGTTGATCCCCGCGATGGCAGCGTATGGATTGCGACTGCTGCCGCTGATGCGGTGTTGCGTTTTGACCCCCAAAGCCGCAACTTTGCCGTCTATCCGCTGCCGACGCCCGCGTCGCTGGTGCGCCACATGGACCTCGCCGCCAATGGAGACGTGTGGATCGCCTACGGCAATTCCCCCGCGGTCACCCCCAAAATCGCCCGGCTGCAACGCCGAGAATGATGCGTAAAACGTGAAACGTGAGGGTGCTGGCACCAGCGTATGTATACAGACCAACGACTGCTGACATTCCTTTGAGATAGCAATCCTAAAGGGATGACCACCGCCGATTGGAAACAAGTTCACGTTTCACGTTTCACGCTTTAAAAAACACGTTTCAAAAACATTCATCCTCACAACCCCAACACCCTGTATTGATGTCTCGTCCTCACGCACTCCTTTCACTCGTCCTTTCCCTGCTTCTTATTGCGGGCTGTACCTCCATGCGCTCGGCGTCTGAGCCGGAGGCAGCTACGCCGCCCGCGTCGGCCTCCAACAGTGCCCGGAATGGAAACGGTAATGGCGATGGGATGAAGGCGTACGACGAAGTCATCACCGACGATATGGAGACAGACGACGGGTTGTTTACGCTGCACCGGGAGCAAGAGAAGCTGTATTTCGAGATTGCCGACAGCCTGCTCGGGCGCGAAGTGCTGCTGGTGAGCCGCATCGCCAAGATGCCGCAAAACATGCGTTTCGGCGGGGCCGGGATGAAGGCGCGGTCGCAGCAGGTGGTGCGGTGGGAGCGGCAGTACGACCGCCTGCTCCTGCGGCATGTGTCGTACGAAGGCGTTGCCAGCGACACGTTGCCCGTCTATCAGGCCGTGCGCAACAACTACTTCGAGCCCATCCTGGCGGCGTTCGACATCGAGACGCGCAGCGAGGACTCGACCACTTCGGTTATTGAAGTCACCGACCTTTTTGCGGGCGACGTCCCGCTCATCAGTCCGCTGAGCCAGAACCAGCGGCAGCAGTTCGAGGTGCGGCGCTTCGACGGCGACCGCAGCTTCATCACCAGCGCCCGGAGCTTCCCGGAAAATGTGGAGGTGCGGCACATCCTGTCGTACGTCTCTACCAACCCGCCCGACGACGGCGCGACGGGCACCATCTCCGTCGAAATGAACCAGTCGATGATCCTGCTGCCCGCCGACCCCATGATGCCGCGCAACGCCGACCCGCGTGTGGGCTTCTACACCGTTCAGCAGATCGACTATGGCTCCGACCGGCAGACGGCAGATACCAAGTCCTTCATCACGCGCTGGCGGCTCGAATGTGATGGCCCGCGTGATGCCCAGGGACTCTGCACGCCGAAAAAACCCATCGTCTATTACATCGACCCCGCCACGCCCGACAAGTGGCGGCCGTACCTGAAACAGGGCGTGGATGATTGGAAAGTCGCGTTTGAAGGGGCCGGTTTCCGCGATGCCATCCGCGCCGCTGACCCGCCGTCGGCAGAAGAAAACTCCGATTGGAGCCCCGAAGACGTGCGCTACTCCGTGATTCGCTACATCGCCAACCCGATCCAGAACGCGCAGGGTCCGCACGTCCACGATCCCCGCACGGGTGAGATTCTAGAAAGCGACATTCTGTGGTACCACGCTGTGCAGAACATTTTGCGGAGCTGGTTCTTCGTCCAGACCGGGGCCCACAACCCAGAGGCCCGCACCGCGCAGATGAGCGACGAGGTGATGGGCGAACTCATCCGCTATGTGGCGGCGCACGAGGTGGGCCACACGCTGGGTATGCCGCACAACTGGGGCGCGAGCTACGGCTATCCGGTCGATTCGCTGCGCTCGGCCACGTTTACCGCGCAGTATGGCGTCTCTCCGTCCATCATGGACTACTCGCGCTTTAACTACGTGCGCCAGCCCGAAGACGAAGGCGTGACGATTATTCCGTTTATCGGCCCGTACGACATCCACGCCGTGACGTGGGGCTACCGGCCCATCGACAGCGCCACGAGCCCGGACGCCGAGAAGGCCACGCTGAACCAGTGGATCCGTGAACATGAAGACGACCCGATGTATTTCTACGGTCGCCAGACCTCCACGGCGGGGCAGGTGGATCCGCGCTCGCAGCGCGAAGACATCGGCGACGACGCGATGAAGGCCAGCGGTTACGGCCTCGCCAACCTGGAGCGTGTGGCGGACAACATGGTGGATTGGATTGGCGTGGACGGTGAGCGCTACAACGACCTCGCCAACTACTACGGCGCGCTTACCTTCCACTGGAACCTGTTCACGGGGCATGTGGCCCGCTACATCGGCGGCGTGTACGAGACGCCCAAGACCTACGATCAGGACGGCTACGTCTATGAGCCCGTGCCCGAGGACAAACAGCGCGAGGCGATGGCCTTTTTGCAAGCGCATGTCTTTGAACCGCCGACGTGGATCATCAACCCCGACATCCTCGCCCGCATCGAGCAAGACGGCGCCGTGGAGCGCATGCGCGGCTTGCAGTCGGGCGTGCTCAACCTGGTGCTGCACTTCGGACGGCTGGCACGCATGATCGAGGCCGAGGCGCGGCTGGGCGACGACGCCTATACCATGGCCGAGATGATGGCCGAATTACGCACGGGCATCTGGTCCGAATTGCGCAGCGGCGATGCCACCTCCATCTACCGCCGTAACCTGCAACGCAGCTACCTTGAACGGCTCGACTACCTGATGACCGCAGAACACGCCTCGGTGCCTGCTGCCGCGCAGGCCTTCATGGCCTATTCGCCGATCAACGTGAGCCAGTCTGACATCCGCCCGGTGGTGCGCGGCGAACTCACCACGCTCCGCAGCGATGTCAACCGCGCCCTGCGCCGGACTTCCGATACGGCTACGCGCCTGCACCTGCAAGACGTGCTCGTCCGCATCGACGATATCCTGGAGGGAGACGATTAAAGCACGTTCCTTTTTCGGATGACGTAGGGCATCAACGGTGCGCTTAGTCGGGATGCCATCGTTGATGGTCTGGCTATTTCCCTTCGAGGAAAAGTTCTCTCCCCCCCTGGCGGGAGAAAGTCAGTGTGAGGGGAAATCGTAGAGACAAACACCGTTGTTTCACCCTCACCCTGGCCCTCTCCCATCAAGGGAGAGGGAACGCAAGAAGACGCATCTTTGCTATTCTGACATCATCAGGCACACGAGGTGAATACTAAAGCGGTTACATATTTGTCAGACGAAAAAAGTAGCCCGCTACCCCGCGCACAAGCCTGAAGATTACAAACGCTTACGTACTCATAGGGTGTGGTCCTGTGATCCTATCCTTCGGTCAGTGCGATGCGTTTGTTTGGTCTGCTTTTGCTGGGTGCGGTGTGGCTGACGCCGGTGGCGGTTGCCCAGAATACCTACCACGTTGATCCCGGCGGCAGTGACGCCAACGACGGCTCGGCGGGCACGCCGTGGGCCACGTTGCAGCACGCCGCCAACCAGGTAGCCCCTGGCGATGTGGTGTTAGTCCACGACGGGACGTACGACGGCTTTCAGGTCGGGACGAGCGGCACGGCGGTCAACCCGATCATGTTTCAGGCCGTGGGTAGCAATGCGGTCGTCAACACCGACAACCCCGTCTTCGGCAACGACGTGATCAACCTCGAAGGTGCCAGCTACGTGGTGATCGATGGCTTCACGGTGCACAGCGCCACACGCGCAGGCATCCGCGCCGTGCTGGCGACGGGTGTGGTCATCCAGAACAACACGGTGGGGCCGAACGGACGCTGGGGCATCTTCACCGGCTTCACGCCTGACATCCAGATCCTCAACAACGAGACGTTTGGCTCGGCGGGGGAACATGGCATTTACCTGTCGAACAGCGACGGGCCGAACGACAACCCCATCATTCGCGGCAATTACAGCCACGGCAACAACACCAACGGCATCCAACTCAATGGCGACTGTTTTACCGACAACGGTGGCGTGACCGACGGCTATATCGACGGGGCGATTCTGGAGAACAACATCATAGAGGGCAACCAGAACAAAGGGTTCAGCCTGATCTCGGTTCGCAACAGCACCGTGCAGAACAATGTCATCTACAACAACGGGCAGTCGGGCGGGGCAGGTGGCATCCACCTCGTCGACGAACCGGGCTGCGGCAACCCCACCATCAATACAGTGGTGATGAACAACACCGTGCACGAGCCCAACATCGCTGGAATCCGCATGAACGATGGGGCCACGGGCAATATCATCTTTAACAACCTGATCGTCAGCGGCTGCACCATTTGCGATGAGGTGGGCGGCAACTTCATCGACGCCCTCTCGAACTACCAGGCGGCGTCCGTCACGGGATTGTTTGAAGACTGGGCGGCAGGCAACTACCAACTCGCCGCCGGGAGCCCGGCGCTGAATGTGGGCGTGGCCAGTTACCAGTCGGTGGCGGCACCGGGTGTGGATTTTGACGGCGGTACCCGCCCGGTGGGGGGCAGCTACGATGCCGGGGCGTATGAGTCGGGCAGCGCGCTGCCGGTGGAACTGGTGCGTTTTGACGCGCATCCGGCGAACGAAGGCTGGATGCTCCGCTGGGAAACCGCCAGCGAGGCCAACAACGCCGGGTTTGAAATACAGGGATGGGAAAGGGGAAGCGGTGAGTGGGAAGCAATGGGTTGGGTGGATGGTGTTGGGACGACCCTCGCGCCGCAAACGTATGCGTTTTCGCTACCCGATCTGGCACCGGGGCCGCATCGCTTTCGGCTCAAGCAGATCGACTTCGACGGCACATTTGCCTACAGCCCAGAGGTAGAAGTTTTCATAGTGCTTCCCGAGGCGTTTATGTTGTCGACGCCGTATCCCAACCCGTTTCAAACGGAGGTGACGTTTACTCTGATGGTGCAGCGGGCACAGCATGCGGAGGTGGTTGCCTTCGATATGCGGGGGCGTGCGGTGCGCACGCTGCATCAGGGTTATGTGACTGCCGATCAATCCTACCAACTCGTGCTGGACAGCGCCACGCTGCCATCGGGGTTGTACTTCATCCGCGCGACGGGCGAAACGTTTACCGCCACCCGCCAAGTGCTGTTGGCGAAGTGAGGGGCTGGGCATGAGGCTCCTTGTTAAGATCAGAAAACCCCTCCCTTGAGGGAGGTGGCCTCGATGAAGTCGGGGTCGGAGGGTGTAATACCACTTTCTATGACCAGCAGTGTATGTACTAAGGTGTCATGCTGAACTCGTTTCAGCATCTTTTACCACCATCGTTGAGATCCCGACACGAGCGTAGCGACTGACGAAGTAAACAAGTTCGGGAAGACATATACTTCAACACTGCACTCTAATATTTTAGTATCCTTTTAACAGGACGATTTGTACCAATTCTCTTTGAGACAGCCCCTTCAATGGCGCGGTATATTGAAGCAGGGCGCTTCTGAATTCACACGGCTTTTCTCGGAGCCTCTGTGGGCAGGCGTTGGCGGATTTGGTATACTGCGCCCTCACCCATAACCAAGCGACGATAGCCTGTCCGTTTTATGTACGATGTGATTGTGGTAGGTGCCGGGCCGGGCGGCGCCGCGGCGGCGGCCTTTATGGCCCGCGACGGCCTCAAGGTGCTGTTGCTCGACAAAGACACCTTCCCACGCGACAAAATTTGCGGCGACGCCATCGGGGGCAAGTGCGCGGGGCCGCTCGAACGGCTGGGGCTGTTTCCTGCGATGCAGGCGGTGGAGCAGGTGGGCTCATGGGGTGTCACGTTCAGCGGGCCATACGGCGACAAGGTCTCGATCCCGTTTACCAAAAACACCGAGCGCATCATCCCGCCCGGTTTTATCTGCGCTCGTGAGGTCTTCGACCAGTTGGTGTTCGAGAAAGCCGTAGAAGCGGGAGCCGACGTGTGGACCGAGGCAGCCGCCGAAGGGTTGTTGCTTGAGGGCAAAAAGGTGGTGGGTGTGCGGGTTAAGCGCGAGGGCGAAGTGCAGGACATCCACGCACCGCTTGTCGTCGGGGCCGATGGCGCGTATTCGGTTGTCGTGCGCGACCTCGGGATCACGCAGCTCGACGAACAGCACTACTGCGCCGGGCTTCGGGCGTATTACCACGGCATCACGGGCTTTCGCACGGACAACTACATCGAACTGCACTACGTGGACGACATCATCCCCGGCTATTTCTGGATGTTTCCGATGGCAAACGGCGGGGCCAATGTGGGCCTGGGGATGCTGAGCGCGGCGGTCAAGAAAAACAACGTCAAGCTGAAGGCTTTGCTCGATCAGTGCGTGGCACATCCCCGCTTCCGCCACCGCTTCGCCGGAGCCGAGCGCCGAGGTCCTGTGAAGGGCTGGGGCTTGCCGCTGGGCTCCAAGCCCCGCCCGATGGCGGGCGACGGCTGGATGCTCGTGGGCGACGCCGCCAGCCTCGTCGATCCGTTCACGGGTGAAGGCATCGGCAACGCGATGGTGAGCGGTGAGCAGGCCGCCCGCTGGGCCGCCAAGGCGCACGCAGCGGGCGATTTCTCGGCGGCCTTTTTGCACACCTACGAAACCGAGGTGCTCGGCCTCATCAAAGACGAACTGCGGCTCAGCTACATGCTGCAAAAGCTGGGCAACTGGAAGTGGTTGCTCAACACCGTCATCCGCAAGGCGTCCCGCTCCGATGAACTCGCCGATACCATCAGTTGCATGTTCGACGACCTCGGCGAGCGGCGGCGCTTGCTCAATCCCGCGTTTTACTTGCGGGTGCTGGCGGCGTAGCGGGCAGCCCTAGCCGCAGCTACACAGGGATGGCCGCAAGGGTGAAAAGCCGAGGCGGCGACGTGAGTTGGAAATCGAAGGTAAGATTGAACTGGCTCCCGGAGGCGTTTTCCATCAGGATGGAGACGGTTTCCGTGCCGCCGCCATGACTCATGGCTTCCATGCCTTGGGTCTCGGCTCCGGCGAGGTCTTCATGCAAACGCCTGAATTGGTCAAGGTGTGATTCCATGGGCAGTTCGTCCTTAAACACCGGGGAGAAGTATTCGTCGATAAAGGCCCGGTGTACCTCAGCGTCAGGCGAGTTAATGGTTTCTAGCAAGGCCCGCACCAACTGGTCGGAGGCAGGTTCTGAGGATTCTTCGACGCGTAGGCCCGCAATCAACGGCGTGGCGCCTTGTTCCATCTCGATTTGCAAGCTCAGGAACGCACCGTGTTTGGTTTGCATGAGCAGGTCCAGCACGGCAACGGTGCCCATCATCAAGTTAACCCCATTAACCGAGGCGCCCGCCAGGTCCTGGTGCATCTGCTGAAACTGCATCACATGCGCATCCATAGGAAATTGGTTTTTGAATGCCTCGACGAAGTGGTCATTCACAAACGCCCGGTGCACCTCGCTGTCAGGCGAGTTGATGGCGTCCAGCAACGCGGAAGCCAGGTTGCCATTTGGGGAGTCCGGCAAGCCCCAGTCGTTCTGTTGCGCCAGGGCGGGATGCCCCAAAAGCAAGGTCAGAGCAAGCGCGAGCACGTATTTACAGGAAAAGGTCATGGTGTTGTCCGTTATTAGGTGAGCTAGGTAAAGGCCCTGCCCTCGCCTTGTGTCAAAGGTTTCGCCTGGCGAGGCGGGCAATGGCTGTGGTCAAAAAGGATTATTCATAGCGTAAACTGTCCACCGGATTGCGCTGGGCTGCCGAAATCGACTGGTAGCTTACCGTCAGCAAGGCGATCGTGAGCGCCAGGATCCCCGCGAGCAAAAACACCCCCGGCCCCAGATCGATGTGGTACTCAAAATCTTGCAGCCAGCGTCTCATGATTAAATACACTACGGGCGTAGCCATCAGGAACGCGAGCAGGATCAGCCGGAGGAGGTCTTGCGCCAGCAGCAGCACAACCTGAGCCGCCGACGCGCCCAGCACCTTGCGCACCCCGATTTCTTTGGTGCGCCGCGCCGTGGTTAAGGCCGCCAACGCCAGCAGGCCCAGGCAGGCAATCACAATCGACAGGAGGGTGGCCGCCACCACAAGCCGCCGAAGCTGTTGCTCGGCGCGATACTGGTTGTTGATGTGGTCATCGAGGAAGGAGAAGGGAAGCGGTTGACCTGCCGCCAGTTTTTCCCATTCGTTTTCCAGCGTTGCCAGCGTGGCCGGTATGGCGTCAGGGGCAATCCGTACGGCGAGTTTGGGAAAGGGCGAGGCATTAATCGTGATGTCGGAAATCCCCGCGATGATCGGCTCCGCGTTCATCACCAGCACCACGGGTTGAATGGCCGTATGCAAGGACTGCACGTGAAAGTCGCGAACGACGCCAATGATTTCATGGTCGCCGAACGGGCCCGGCAGGCGCTGTCCGATGGGATCCGCCCAGCCATAGGACGCGGCCAGGGTTTCGTTAACGAGAATGCCCCGGGTGGCATCGGCGGTGCCATGTTCCTCAAAATCGCGTCCGGTCACCACCTCCAGGCCTAACGTCTCGGCCAGGTCCGGGTCAATCACACTCATCTGGAAGCTGAGGAAGCGTCCGTCGTCGGCCACATAGCCCATGTTGAACCATCCCGGCATGCCCGGCAGGGCAGACGCCGCGCCGGTCTGAAGGATATGGGGGTGCCGCGCCAACTCTTGCTTAAACCGCTCCGCCAGTTCCATCCCCGTCTGCATCTGCTCCGAGAGGCTCCGCAACCCACCCTGGGTGGATGAAGGCTGGGCCCCAGCCAGCGGAATGACCACCACCTGTGCTTTGTCGAACCCGAGGTTTTTGTTTTGCAAGAACGCGAGCTGGTCACCGATGACAAGGGTGCTGGTGATGAGAAAAACCGCAAACGCAAGCTGGGCCGTCATCAGGCTGCTGCGGAGCCAGCTGTTTTCCTTGCCTGTTTGCAGCCCGCCTTTTAAGACAATACCGGGGCGAAAACCAGAAAGCACCAGGGCGGGGTAGCTGCCCGAAATCCATGCCAGCAGCACGACCAGTACCGCCAGCACGAGCATCATTCCCGCGTCCAGCGTAAACACGAGTTCGGTGCCTGCCAGCTTGTTAAAGAGCGGCGTGCATATGCCCGCCAGCAGTACCCCGCTGAGCAGGGCCAGCAGGGTCAATACAAAGGATTCGCCCCAGAACTGCTGCATCAACTGGGTGCGTTCCGCGCCCAGCACCTTGCGCACGCCCACCTCCAGCGTCCGCCCCGTGGATCGGGCCACCGACAGAATCACCACGTTGATGCACGCAATGCTGAGGATGAGGGCCGCCAGCACGAGCAGGATATAGGCGTAGGCCGGGTCGCTGACAGGCGCGAGGCCCTGCGGAAAGTCCGGGTTCAGGTGGATGTCAGTCATCGGCTGCAAGCCAATGGTATAACTGCCGTCCTGCATCGTGCCCACGGCCTGCTGAACGAGCAGCGGAAACTTGGCTTCCACAGCTTGGGCATCGGTGCCTTCTTGAAGCAACACGTAGGTTTCGGGGATGACGCTGCCCCAACTGCGGCGCTGCCGGTCGCTGTACAGGTCGCGGCTTTTGATCCAGGGCACCACCATCGTAAACTGGATGCTGGAGTTCAGAGGCACCTCGGCGGCGACGCCCGTCACGACCAATTCCTGTGGGGCGTTGCCGATATGAATGGACAAGGTCTGCCCGATCGGATTCGCGTCGCCGAAGTAGCGCAGGGCGGCTTCCTGCGAGAGGACCAGGCTGTTGGCCTCGGCTAACGGAGCGGCGGTACCCTGAAGCAGGGGGAAGTCAAAAATGTCAAAAAAAGCCGGGTCGGCAAGGTGGATGGTTTCGTTGAAGGACGCCTCGGCCTGTTGCACCACCCCGCTGAACGTGCTGATGCGAACGGCGTGCTCGACCTCGCTGAAGGTGCTCGCTAGGGTCGGGGCCAGGGGAATCGGCGTGACGGTGTTGAAGAAGCGCTGGTCTTCGGCTCCTTCTTCCAGCACCCAGGCGCGGTATAACCGCTCCGACCGTTCGTGAAACTGGTCGAAGCTCCATTCATACCGCACATACGTGACCACCAGCAGGCAGCACGCGATGCCAACACCCAGGCCCACAACGTTGATGGCTGAAAGTCCCTTGTGCTTGCGCACGTTTCGGATGGCAATAAGCAGGTAATTCCGAAGCATGGGTAGAGAAGTACAGCCGGGGCGGTAAGAACAAAGGGAAATACGGGCGGGGGAGCGTTAGCGTTGTTCGAGCTTTGCTAAAAGGCTGTAAGAGATGTAAAATGAGCCGCTCGTTGACAATGCGGAGGCGGCTTGAAATCAGACCGGGGTGCATCGCCCACCCAAAAAAACCATGAACCGCCGCCCTATCTTGAACGCCCGTTGCGTTGAGGCGTAGCATCCCGCCAAATCAGCCATTCCACACCCACAAAAATCCATGTACGACGTGTTCCTTTTGGCCCCGCAGGCCGCCGAAGCGCCCAGCTTCCTCGTGACGATGTTGCCGCTGCTGCTCATCTTTGTTGTCTTTTACTTCTTCATCATTCGCCCCCAGAAGAAAAAAGAAGACGAGCGCAAGAGCATGATTTCCGCTGTCAAAAAGGGCGACAAGATCATCACCGCAGGCGGCGTACATGCTACCGTCACGCAGGTGGACGAAGAAAGCGTCCTCGCGCAGGTTGATACCAACGTCAAGCTACGCTTTGACAAAAACGCCATCGGGCGCGTCGTCGGGAAAGACTGACCTTTTCCGGCCTGGATGGAGGCGTGCCACCATCGTCAAGAGTCGATGAGGACAGAACCTGCCCGCCTGCGTCTTGTTGTACGTTTCCAACGGTTTGCACCTAACCCTTGTAGATATGGCAGTTGAGAACGGACGTGAACATCCTGACCCTCAATTTGACACCATCGAGGATGCCATCGCCGATGTGAAGGCGGGGCGGATGGTGATTGTGGTGGACGACGAAGACCGCGAAAACGAAGGTGACTTCGTCTGCGCCGCCGAGATCATGACATCCGGCATGGTCAACTTCATGGCCACCCACGGGCGCGGGCTCATTTGCACGCCCATCACGCGTGAACGCGCCGTCGAACTAGACCTCGACCTGATGGTGGGGCACAACACGGGGCTACACGAGACCCGTTTCACTGTCTCCGTCGATTATCGGCACGGCACCACCACTGGTATTTCCACCGCCGACCGCGCCAAGACGATCCGCTACCTCGCCGATGCCAGTGCGCGGCCGAGCGACTTCGGGCGTCCGGGGCACATCTTTCCGTTGGTGGCACAGCCCGGCGGCGTGTTGCGGCGCACTGGCCACACGGAAGCCACCGTCGACCTGGCCCGCATGGCCGGGTTTAAACCGGTCGGTGTGCTGGTGGAGATCATGAACGAGGATGGCACCATGGCCCGCGTGCCCGAACTGATGGAGATAGCCAAGCAGTTCGACATGCGCATCATCACCATCAAGGACCTTATCGCCTACCGGATGCAGCACGAGCGGCTCATCAACCGCGTCGTGGAGGTGGAGATGCCCACCAAGTTTGGCGACTTCCGCCTCGTTGCCTACGAAGAGCGGCTGACGGGCGAGTCGCACCTCGCACTGGTGAAAGGCGAGTGGGAAGAAGACGACCCCGTGTTGGTGCGCGTCCACAGCCAGTGTGTGACCGGCGACATCTTTGGCTCGATGCGCTGCGACTGCGGCGATCAACTCGCCACGGCGCTCCAGCAGGTTGAACACGAAGGGCGGGGGGTGGTGCTCTATATGAAGCAGGAAGGACGCGGCATCGGCCTGATCAACAAGCTGAAGGCGTACAAGCTGCAAGAAGAGGGGATGGACACGGTAGAAGCCAACGAAGCGCTTGGCTTTAAAATGGACCACCGCGACTATGGCATCGGCTGCCAGATCCTGCGCGACCTCGGGGTGCGCAAGCTGCGGCTGATGACAAACAACCCCAAGAAGCGCGTCGGCCTCATTGGCTACGGCCTCGAAATCGTGGACCGCGTCCCCATCGAGATTCCGCCGAACGAAGTGAACGAGCAATACCTGCGCACCAAGCGCGACCGCATGGGTCACCTCATCCTCGATGATCTGGACGAGCATGATCAGCACGCGCTCGGCAAAATTCTGTAGGTTCAGGAGTGGCCTGGTAACCTGAAGGAGGCTGTGCGCTTCGCCTTGCCCGCGACCAACCGGTCTGACGCCTTGCCCTATCATTTCAGACGTGTCCGCGTAGGGGGCAACTTATTTTGTTTGCCGGGCTTGTGGTCTGCAGACAGGCATTGTACCATCGGGATAGCTCTTTCTCGTTCATGCCAACGCCTGCGGTCTCATGAATCTTTTCCGTCGTAATCGCCGCAACCAGAACCTCCAGGTCTCTGCGCCTACCTTGGGGGAGATTACTTTCCCTGGAACCAACATCGTTATTCGCGCTTCCCCCAATTATCCGAGCTACTACGGCAACTTCATGTTGACCGCGATGCGGCATCTGGAGGAGATCTATGCCAAGCCGGTTGGGCCGCCATTTTTTGCAGCGCTGATGGCATCGGGCAAGCGCCAGGTGATCAAGTACAATGGACAGAATGACAACAGTTGCCGCTGCGTCATGTCCGGGTGCGTCATGCTGCGTTTTCGGTACGAGCAGGCGGCCGGTGCCCCTACCGTCGAGTTTGCACAGGAGTTGACCAATTCGCTACAGCGGTCGGGGCACAACGTGGCCTGGCTGGCGGCCCAACTCATCGCCAACCCGCTTCCAAACTGGCAGGGGGGCACAACGCCGCCGTCGTGGCTTCCCGTGGGTCAGCCCTTTATGCGTGAGGCGGCGGTGCAGGCGAAGGTGCGTGCTTGGCTCGCAGGCACCGAGCTTCCGGACAATGAGCAGATGGATGGCATCTTGTTGGCACTTCGTACCTCGGCGAATGCCTTGCAGGCCGGACCGGGAGCCAACGCCCTGATTACGTACGACCCCAATAAAACCCAAAGCGGCGGGCAGTTTCGGCCTCCGCATGCAGCGCTCTTTCACGAACTCGTGCATGCGTATTACACCGCCCGTGGTGAACAGTTGGGGCGGGAAGACAGCCAGCGGGTTGATGTAGGGGGGCGCTTCTTCGAACTGATGAGCGTGGGACTTCCGCCATTCCACACCGCACCGTATAGCGAGAACGTGTTCCGGGCGCAGTGGCCGTGTGGACCGCGTAACCAGTATCCGTAACCAATACTAAATCCGATCCTCGGAGAAGGAATGGTATCTAAAGCGGTACGCTCTGATGCTTTCTTAAACGCTACCGGATTGGTTTTAGCGCGAAGAGGTCGTCCGATTTGGTTTCTGTGGACGGTGGAGTGATTGCAACGGGACGTGGGGTGGCGGGCGGTGCTGGTCGGGCAGCAGGTTGCCGGTCCGACTGACCCACCTTGTTGCCCACACGTTGGTCGGCAAGGTCGAGCTTGCGCATCGAGGCCGCGGTGGTGTCGCGGATGTCCATCGCATACCGTTTCTGCGCTTCTGCCTGGAAGAGGTCGTAGGAAAAGGCATAGTGCCCCGTGAGTAACTCCTCCAGGTCATGCCGGTAGTTGATGTTCTCCTTGAGCGTCCGGAAAGCATTCAGTTCTTCCCAGTGCTCGATGCTGTACATTTTGTAGAAGTTGCTCTCTGATTCCTCATTCTGACGCAGGATGGAGTCGATCTGTGCGATGCGGCTTTCCGTCTGGCGAAGCGTCACGGCCACCTTGTAGCGGTCGATGTACTGCAGGGTATACCACCGAAACGCTCCCGCCGTAATGGGGAAAACAGCAGCACCCACAATGATGCTCAGGTAGAGCAGCGAGGCGTCGCCGGCCACCGCCCGGGCTTCCACTTCGGTGAGGCCAATGGTGGCGAGTTCGAGGCAGGCGAGCAGGACAACCCACAAGAGGATCAGCGCGCCCCGATGCTGAGCCAGCGAGGGTGGCAAAAACGCATCGTCTTGGTCGTGCATATAGGTGTCGATCAATTGCTCCATCACAATCATGCCGCCGCCGGTAAGGACCAGGGCAATGAGGGTGGCGGCAATCCAGCGCAAGACGTTGCCCAGGCCCAGCCCAGCCCCAATGAAGTCGTGGGCGGCCACCACGTTGATAGCAACACCAGCCATCAGGAACAGCACCACGAGCGCCGTACTGCCCCACAGCCGTCGCCCGATGCTGAAGAACTGCCCGGTATCCAGGGTGGCCTGCTTCTGCAACTCGTCGCGGTGCAGGCGCAGGTTGGATTTCTCCACCAGCAGGTTTTCGTTCATCTTGCGGTACACCGCCGACTTCTTCGCCACCTTGCGAATGAGGCGGCCCATGTTCATTTCCGCAAACTTCTTGATGCCTTGTTCGTGGCGCAGGTAGGCGCGGTAGCGAAGGCGAAGCAGTAAAAAGGCAAACATATAAACACCCGGGGTTGGTGGGCGGTTGGTGGGGAGCAACAGCGGTTAATGCCGGTCGTCTGCAAAAATCTCTTTCTCCAGGGCATCGGCCACATGGGCAACTTTGTCAAGGATTTCCCAGATTTCCTCCTCGGTGGCGGTGCGCATCAGCCGCGTGGCCCGTAGGGAGAGATAAGGCACCAGCGCCCCCTCTGCGTCCTGCAGGTCCTGAATGCTGATTGCACCGAGGTCGAGCACGGCGTTGCGCCGCAGCAGCGATTCGAGGTCGTAGCGTAGCGGCAAGGGGCCAATCGGGCTGTCCATCACCAGCCGCGAAGCATCCAGGTTGTTTACCATACGCTCTTTGAGCAGCACATGGACCACCTGCGAGCGCCGTGCGTCGATCATCAACTCAACGGCCCAATGCAACGCCTCCACTTCTTGCACATTGTCGCCGTAGTGCGCACGCAAGGCCTGCGTCAACTGATGAAACTTCATATGACTTCGAGATACGCCGGTAGACTTTTGGGCCAGCATAACAACCTCCGTGGGTAGGCACAACAAGCTGGGAGCAAGGATGGAAGAACCGTTTGAGGGGCAAAAAACGGTCTTTCCTACTCAATACACGCAAGTTCGGGCGGGTATGGAATTCCCTCAGGGTAATTAAATTCAGTCATGAATGGCAAGTCATTCAATCACAACAATTTATGCTTAAGAGGCGACTTAAAAAGTAAGGGTTTGGTGCGGAAGCGCTTGGTTACCATTTTCTTACGACTGTTTCTGGGGTTTGGGGTCGTATGAACGCCTGCTCCAAAACGCTCATTTTGCGCTAAATCACCCAGTATTCAACGGTGGGGCGTTGCATTCTGGACAGGCGCAGGATAGTTTGCGGCCCCTTGTCCATTCGGCTGATGAAACGGCGAACCACTTGTTGGACCAGCTATTGGCGATTTAATCTTACCCTTTTCTTATGAGCGATCTCGATAAAATTGTCTCTCTCTGCAAGCGGCGCGGCTTCATATTTCCGTCGTCGGAGATCTACGGCGGCCTCAGCGCGGTGTACGACTATGGCCCGCTGGGTGTGGAACTGAAGCGCAATGTCCGCGAGTCGTGGTGGCAGGAAATGGTGTACCGCCACGATAACATCGAAGGCGTGGACGCGGCCATCCTGATGCATCCGACGACGTGGAAAGCCTCCGGGCACGTCGATGCGTTCAGCGACCCGCTGATTGATGACAAGGCGTCGGGGATGCGTTACCGGGCCGACCAACTCATTGAGGGGCACATTGCCCGGCTCACCAAAAAAGGCAAGGACGCCGACGCTGAGCGCGTGCAGCAGGCCCTCGTCGCCGCGCTACACGCCGACGACATGAACCAGGCGCTCTACGACCTCATCATCGCCGAGGAAATCCGCGCCCCGGACTCCGGCGCATTCGATTGGACCGAGGTGCGGCAGTTTAACCTCATGTTCGACACCCACATCGGCCCCATCCACAACGCCGAGAACAAGATTTACCTGCGCCCGGAGACCGCGCAGGGCATCTTTGTTAACTTCCTGAATGTGCAGCAGACGAGCCGCCAGCAGATTCCGTTCGGCATCGCGCAGATCGGCAAAGCGTTCCGCAACGAGATCGTGGCGCGGCAGTTTATCTTCCGCATGCGCGAGTTTGAGCAGATGGAGATGCAATACTTCGTGAAGCCGGGCGCGCAGATGGACGCCTATGCCGACTGGAAAGAAAAGCGCCTCGCGTGGCACCAAAGCCTCGGCATCCCAGCCCACAAACTGCGTTTCCACGAGCACGAAAAACTGGCGCACTATGCCGACGCCGCCGTGGACATCCAGTACGAGTTCGGCATTGGCTGGCAAGAGGTGGAAGGCATCCACAGCCGCACCGACTTTGATCTGGGCAACCATCAGGAGTTTGCGGGCAAAAAGCTTGAATACTTCGACCCGCAGGCCCAAGAGCGCTACGTGCCGTATGTAGTGGAGACCTCCGTCGGTCTCGACCGCACCATCCTGATGCTTCTCAGCGAGGCGTACCGCGAAGAAGAAGTAAGTGGTGCAAAGCGCACCGTGATGCGCTTCCACCCGAAAGTGGCCCCGATCAAAGCCGCTGTCTTTCCGCTCGTCAAGCGTGATGGCATGCCCGACATTGCCAGAGCCATTGAGCAAGACCTGCGGCTCCACTTTAACGCGTTCTACGACGAAAAAGGCAGCGTGGGCAAGCGGTACCGCCGCATGGATGAGGCGGGCACACCGTTTGGTATCACCGTGGATGGCGACACGCTGGAAGATGGCACCGTCACCGTCCGCGACCGCGATTCGCTGGAGCAGGTGCGCATCCCGAAAGACAACGTCGTCCGCTTCATCGAAGACCGGATGCGCAGTTGGACGCCGCCGGAAGACTGAGTCGCCACAAGCGAGAATAACAAAAGGCCCGGAAGTGATTGTGCTTCCGGGCTTTTATTGGTTTGTGAAGTTTTCAGAGTGTAGAAGTTTGCCTTTATTGGGATGCCTCCTCGCATTGACAAACGCTTGTTCGGTTTGTATGCTGCCGAAGGCAGCATGCGGCTTGAAAATATCTTAGCCGAGGGGTGAAATGTTATGCAGGTTTGACCTGTAGAAGTATGCGCTGTAGTCAGTGAAGGATATGATCATGACGGATTACCCCAAAATTTCTATTGTTACTCCGTCATTTAACCAAGGCGAATTTCTCGATCAAACTATTCAGTCAGTTCTCTGTCAGGACTATCCAAACTTGGAATATGTAGTCATTGACGGTGGGAGCGATGATGGCTCCGTTGACATTATTAGAAAATACGAGAGTCGTCTGTCTTATTGGGTCTCTGAAAAAGATGAAGGGCACGGCCACGCCTTAAATAAAGGATTTGCGCATACGACGGGGGAAATAATGGCATGGCTTAATTCGGATGACATGTATACCCCCTGGTCCTTTCAGATTGTCGCTGACATATTTTCATCCTTCCCACATGTCATGTGGATCGTAGGATTTAATGCATGGTGGAACCGTAGTGGTGCCATGACCAAAGCCTCTCGGGTTCCTAAAAACATCTTTGATTATTTGCTTGGGCGATATGCGTGGGTACAACAAGAATCTGTTTTCTGGCGAAGAGAATTATGGGAAAGAGCAGGTGGTTACGTCAACCAAGACTACAAGTTTATGGTCGATGGAGAGCTATGGACTCGCTACTTTCTATTTGAACCATTGTATACGGTCGATTGCATCTTAGGAGGCTATCGCTCACATCCTGGCAACAGAGCAAGCACGATCTATTCCGATTGCCTTCATGAGATGAATAAAGCCATATCAGAAATGAGGAAGCATTGTCCAATAGAGGTGATGAGGAATTACAATAAGCTTGAGGTCTTGGGAAGACTCTCAAAACACCCCATGCTAAGAATCTTAATTTCACGGTTAGGACCACGAACATTCCCTGGTGTTTATGGTGCTGCAGCCTACAAAAACATTACCTGGAGACACGAGCATTGGGTCGAGCGGGCATTGCCGTATAAAATCTAAGTCGCTGACTACATGGGACAATGATTCCGTATTGAGCCATTATTGCGGTGAGTTTGGTCGTTCGGCAAGAGGGACTTGATGGCAAAATTTTGGGATCACAGTGACTGCGTGAAGGCCCAGATGAATCTTTTCCGCTTCCCCCCCTTCCCCCTTCCCTTCCAAACGGTTAGTTTAAAGGCGCTCGGCGCGCACAAGCGTTTCCCCGCTGCTTCTCACCCTCATCTTCATGCGCTATGAAAAGTTATTTGACAGAATGTATTGGCACGTTTTTCCTCGTGCTCACCATCGGCCTTGTTGTGCTGGACGGGACACCCTTTGCGCCCGTCGCCATCGGGTCGGCCCTGATGGTGATGGTTTTTATGGGCGGCCACATCTCCGGGGCGCACTATAACCCTGCCGTCACGCTGGCGGTGTTTATGCGGGGTAAGCTCGACGCCGGACAGGTGGCTCCGTATATGGTTTCGCAGATCGTGGGTGCGTTTCTGGCAGCGCTGGTGGTGTATCTGGCGGTCGGTGACACGTTTGCCCCCGCACCCGCTGCCGATGCCAGCATGGTCGGTGTGCTGCTGGTTGAGTTTCTCTTTACGTTTGCGCTAGCGCTGGTGGTGCTCAACGTCGCCACGGCGTCGGAGACCGACGGCAACTCGTTCTATGGCCTTGCCATTGGCTTTACGGTGCTGGTGGGCGCATTCGCCGGAGGCCCGGTGTCGGGCGGGGCGTTTAACCCCGCCGTCGGCATCGGCCCGATCCTGATGGACACGTTTGCAGGTGATGGCGGCCTCGGCGACATCTGGATCTACATCGTTGCGCCCTTGCTGGGCGGCGCGGCGGCAGCCCTCGTCTTTAAGGTGCAACACCCCGACGGCTAGCTTCTCTTTTTTAACGGAACTCTACGCCCGATCAGGCCACAGCGCTTGGTCGGGCGTTGTTGGTTCAGTAGCTGCCGGAGTGAGGCACGTAGGTGGAGTCGTGGTGCTGGATGGACTGCCAAAGGGCTTCGGCCCCGGAACGGTCGCCGAGGGTGTCGAGCGACGCCGCGAGGTAGTGGGCGGCATCGAGGGCGTTGGGGTTGCCTGCGCCAAAGGCATCGACATAACTCGTCCGGGCCTTTTGTAACAGGTCGGCGGCCTCAGCGAAGCGACCCTGGGCCTGTGCCACCACGCCGAGGTTGAAGTAGCTGGCGGCGAGGTCGGTGTGTCCCGCCTCAAAAAGCAAAAGGCGAACGTCCAGTGATTCTCCATAGTAGCGGGCAGCGTCGTCGAGCATGCCACGCGCGACGGCAACGTCGCCCAAGGCGTCCAAGGCATTGCTGATAAACGGGTGCTCGTTTCCCACCAACTCCCGCCGCATGGCGAGGGCTTCTTGCAGGAGGGATTCAGCCTCGTCATACGCGCCCCGCTGCGTGAGCAACCCACCCAGATAGACCAGGGCACTGGCAATTTCAATATGGGTACCCAGCACGGGACGAAACTCATTCAGTAGTTCGCGGAAGATCGCCTCGGCTTCGTCAGACGCTCCGGCATCGCTAAGCGCGACGCCCAGTTCGAGCATGGCGTAGATCTGGCGCAGGTCGTCGGGCGGCAGGCGGCGGTGGAACGTGGCGAGGGCGCTGCGCAGCAACGGCTCGGCGCGGACAGGATCGCTCTGGTTGGTGTGCAAAGCGGCCAGCGACAGTTGACTTTCCGCAACGACCAGATGATCGGCAGGGTAGTGCCTGAGGTGTAACGCAAGCGCTTGCCGCAGCAGGGTGTCAGCCTCGGCAAAATGCCCCCGCAGTTCATACACCTTGCCCAGAATGCCAAACAGCCGGGCTTGCAGGAGTGGCTGGTCCATGAGGTCGTGGCGGACCTGGGCGACGCTGGCATCAAGCAGGTCTTTGGTCGTGACGGTGCCGCCGCGCGCGTTGACGGGCTCCAGTTGCCCGAACAACCCGGCCAGAAACGATACGGCTTGCTCGGCGCGGTTGCGTTCCTCTGCGATGCGCCGGGCTTGCAGGGTCATGGTGACCGCAATGCCTGCCAGCAGTACGAGGAGACCCACCGTTGCTGCCACTCCCCAGCGGTGCCGCTGCACAAATTTGGTGGCCCGGTATCCGAGGGTGTCGGTGCGGGCCAGCACGGGTTGTCCGGCCAGGTGCCGCTGCACGTCGGCCGCGAGGCTTTCGGCGGAGGCGTAGCGGCGGCTCGGTTCTTTGCGCATCGCCATCAGCACGATGGTGTCGAGGTCGCCACTCAGTTGCCGCCGCAGCCGTTCGGGGCTGGTGTTGCGGGCGTGATTGATCGCGGTGGGGTTCTCGCTTGCTACTTGTTCCACCGCTGTACTCGGGCGCTGCGGGGCTTCCTGGCAGATGATGCGGGCTACCTCGTGCAAGACGCGGCTGGGAATTCGGTGCGGCCGCCGCCCCGTGAGCAACTCGTACAGCAACACGCCAAGTTGATACACATCCGTGGCTGTTGTGATCGACTCGCCCCGCACCTGCTCCGGGCTGGCGTACTCGGGCGTCATCAGCGGGAGGCCGGTGAGCGTCTGCAAGGTTTCCGAGGCGTCTTCTTCCAGCAACTTAGCGATACCAAAGTCGAGCAGCTTTACTGTTCCGTCGTCGGTGACAAGGATGTTGGAGGGTTTGAGGTCGCGGTGGATGATGAGGTTTTGGTGCGCGTACTGCACGGCCGTACAGACGGTCTCGAACAGGCGTAGCCGTTGTTCAACGGAAAGCCGATGGACATCACAATACGTGGTGAGGGGTTGACCGGGCACGTATTCCATGACAAAGTACGGCAGGCCCTCTGGTTGTCCTGGCACCGGGATCGTCATACCCCCATCCAGCAGGCGGGCGATGTGGGGATGTTCGAGGCGGGCGAGGATCTGCCGCTCCGCCAAAAAGCGCTGGTGCAGGTTGGGCTGGCGCGCCGACGTAGCCAGAAGTTTAATCGCCACGCGCTGCTCGAACTGCCCGTCCGCTCGTTCGGCGAGGTAGACAGTGCCCATGCCGCCGTGCCCCAACTCGTGCAGCAGCCGATACGGCCCAATGACTTGGGGCACGGTTGCTACCGGTTCTTCGAAGCGCTCCGCCAGCCGATCAAACCGCCCCGGTTGTTCTGCTGCGGCCAACAGGGAGGAGACCTCTTCGAAGAGCTCCTTGTCTGGCCCGCACGCCTCTTTCAGAAAAGCAAGCCGCGCCTCCACAGACTGGTCTAGCGTTTCCTGAAACAACTCATGTATCCGTTGCCAGCGTTCCGGGGTCATGACGCATACGGGGTGGGCAGGTGGGTAAAGGGTACAAACGTAAAGCGACAGCCCGTTGTCAACCGGTCCGTTTATAAACCCCCGCCCAATTCGCGGTTGAGCCAGGCGCGGGCGGTGTTCCAGTCGCGCTTCACCGTGTTTAGCGACACGCCCATCACCTCGGCGGTCTCGGCGATGGTGAGTCCGCTAAAAAACCGCAACTCCACCACCTGCCGCTGGCGGTCGTTCAGCGTGGCGAGTTTGTAGAGCGCGTCGTCGAGAGCCAGCAGGTCGTCGGCGTCTTCTTCGGTCAGGTCAGGCAGTGGGCCGAGGTCGTCGGCATCCAGCGATAGCGGGCGTTGCCCCCCGCCCCGCTTGAGGCGCTTGGCCGTTTTGGCATAGTCGATGACGATGCGGCGCATGGCCTGGGCCGCAATGGCGAAAAACTGCGCCCGGTTCTGCCACTGGAGCCGGTCGATGTTGACCAGCTTGAGGTAGGCTTCATGCACAAGCGCGGTGGTGCCCAGTGTCAGTCCTTTGCGTTCCCACCGCAGCCGCTGGTGGGCCAACTGGCGCAACTCGTGATAGACCACCGCCATCAAGTCGTCCCAAGCGGTGTCATTACCCTCCGAAAGGTGGAGCAACAGCCGGGTGATGTCGCCGTGGGCATTCATGGGGATACAAGGACAAGAGAGGGAGAACAGCGCTTTACCAATATAGCGCAACGGCGGGGCGACATGGGCCATGTAGGCTGCGGCTGTCGCTTTGGAGGTACGGATCGGGAAAAATTCTTTTCTCAGACACAACGGAGGATTGCACGATGCACCCGAAACAAATCGCTGACCAACTTCGCGCAGCCAAAGGACGTGGGGTCCGCTGCTTTGCCTACTCGGACGAACTGTCCATCACGCCTTCCCAGACACAGCAAGGGCCGTATGCAAAATGGCTTCCGCTTGTCGGGGTAGGTCCCGTTGATCGCCCATCCTCTGCGTATGGTCGTTCGCGGCGTACCGATAGTAGCGATGATCTACAGTTAACCCTTTCAGCATTAACTGCGGGCACAGCCGTTTACCAATTCCACCGTTTGTGCTATTCCGGAGGGCACCTGTCCCGTCTGATGGTTGATATGGTGGGGGTGGGAAGGAAGCAACGCTATACCCTTCAGGATATTAAAGTGATCGATGTGACGCAGAGAGGGGGCGGGCAGTTTATCGTGATTATTGACTTCGGCAAGATTCGGGTCGACTACACCGTCTTGCCCGAGCGGACGACTCCCTAGCTGTGGGCGACATGGGCCATCGGGGAGGCGGTTGTCGCTTAACACCTAGCCTTTCTCCGAGGTGCGGTTCTCGTGCCTCGTGCTCCCTTCTTTGCTCTCTACGTAAACCAGACCCGTTATGATACCCAGCGCACGAATCTGGCAGCAGACCAGCTTGGCACAGATGCCAAAAATTATGCACCATAGAGGCTATGTGATGGGGGCCCGTATGCAAGAGCGGTGGTTCCAAGGACAGGTACGAAAAAAGCAAACGCCTGGATCAGAGAAGCTGCCGCTGGATTGCCGGATTATTAGCACCTCTTGGGCTTTGTCGCAAAGCGACCTGAAAGGAGATGTAGAGAACGCCGTTGGAAAAGCCACCCTTGGGTTGCGGTCGGGAGGCGGTTTTATTCCCAATCAGCCTGACAAGCAAGCATTACGGCGGATTGCGGAGAAAGCCCTTGGCAAATCGCTGCCTGAAAATGCACCCCAACCCTTTCCCACAAAAGGGTTTGATCACTTAAACAAGCTGCAGCAGAAGATGCATGGGAAACCGGCAAAAACCGCCGATTCTATTGAGGATTGGGTCTATCGCATCGAAAAAAGCAATACAAGCGTTCCGATTTTGACCGTCACGGACGTTGATGCGGCCTTGGGCGTGTATTACGTATGGGTCATTCCGTCGGGGATGGTGGTACGCAAAGGCAACGAATACCACTTTACCATCACGGGCATGGGCTGGTGCCTGTGGGACAGCTTCGACTTTGGCAAGGGTGACAACGATGATCAGAACCTGGGAGCTTGGGATTTTAACAGACAATTAGGGCCGTTCCCTTCGTTGGGAAACTGGTCAATTGTGTCTATCCACCAAGGACATGACCCTGCTTTTCGCAAGGTGCAAGGACTCTGGGAAGTTCGCAACCGGACCTATCGTGCCTTTCAGAACAAATGGAATAAGGGCGAAGACTTCGTGATTCTATCTGACATCAGCACGAAGTCATTGGGCAAAAACCCAGTAAGCAAGCAAACCCCCATCACGCTGCGGATCAGCATCCGATAAGGGAGCCGCACGGTTACCGCAACACCACCATCCTCCGCGTGTGGTGCGTGGTTTCGGTTTGCAGCGTGTACATGTAAACGCCTGCCGGAAGAACTGACGCATTGAACGGGAGGGCATAGGTGCCGGGTGGCTGGAAGCCATGCGTCGTGGTATGGACCTCCTGCCCCAGCATGTTCACGACGGTGAGGGTGACTGGTGAGGAGGCCGCCAATGTGTAGGAAAGGGTGGTCGTTTCGGTGAACGGGTTGGGGTAGTTGGGGAGCAATAGCGCGGCGGCAGGCAGGTCGCTGGTTTCGGTGTGGGTGGGGACGTGGATCGGGAATTCGACGGCCTCGCCGCTGGCCAACAGCGCGGTGAGGCGCAGCATCGGTCCGTTCTGGTTCGCGGCCGGATCGGAGAAGCCCAGCAGGCCCACCACGGCGGCCTGCCCCGCCAGCGCCTCGGGGAGGTCGGCGGCGAAGGTTTCGATGAGTGTGCCAGTGGCGGCGTCCATCACGTCAAACAGATAGCGACCGGGGAAGAAGGAGACGTAGCCGGAGAAGTCGCCGTATAATGCCTGCGCCACCCATGTCTCGCCGGAAAAAGCTACGCGGACGCCGGGAGTGTCGGTGGAGCCGTGGAAAAACGCCAGATCGACCATGTCGGCGCTGGTGGCTGCGGTGCGGGCTTCGTCGAACACCAACAGGTTGAGTGCGGTGTCGCGCCCGTCGGGGTTGGGTGCAAATTGGCTCGGTTCGCGGAGGCCAGCGCCAACGGCTACGTTTATCGATCCGGCCTCGAAGGCGATGGGAAACGAGGCAAACACGTCGGAGACAGAAGAACTGGTAGCAGGAGCGATGCCTGCCTCAATGGTGAGGCCCGGCGGGACCTCGGTAAAAGGCGTGGCGTCACCGCCTTCGAGGTCTTCGTATTTTTCCATCGGGATGCCGAACACCGAGAAATAAATGTCGATGACGGCGAGGGTGGGGTCGGTGCCGGCGTACGCGCCTTGCACCTGCGCATCCTGGGCGTAGCTGGTGGACGAGAAGGAGAAAACGAGGAAGAGGAGCAGAGCCGTAGTCGAACGCATCATAGCACCGTCGGGCAAAGGGAAGAACAAACACGCACGCCGCTGTGCCAACCGGGCCGCGTTTCTTTTGAGTAAGGTAACGGTGGAGGGGAGCAAAAAGAAGATGTTATCCCCCTCTTATGGCCCCTGTTTGGCTCAGACTGCGTCTTCGGAGGAAACGCACGCTTTTCTTCCATCTACCCCCAATGCCATGAAACGCTGCTGCTTCCTCTTCGCTCTGCTTCTTCCCATCCTTGCAGCCAGCGCCCAAACGCCCGCGCTCGAAGTCGAGAACAGCACAGGCGCGACGCTTTTCCAGGTCAACACCGACGGCTCGCTGATTGTTAACCCGCAAGGGGCCACCAACGGCCACGTGCTCACCACCGACGCCTCTGGCAATGCCACGTGGCAAGCACCCACGGGTGGCTTCATGCTTCCCTTCGATGGGACGTGGGATCAGATCTCGCCCGCTTTTAAAATCACCAAAACGGCAGGCGGCGAAACGATGGATTTGCGCAACACCGTGGGCTCACGGCTGATCTATGGCGTGATGAGCAATGGCGTGCCCGGTAGCGTGGCGTTACAGTTTCAGAGTTCCCACAACGGCATCTTGATGCAGTCGGGCAATGGGACGGCGTTCTCCGGGCTTAACAACAGCGCCAGCCCAACAATTCAGGCCGTGAACAACGGCTCAGGCGTGGCCGGTCGTTTTGACGGGGATGTAGAGGTGACGGGCGATGTGGTGTGTACGGCGTGTGTGCAGGGCGGGCAGGTGCAAGACAACTCGCTGACGGGGACAGATATCCAGAACGGCACGTTGACGGGCGCCGATGTGCAGAATGGCACGCTGACAGCGGGCGATGTCGATAACACCACGGGGTTCTATGTCTCGAAGACCCAACTGTATTCCGTAACCGAATCAATGTCGGTGAGTTCGGGTGGATTTAATATTGGGAGGGCGTCTTGTAACGATGACAACGACTTGCCCCTCATTGGGTGGTGCTCGGCCTTGGGGGAAGGCGACCTCACCCTGCAGGGCGAGCGTCCTGTCGATTGGATGGACACGACGGCTCCGGCTGCCCACGAATGTACCTATCGCAACGATAATCCTACGGGCGATGCAACGGTTTATGTCCACATCATGTGCATTGCGGTGGATTGATTCGTTTTGTCCCCTGTAGGGTGCCGATTGCGTCTCTCGAGGAAACGCACACGTTGCTTCCAACCAACCCAGAGTTATGAAATCAGTCTGCTACTTCTTCCTTGTCCTACTTTTGCCCACCCTCGCTGCCACTGCTCAAACGCCTGCGCTCGAAGTCGAGAACAGCACAGGCGCGACGCTTTTCCAAGTCAACACCGACGGCTCGCTGATTGTCAACCCGCAAGGGGCCACCAACGGTCACGTGCTCACCACCGACGCCTCTGGCAATGCCACGTGGCAAGCCTCAGCGGGTGGCTTCATGCTTCCGTTCAGCGGTTCGTGGGATCAGCTACCGGCAGCGTTCTCGCTTTCCAAAACCGCAGGAGGTGGCGATCTGATGACGCTGCGTAACAACACCGGCGGTCGTGCGCTGTGGCTGTCGATGACAGGCGGCGTGCCGGGGAGCGTGGGGATGTTTCTTCAGAGCAGCCACGGTGGTTTTCAGGTGGTAGGTGGCAATGGGATCGGGGTCGATGTGAGCAACAACAGTACGAGTCCGGCGCTGCGGGCGGTGAACAACGGATCGGGGCTGGCGGGTGCGTTTCAGGGTGATGTGTCGGTGACAGGAGTGCTTTCTCTGGAGCCCAGTGGGCTAAGTTGCACGGGCTGTGTGGGCAGCGATGAGGTGCAAGACAATACGTTGTCGGGTATTGATGTGCTCGATGGGACGCTGACGGGCAACGATATCGCCAACGGGACGGTGACGGGAGCCGACGTGCAGAACGGCTCGCTAACGGCATCGGATGTGGATGCGACGAGCGGGTTCTATGTCTCCAAAACGCAGCTTTATAAAAATGACGTCCCTGATACCATACCTGGAAATGGGATTCGGTTTGTTGAGGCCGCATGCGCCGATGCCAATGACCTTCCTTTGTTCGGAGATTGTGATGGCCCGTCAGGAGCACCGGTTTTTCTTCTTAGCATTACTTCAGAGGATTGGACCAGTACCACCAATCCGGCTTCTGTGGCATGTACTTTTCGAAGTGAGACGGTTGTAGAAGAAAACGTAGAGGCTAGCATCACCTGCATTGGGGTGGACTAAAGAAATTTTGCCCCGTAGGCAAAGCGTCGGAATTGGGTAGCACCCCCGAAGCGCAATGTGTATCTTCGGGGGCACTTTCTTTGCCTCACATCTTGCCAAACGCATCCGATGAAAGTCCTTGTTTGCCTTGCACTTGGCGTGTTGCTAACCAACGCCGCCATTGCCCAGATTGCTTACCCCGAATCCGCCACGTCCGACGTTGCCGATGATTACCACGGCACCACCGTGGTCGATCCCTACCGCTGGCTCGAAGATTTGGATGGCGAAGCCACGGCCGCTTGGGTAGGCGCGCAAAACGAGGTGACGTTCGACTACCTGGCTTCCATCGGGCTGCGCGACGCGGTGAAGCAGCGCCTGACGGAACTGTGGGACTACACCCGCTACAGCGCCCCGTTTAAGCAGGGCGAGCGCTATTTCTTCTACAAAAACGACGGCCTACAGAATCAATCGGTGCTGTATGTGCAATCCGCGCTCGACGCCGAACCCGAGGTGCTCCTCGACCCCAACACCTTAAGCGAGGACGGCACGGTGGCGCTGTCGGGTTTTTATGTAAGCGACGACGGCGAGCGGGCAGTCTACAGCCTCAGCGAAAGCGGCTCCGACTGGCGCACGTTTAAGCTACTCGACGTGGCGACGGGCGAGACGATGGCGGACGAGTTGGAGTGGATCAAGTTCAGCGGGGCGGCCTGGATGAAAGATGGCAGTGGCTTCTTCTACGGGCGCTACGCCGCTCCGGAGGAAGGCACCGCAATGGAAGGCGTCAACCTGGGGCAGCAACTCTATTTTCACCACCTCGGTACGTCGCAGGACGAGGATCAACTCGTCTATGAAGATGCATCCGACCCCGAACTGGGCTTTTTCCCACAGGTCACCGATGACGGACGCTACCTGATTCTTACAGTTTGGAAAGGCACCGACCGCCGCAACATGGTCTACTACAAAGACCTACAGGATGAAGACAGCGACATCGTGCGGCTCGTGGATGCATTTGAGGCGGGCTACACGTTTGTCGGCAACACGGACGCTACTTTTTTCTTCCAGACGGACCACGAAGCCTCAAACAGTCAACTCATCGCCTGGAACACCGAAACGGGAGCAAAGGACGTCCTGATTCCCGAAAGTGAGGCGGTGCTACAAAGCGTGAGCATCGTAAATGAACACTTCGTCGTTCGCGCCCTTGAAGACGTAAAGGGGCGGCTCACGGTGCACACGATGGACGGCACGCTG
Source organism: Rhodothermia bacterium (assembly GCA_030428385.1). Taxonomy (GTDB): domain Bacteria; phylum Bacteroidota; class Rhodothermia; order Rhodothermales; family JAAAOL01; genus JAUIDY01. The sequence goes on along the minus strand of JAUIDY010000008.1, from coordinate 47,678 downwards.
GTCAACACGATTGCGCTTCCTGCACCGGGCAGTGTGGGCGGCTTGAGTGGGCAGCGCGACGAGGCAGAAATGTTCTACACCTTCACCTCATTCACCTATCCCACCACCATTTACCGCTACGATTTCACCACAGGTGCCAGCATGGTCTTCCGTGCGCCAGAGGTTGCGTTCGATCCTGATGCGTTTGAGGCGAAGCAGGTGTTCTACGAAAGCAAAGATGGCACCCGCGTTCCGATGTTTATCATCCACAAACGCGGGCTGGACCTCGATGGCACCAACCCGACCTACCTGTACGGCTACGGCGGCTTTAACATCAGCCTGACGCCGTCGTTTTCGCTCAGCAACCTCGTGTGGATGGAGATGGGCGGCGTATATGCTGTGCCCAACTTGCGCGGCGGCGGTGAATACGGCGAGGAATGGCATCAGGCTGGGATGCTCGACCAGAAACAGAACGTGTTCGACGACTTCATTGCGGCGGCAGAATACCTGATCGCGGAAGGCTACACGTCGCCCGAGCGGCTGTCCATTGGTGGCGGCTCGAACGGTGGCCTGCTCGTTGGGGCGGCCCTGACGCAGCGCCCGGAATTGTTCGGCGCGGCGGTGCCCGCAGTGGGGGTGCTCGATATGCTTCGCTACCACCAATTCACCATCGGCTGGGCGTGGGTGCCCGAATACGGTTCGGCAGAAGACCCCGACCAGTTTCCGTTTCTGTATGCTTACTCGCCGTTGCACAACCTGAAGCCGGGGACCGAATACCCCGCAACCCTCATCACCACCAGCGACCACGACGACCGCGTGGTGCCGAGCCATTCCTTTAAGTTTGCCGCCGCGATGCAAGCCGCCCAAGGCGGCGAGGCACCGGTACTCATCCGCATCGAGACAAAGGCCGGACACGGTGCGGGCAAGCCCACCAGTAAAGTCATCGAGGAGCAAGCCGACAAATGGTCGTTCCTCGCCCGGGCACTCGGCGTGGAAAACGTGATGGCGCTGCCGACAGGTGATGGGGGGAGCCGCTAACCAAGAAGGGGTGGTTCCAAGATATGAGTTCGCTGCATCAACCCCGCCGACCAAACGCTCGGTTGCGCTCACTTTTTTGTCTGTCTTCTCAGGACACGAAAAAACGTTTTTTTGTGTCATCTCGACGACCATCGGGAGGAGAGATCTCCCACTTAAAGGTCAGCCAAACGATAACGTGGGAGATCTCTCACATGCGTTCGAGATGACACCGTTAGGTTTTGTCTGTACCAAAAAGAAAAGATATCAGTCGCGGGGCTGGACGATCATGATGTGGGATGAGGCGGTGCCTGCGCGCATGAGCCACGGCGTACCGGCAGGGCCGGGCGTTTCAGGAAGGCCCGTGTTAGCAGCGGTGGCATACGGGATATAGACGGCGTAGAGTGTCACCTTGGCCGTCGCCGGGTCGAACGTATCCAACGAACCAGAGACGTTGTAGACGGCAGCCGGCTCCTCCGGCATCGCCAGCGTACCGGCGTCGGCTTCCTGGTGGCGAACATCGAAGCTCTCTTGCCCCGTGATTCCCTCAGCGCGAAGCTGGCGGCCGCGTTCCATGTATGCGCCTAGCGATTCATGGTAGCACGATGCATGGAAACGGTCGTCGCCGGGGCGATCAGCGATACAGACCAGTTCATTAGTGCCTTCGCGCAGCGTGACGAGGGCGCCGTCGGCGTCGTAGCCCAGCACTGTCGCGCCGTCTTTCTGGTCAGCAGGGGCTGGGGTTACCGCGCCCGCAATTTGTTCTTCCACGTTCGGAATCTGGGCCTGGCAGCCGGTGGTGGTGGCGAGGCCGAAAGCAGCAGCGAAAAACAGGACAAGAGCACGGTGCGACATGGTTCCTCAGGGTAAGGGATGGTCATTCAGTGGGTCAAAACGTACGCTGCGCTTCTTACGAAAGCAATGCATCAGGGCGTTTCTGCTGTGAGTACGTGCCACAACGAGTCGGCGCGGGCTTGATGATGGGCTTCGTCTTTGTTCCAGGCTTCCAAGGCGTTGAAGCCGTTGGCATTGTAGAACAGGTGTAGCTTTCCATCAATGACCTTAAACGTTTCGGGGTCGATGGCATATTTGCCGGGCGACCAGCCGTCGAAGGCTTCGGCATCCATCGCCAGCCCGAAGGCACACCAGCCCCCGTAGGCCGGGGCGTACCGTTCCGGGTTGTTACGGAAAATCGTTTGGGTGGCGCGGGTGGAGAAATAATAGGTCGCCCCTTCATGCTCGAGTGCGAGCGCTTCGCGTCCAGGACGGGCCCGGTCGGCGATATGGTACAGGACGGGGTCGTAGCCTTGCAGCGCCACGCCGTCTTCATTCAGGTTGAGGGTGGGGGCGTCGACGTTGTGCAGGGTGTCTTGCGCAAGCACAGGTGCTGTCATCAAGAAGACAAACGATGTGATCCAAACAAATCGTCTCATCGTGTTGGTTGCTGGTGAAAGATGAGGAAGCCATCTGCTCCGGCCACCCATACGCCAAACGCCCCCAAACGTGCCCGCCTCACGGGAAACGATACCCCACACCCAGGTGAAACACATGGTACAGATTCGTTGGGGTTTGGCGAAAACGGTGGACGATGCGCTGTTCCAGCACAGACGTGTCGAGGTCGGAGGGCACGTCGAATTGCACCGTAGGGCGCGGTACGGCGCTGATCCCAACAAACATCTCTGTACCCACCGTCCAGCCGCCGTCAAACCTATGGTTGTAGCCGATCCCCAGCGCGGGACGCCATCCCGCTGCTCTTTTTTGATGCATCACAAGGGGGCCGTGAAAGATTGTTCCGCCGAAGGAGCGCGGGCGGGCGTCGAAGGTGGTGTGTTCGGCATCTGCGTCGTTAAACACCACGCCGCCGGAAACATACGCGGCCCCGCCCAAAGGGTACAGCCGCACCTGCAAAGCGGCCCGCTGCCCCATGCGTTCGTGAGAATCTTGTAAGCCCTCCAGCCCGGCCGCGTTGGCATTAAACGACGTGGACCCCCGCCGGATGGTGTTGCGCATTTGGTACAGCGCACCAAGGTAGATATGCCGATTGAACCGATAGCCCACGCTGAGGCCGGGTTTAAACGATTGCCATGGCAGTTCGCCAAAGCTAAGCTGTACCTGCCAGCCCTGTGGAGAGGCTTCTTGGGCAAAGGACGGCAAGGCGAGGAAGACGCCGAAAAGTATGCACAGAACGATGTATTTTGTCATGGTTGTATCCGGTTGGTGAAGAATGGCACCAACCTACCGACCCGTCTCCCCAGGGCGCATTAACCGAGGTTAAGAACAGCATGACTGCGGAAGAAACCACCTTGCTGCGCCACACGCTCACCCAGGTGGCCCCGCTCAGCGACGCGGCGTGGAACGACGTGCAGCCGCTTTTTCGGGGACGCATGCTGGCGGCGGGCGACTACTTCGCGCAGGCCGGGGAGCATCCTACCGAGTTGGCGTTTGTGGTGGAGGGCGCGTTGCGCTCGTTCTACCGAACCGATGAGGGCAACGAATACAACAAAACGTTTTTTACGCGGGGCACCTTCGTGGGGGCGCTGGCGGGGCTCATCCAGAACACCGAGACCTACATCAACCTGCAAGCACTCGAAGCGAGTCGGCTGCTGGTGACCGATTACCGGACGTTCACGGCGCTGTATAACCGCCACCATGACCTCGAACGCATCGCCCGGCGCGTGATCGAGATCGAGTGGGTGAAGAAGGAGCACCGCGAGTTGCGGCTGGTGCTGTGCAGTGCCGAGGAGCGGTATGTCTACTTTCGCGAGGAACACCCCGACCTTGAGCTGCGCATCCCGCAATACCACATCGCCTCGTACCTCGGTATCACGCCCGTCGCGCTCAGCCGCATCCGCCGTCGCATGGTACAAGACGGCCCCTCGGAGCGCCAGCAGATTCCGCGCACCTCTTGAAACGATCTGGTAGCATGACTGGCAGGCGAGCAGCGGTGATTTTTGATTCCAGCGGTGCTCGATTTTGAGGGTCGTAGCAGCGCTATGAGCCGATAAACCGGAGCCGAAGGCACAGGACATCGAGCGGCGATGGGCCAAAAAGCGGCCTGCGCAGCTCCAGATCAGGTTGCCAGATCGTTTCTTAACCTCGGTTAATGCGGGGCGTCTGGGCTCGGGCGAACTTACGTGCGTTCTTCTCAACCAGACACGTACGATCATGCAGCTTTCAAATCATAACGTACTCATCACGGGCGGTGCGTCCGGTATCGGCTGGGCGCTGGCGCAAGGGTTTCTGAAACGCGGGAATCAGGTGATCATCGTCGGGCGCAACCAAGCGAAGCTCGACGCGGCCCAGGCCGCCTTCCCCAACCTCATCACCTACCGCTGCGACTTGCAAGACCCCGCCGCTGTCGAGGCGCTGAGCGTCCAATTGATCAACGGCCATCCCGACCTGAACGTGCTCATCAACAACGCAGGCGTGCAGTATGCATACCAACTGCTGGACGAGCCGCACGCTGTGGCCCGCATCGCGCAGGAAGTACGGATCAACCTGGGCGCGCCGCTCCAACTCACGGCCTTGCTGCTGCCCCATCTCGCACAGCACGAGGAGGCAGCGGTGGTGAACGTGACCTCGGCGCTGGGGGTGGTGCCCAAGTCGAGCGTGCCAGTGTATAGCCCCACCAAAGCCGCGCTGCGATCCTTTACCCAGACCCTCCGCATCCAACTCGCGGCTACGTCGGTGCGCGTCTTTGAACTGATCCCGCCCTTTGTAGATACTGACCTGACAGCGGGGCGCGAGGGCGACAAAGTAGCGCCCGAGGTGGTGGCCGAGGCTTTTTTTGAGGGGTTTGCAAACGACAAGGTCGAGATCCGAGTGGGCAAGGTGAAGCTGCTGCTGGGCCTCCATCGGTGGTTGCCTGCGATGGCGCGCCAAATCATTGAAAAAAAGCCGTGAGTATGGCTCAGGTACGGTTGTGTTTGCACAGCTTTCACGCAACCGCTATGCTGGGGTGCGTACAAAACGGCGTATGTATCCAACGCATCTGTTGAGGTGATTTATGGCGGCATCCCGTGGTTCTCGCCCTCGCATTGTCATCGTTGGTGCCGGGTTCGGCGGCCTGACGCTGGCCCGCACGCTGCGCAAAGCGCCTGCCGAGGTACTGCTCATCGACCGCAACAACTACCACACGTTCCAGCCGCTGCTGTATCAGGTGGCTACGGCGGGGCTGGAGCCCGAGGAAATCGCCCACACCGTACGGGGCATTTTCCACAACCAGCCCAACTTCCACTTTCGCCTCGGCACCGTCACAGGGGTGGATTGGGCAGAAGAATCCGTGTTGCTGGCCGACGGCGACCGCATCGGGTACGATTACCTGGTGCTGGCAGCGGGGGCCTCGACCAACTTTTTTGGCGTGGAGGGTGCCGAAGCACACGGGTTTGAACTCAAAAGCCTGGACGATGCGTTGCACCTGCGTAGTCACATCATGCGTCAGTTTGAGCACGTCGATCAGGACCCTTCGCTGTTGGATAGCGGGGCGCTGACGTTTGTGGTAGTGGGCGGTGGCCCCACGGGTGTCGAGATGTCGGGGGCACTGATTGAGTTGTTTCAGAAGGTGCTGCGCAAGGACTTTCCGCAGCTTCCGGTGGAGCAGGCACGGGTGGTGTTGGTGGAAGCGTCGCCGGAAGTGTTGGGCGCGTTTGCCGACTCCTCAAGCCGCTATGCGTTGACGCAGCTCAAAAAGCGGGGCGTGGAGGTGATGCTGAACGAGCAGGTGGTGCGGGTAGAACCGCATGTCGTGCATTTTAAAAGCGGAGCCTCGGTGCAGGCGCAGACGCTGGTGTGGGCCGCAGGTGTACGTGCCCACCCGCTCGCCGATGCGCTGGGGCTGACACAAACCCGCGCCGGACGCCTCGCCGTGCAGCCCGACCTCAGCGTGCCCGACAAACCCAACGTCTTTATTATCGGCGACCTCGCGGGCAGCAGCGACGCCGACGGCAACCTGCATCCCCAACTTGCGCCCGTGGCGATGCAGGGCGCGAAGCACGTCGCCCAGCAAATCCGCGCCGACCACACCGGCGCGCCACGCACGGCGTTTGTGTACACCGACAAGGGCATTATGGCGACCATCGGGCGCAACAGCGCCGTGGCGGAGCTGGCCGGTGGTATTCGCACGACCGGTTTTGTGGCGTGGCTGATGTGGCTTTTCTTGCACCTGCTGCTGCTCGTCGGCTTCCGCAACCAACTCAACGTGCTGATCAACTGGGCGTGGAACTACCTCACCTACGACCGCAGCGCCCGGCTTATCATGGATACCACGTCGGTGCCGGAGCAGATTGAGTTGGCGATGCCTGAGCCCAAGAACGTCGCCGCGTCCTAATACCCATTCCGTTTGTGGCTGTCGGGATAGCGCAGGTGCTCCTTCCCGCGTTCCCTCTCCCTCGATGGGAGAGACAGAGTGAGGGGGAAAGTATCCAGACATCAACGATCGTAATCCGAATAAAATCATTTCCAAAGGTATGTCATCGCGAGGAGCGCTATCGACGTGGCGATCTTACCCCGTTTGTGGTGCTAGTTTCTGTCGGGGTGGGATCACCACAGGATCTGTGATCCTTCGCGATGACAAACAATAGAACGTAGGCATCGTGCTCAGCGGATAAGCACCATGCGTCCGGTGTGTGTCTCCGTGCCCGTCGCCATCGTGGCGGTGAGGCGGTAGAAATACGTTCCCGACGCCAAGCCCGTCGCATCCACCCGGAGCGTGCGGCGCACGCCTGCCTGGAACGTCTGCGCCGGAAGCATCCGTACCGTGCGTCCTTGCACGTCGATGATCTCGGCGCGTACCTCGGCGCGGGCGGGCAGGTCGAAAGTGAGCGTCGTCACCGGGTTGAACGGGTTGGGGTAGTTGCCGTGTAGCACAAACGACGTGGGCAGCGTCTCCGTGTCAGTGCTTGTCACCACGGCGGGTTCTTCGATGGTGCCGTCGGCAGCGAAAGCGATGAGGGTGAAGCTGGTATCTGCGCCGAGGGCGACGAGCGTGCGCGTCTCGCCAGCGGCGGTGCTCCAGTCGAAGCGGAAGACGCCGAGGGACTGGCTGCCATCGGCGGTGTTGACTTCGATGTTGTAGGTGCCAGGATCGACGGTGGCGAAGGCCGAGACGGTGTCAGGCGCGACGTCATCGGCAAGGGTTGTCACAAAGTTATGGGCGGGGGTGTCGTCGATGATCTGTACGTCGAGTGGGCCGAGGTCGGTGGTCAGGTTGATGGTGACGAGATCGACGGCGGTGGGGTCGGAGGCCGTAGGTCGGGCGGTGTGGTGGAGGACGGCGCGCCAGTTGCTTGATACGTCAGAGATCAGCACGAGAGCGGGGCTGTGGGCGAAGGCAAAGACGCTGTCGGGGTGGGGATAGATGAGATCGAGGTCGAAGGAGGCAAGGGGGGTGGTGTTGTCGGTCGCGTCGCCATCTACCACGTCGAGCGTCAGCGCGGTCTGGGTGATTTCGCCCGACAACGTTCTGCCTGATCCAGCTTGCAGATCATCAAGAAAACGGACATCATTGACGTACAAATCAATGCCAGTCAGCGCGGTTTTACCTCCAGAGCTTCCAAATACAAGGTGAGCCGGTGCGTCAATGGATCTAGGTTCAGTATTCAGAGTGGCCTCTGCTGATCCTAGCAGGCCTGGTTCTTCACAGGTTGTTTCATCACAGTAAACGCTGGCTGTAAAGTGCAACTGATGCGGGTTTGAGCGGATAGGTATGCCTTTTATTGTAGCATTAAAGAGTCTATTTGATAATCCAAGCCCATTCATCGTGATGCCTGATGGGGGATTATAGATTCCACGATCCGTATCTGTTGGCCTAAAGTGCTCGTCCATACCAGAATTCCCGTCTCCATCACTATCACTTGTCCAGGAAAGATCAAGGGAGAAAGCAGAAGCGTATGAGCCTGCGACGGTTATTTTGATAGCAACAAGGTCTCCAATTCGAGCAGAGGGGTTGCTTAGCACAAGGGATGCTAGAAGCGGTCGGGGCGTCGTAATAATACAACCTGTTATTGCTGAAGAGACACCACCAGGAAAAGTGATCTGCGGGGCGTTGTCGGTAGGCTGTGTGTTGGCGGGAAACGGATTGGGCGTGCTACCACCGAAACATGTCAGTTCAGTTGCGGAAACAGGGTTGGATTGCAGACGCGTGCCTACGAATCCCAGTCGCAAACCAGTGGCTTCCATGATGTCTCCTGTCTCTACATCCAGCGGAATCGTCACCAGAATCCCGCTGCCCGAGTTTTCCCAATCAATCCAGTCAATGTCGAGCGGACTCAGCGCCTCGCCGCCCGTGGTTACTTCCACGGCATCGGGCATACGCCCGGTCCGCACGCCCACGCCGTACAACCGATCCGCCCCGCCACTGCCGAGGTAGGTAGATTGAATTAGGCCCGTGTTGTTAAAGGCCATAAAGATCCCATCGGCATCGCCGCCGCCATAGGTAGGTTGTGGAGCGTTGGGTGTCACCGGAAAGTCGGTCGAGCCGCTGTAGCCCGTTACCACAATGACGAGATTCTCCTCTGCCGATCCGGCATTCGCGACGATGGTGGCAACATCGTAGGCGATGTCATCACCGCCGCCGTCGGCCCCATAGATTTCGCGGATCTGGTCGGGGTCATTGCGGTCGATGTGGGCGATGGTGAAGGCCGAACCGGTAATGTGGGTCTTGTTGCCCACCTCGTTCGTAATAAACCCTTCCGACTCGGAAGAACCCGCCAGATAGATGTCGCCGAAGGCATCTAGGGCGATGCCAAATGCCTGATCGTCAACATTGCCGCCGAGGTAGGTGCCGTAGTTAAGCGCACTTCCATCGGGGGCGATCTCCACCAGATACATGTCGTAGCTGCCTGCATGGTTTGGCTGTGCGGCATCCGCTGTTGTCGGGAAGTTGGCCGAGCGCGTGTAGCCCGTCACGTACACCTCGCCTTCTGGACCAAAAGCCAGCCCTTGACCCGAGTCCTCCAGGCTGCCACCCAAAAACGTCGAGAAAATAAACTGACCGTCTGGGTTGAGTTTCACCACAAACGTATCGCCCCCGCCGCCGTTGGTGCCTTGCAGCGCGTTCTGCACCGGGAAATTGCCCGAAAACGTTGTGCCGATGATGTAGGCGTTCCCGTCGGCGTCCACCTGAATCTCCTCCGAAAAGTCGTTGCCCGTCCCGCCCAGATAGGTCGAATACAGCACCTCGCCCGTTTCCGGGTTGATTTTGGTCACGAACGAATCGAACACCCCGCCGAAGGTGCCCTGCGCGGCGTCTTCCAGCAGAAAGTCGGTCGATGAGGTGAAACCGGTCGCGTATAGGTTGCCGTCCTCGTCGAGGGCGATGCCGTTGATATGATCGGTACCGGTGCCGCCGAGGTAGGTCAGGAAGTCGAACTCGGGGTCGATGACGAGCGCGTAGGCAGGATCGTACGCGCTGATCTCAAAGCCAACCGTGTTGGCATCCAGCAGCGTGAAGTGTCCATCGACGGGCAGACGAGTGCCGTCGATGTTCTGATAGAGCACGGGCGGGGTCTCGGTGAGTTCGCCGAGCGCGGTTTCAGCGATCAGGGCTCCGTCGTTGCGCAGGCGCAGGTCGTGGACGCCGTCGTAGGTCATGCGAATCAGCGTGGGATCGGCGAAGGGAGCGACGGTGAAGGTGCGCTTTAGTTTTCTGTCCTGGCCTTCGTAGTCGAGGTCGATACCGGGGTAGAGGTTGGTGTAGCGAATGCCTGCGAAGCGAGGCACGTCGGTCGTCCCGCTGTTGTCCCGGTAAAAGTTGGCAACGCCTTGTTGTTGGTTGATGCCTTCAAAGGTGGCAGGCTGGGCTCCGTTGAAGCGGACGCGGACTTCGGAGGTGGGATGGTTGTTTTTGCGTCGTCGGAAGGTGACGGCGTTGTTTTCGAAGTGCACGGCGTGATGGGCGGCCTCGACGTGGAAGCGGACATGGGCGTCTACGATCTGCCCGTGGTTGGGCATAAACGCGAGCGCCGTATGAAACGTGACAACCGAGGACGAGTCCGCAGGAAAAGGCATCGCGAACGTTGGAAGCGCACAACATCCTCCCGTCAAACTGACCAGAAAGATACACCTCCATGCAAAGGAACGGAGACCAGGCATGAGGTAACAGGGTGTAGGTGAAGGACAGAATGTCCAACAGGAAGAGACAGGCTAAAAGTCGGCGAATCGCCCTAGAAGTGCAAGACGCAAGGTGTTCTTAACGCACCCGCACCAGTTGCTGCGTCCGGGTGCCCGCTTCCGTGCGGAGCCGGGCGAAGTAGACGCCGCTGGCAACGGCCGTTCCTGCATCGGTGCGTCCGTCCCACGGCACGGTATGCGCCCCGGCGGGCATGATGGTGTCTACCAGCGTTCGTACGCGACGCCCTTGGAGGTCGAAAATAGCAAGCTGCACCGGGCCTGTCGTTGGGACACGGTACGGCAGTGTTGCTTCTTCGACAAACGGGTTGGGGTAACTAGGCAACAACGCCAGCGCTTCCGAAGGAACGGTGGTTTCAGTGGCAACGGTCGCATCGGGTTGGATGCGGAGGTCGTCGATCACCCAGCCCCAGCCGCTGACCGCGGCGTCGGCGAAGAGACGAAAGCGGAGGAAAATCACGTCGCCCGGGTTGAAGGTGTCGTGCAGGTTGATCGTGTGTTCCACAAACAGCGAAGCGTCCGGCGGTCGGTCTTCGTCATACACGGTCCGCCAACGGGTGTCGAAGTCGGCATCATATCCCGGCGCGAGCGGCTTCCATACGACGCTATTGGTGCTGCCTTCCACCACCACATAGTCCCAGAATTCCTGATCGCCAAATGTTGTGCCGGGTTCGCCGGGCTCAATGATGGCAATATCGCGGTAGGACAGCACGGCCTCGCGAGCGGCGACCTTAATCGGCACCCGCAGCAGGTAGGTAATCTCTTGTCGGCTGCGGTACGGGTGGCGGGTGTGTACCGCACGGTTGGCGAAGTCGCCGTACCGTTCTTCTTCAAAGCCGTCGCCAAAGAAATCATCTGATTCGTCCTCAAATGAACTCTCAAAACGAACCTGAGGCGCTGCTACGGGAAACACGTTCACCGATTCTTGTGCCGATTGATACGTTTGTCCGTTTCGGTAAGCAACCAACTGAGCAGTCCGCGTAGAGGGCGCTTCGACCAAAAGCGGAAGCGAGAAGACGGTATCGTAGGGTGTTGTCAGGCGAGCCAATAACACCTCGTCCAACCACACATCGAGCGAGTCATAGTCTGAACGAACATCCACATCGAGGCCAAGCGCGCTAGCAGGGGTAAAGAACAGGTCGTTGAAGCGGGGCGAACGAACCACAGAAGGCGGTAGGTAATTGGTCAGTTCGGGCAAAGATACCGACCAGACGCCGCGTCCGTGGGTGGCGGCCACCACCTGATCGTCCACAATGGAAAGTTGCCAGATGGAAACCGCGGGGAGGCCGTTGTTGGCATACTGCCACGTCCCACCGCCATCCTCCGACACAAACAGGCCAATCTCGGTGCCGGCCCACAGCACGTTTGGATTGAAGGGCATCACCAACAGCGCATACGTTGCCACATTCGGAAAGCCATTGGAACTGAGCGCTGCGCCCGTGTCCACGGTGCCGGTGAGGTTTTCCCACGTGTTTCCGAGATCGGTAGTGCGGATGATTTTGGGGGCGTTGGCTGCTGAGAAGAGGGCATAGGCCGTTTGGGGATCGGTAGGGTGGGTGGCAAGTCCACTAATACTGGCCGACACGTTGGGGGCTTGGGAGGTGGGCGTAAACGTCAGGCCGCCGTCTTGCGACACAAACAGCGAGTGCGTGTTGGTCATGCGTGCCCCGGCCCACATCACCTGTGGGTCGGCGATGGAGAGGGCCGCCGGGGCCCGGTTTCCAAAGGGATACCAGCGCCCTGAGGAGTCGAGCGTGGCAGGTGACCAGCGAGCACCGAAGGTGTCGGAGCGCCAGATGCCAACAGGCGAGGTAGTGAGGAGCAGTTCGGGGTCACTCTGGGATTTGGCGAGGGTAGAAATAAAAAATCCCGTGTTTGGTAATCCTTCGGTTGCCTGTTCCCATGTAGCGCCACCGTCCAGCGTACGCCAGAAGTCATTAAACTGGATAGACCCCATCAGCCGCGCCGGATCTTCGGCATGCCAAACCGTAGAAAAGCCATCGCCGCCCAACTGGTTGAGCCAGGGCGTCGTTGCGGCGGCGTTGGCTCCCTCTGGAGAACGCCACGTTCCGTTGTCCTGCATCCCGCCGATGAAGGCATTGGCACCGGGCTGTTTGTCAGCGCCGTAAAACTGGGAGGTGTTGTAGCCCGTGAGGGTTTTGCTCCACGTAATGCCGCCATCATCGGAATATTCCACCCCGCCATCGTTGGTGTTGATGAGGCGGAACGATTCGGTGTCTTCATCAAACGGCACGGTAAAAAGGCCGTGGTGGTCGGCGTGCACGAAGGGGAAGAAGCCGCTGGGGTGATCCGGGTTAGGACGACCCTCAAACCAGTTGGTGATCTCGGTGGTGGTGCGTTTGTCGTCCGAGCGGGCCACCCGTATTTGCCACAGGTTGATGCCACCTACAAAAACGGTGCGGCTGTCAAACGGATGCACCGCGATGGTGTTATCGTACCACCCTTGCCCAGAGAGCCAATCGGGCGCATCGCCATCATCCTCCGGGAGGATGCGCCAGGTTTCGCCCCGGTCATTGGAAAGCCAGAAGTCCGAAGACACCACATGATCGACTACAAAGAACACCTTGACGGGCTGGCTAGGGGCCACCGCTAGTTCCATGCGGCCCTCAATACTTTTTGAACTGTAATAGTCACTCCATCGAAACACCTGCCGCCAGTTCTGTCCGCTATCCTCTGATTTCAGCACGCCCCCTTTATACTCGGCGGCATACTGAATGCGAAAGTCATTCGGGGTAGCGATCACCTGCTGCACCGGGTTGGGTGACGCATACACCGTTTGCCATGTCTCGCCGCCGTCGGTGGTGCGCAGCAGCCCGGCGTTGGTGGCAGCCACAACCGTGCTGGGATTGCTTGGATCGACAATCAGCCGGTTGACCGTGCGAAAGTTGGGGCTGTTGGCGGTGCTGGCAAGCTGGGTCCAGGTCTCGCCGCCATCGGTGGATTTCCAGATCCCATCGCCGCGAATGGCATCGGCGTTAAAAAAGCCTTCGCCCGTACCAGCATAAAACACCTGGGGCTGTACGGTACACTGCGCCAGGGAGACCGTGGCGAGGTTGGGCAGGTCGGGCGTAAGGTTGCGCCACGATTGCCCCGCGTTTTCGGTTTTCCAGATACCGCCGCCCACCGAGCCGGCATACCAGGTGTTGCCTGCGGAATCGCGCACATCCACTACAAGGCCCCGGGTGCGTCCGCTCACGTTGCCGGGTCCGCGCTCTTGCCAGTTTAGTTGTTTACTGCTGGACTTGCGAACTTGTTGTGCCGCCCGCAGCGCCTGCAGGCGATAGTTGGGGGCGTACTGCTGCGTGGGGTCGTCCAGCCGCGTGCGGATTTCCTGATGATACTGGAAGAACAGGTCAGGGTTATTCGGTTTGGCATATCCTTGCGCGCGTCGTGCGATTCTGTCTTCGATATCAGCCTGCCGCAACGCCTCCGGCGATGACGGGTAGCCATGCTGCGCCCGCGCCACTGCGAGCGGGTCGGTGGGATTGGGCGGAGGCGTTTGGAAAACAAAAAGTCCCCCTACGACGCCGAGCAGAACTACAGCGGACAGGCCGCTCCACATCCAGCGCTTTTTCATACCTCAAACGAATTGCACGACCTGAATTTGCGAATACTTTCTTATTGGACGCACGCACACCCCCTCCCTTGAGGGAGGTGACCCTAAAGGGCCAGAAGGTGTTGAAACGTAGCAAACATCCCCATTCGCGATGCGACAGCCTCCTCAAGGGAGTCGTTGGTCTTGCTCGCTGCGCCCCGTTCTAGTATCGACAAGCTTGTAGGTCTATTTACGCAAAGGGTTCACGGTATGCCATGAAAAAAGCCGACCCCTGTTGTCAGGGATCGGCTTGGAGCGGAGAGGGAGGGATTCGAACCCTCGGTACCAGTGTTCCCGGTACGCCGGTTTAGCAAACCGGTGGTTTCAGCCACTCACCCACCTCTCCGTGTTGGCTGAATTGTGTTGGGGCGCGAAATATACGATGTTGTCAAACGTTGCGCAACGCCTTTGCGTTCGGCTTATCCTGCTTTTGCCAGTGCATCGGCACCGCCCACAATTTCGAGAATCTCGGTGGTGATGGCGCTCTGACGGGCGCGGTTGTATTGCAGCTTGAGGCTCCGCAGCAGTTCATCGGCATTCGAGGTGGCGTTGTCCATCGCCACCATGCGCGCGCCTTGCTCAGCGGCGTTGGATTCCAGCAAGGCCCGCCACAACTGGTAATTCAGGAAGCGGGGGATGAGCACTTCGAGGATGTCCGATGCGTTCGGCTCAAAGATATAGTCGTCGGTGTAGGTCTCGCTGACCTCCGCGTGGTGCTCGATCTGCACTTCCATCACCGGCGTGATGAACTGCTCCTTCGGCAGCGGCAGCAGTGGCTCGGCGATGCGGTTCTGCGAGATTGTGTTCTTGAACTCGTTGTACACCACCTTCACTTCGTCCCAGCGGTCATCCACAAAGCCGTCAACGGCGATTTTCATCACGGCTTGCGCGGTGTCAAACGACAGGTCGTTGAACGCGCCCCGGAAGTCGCCCAGCAGTTGATAGCCGCGCTTGCCGAAATGTTCGTGGCCCTTGCGCCCGATGCAGATCAGGTACAGGTTACCGGCTTCGTGGAGGGCCTGGTATTCGTCGGCGATGGTTTGTTCGGCCAGCTTGATGGCGTTGGCATTAAACGCTCCAGCCAATCCACGGTCGCCAGTCACGACAATCAGCAGCGCGCCGTCCACTTCTTCGCGGCCCTTGAACAGCAGGTGGGCGCTCGGATCGAGTTGGCGCTTCAGGTGGCTCATGATTTCGCCGAGCTTGAAGGCGTAGGGACGCGTGCGAAAGATGCGTTCCTGGGCACGGCGCAGCTTGGCGGCGGCCACCATCTTCATGGCGCGCGTCACCTGTTGCGTGTTTTTAACCGAGCCGATCCGGTTGCGTATGTCGCGAAGACTTGCCATCTATGGGAAGGGGTTTGGGGGAAGCGGGAAGAGCGGTGCTCGTTCTCGCTTCGCCGTCCCGTGGTTAGCTGGTGTATAAATCGACGAGTTCGTTGGCTTCCTTGACCAGCGTCTCGGCCACGTCATCGCTCATCTTGCCACTCTGGCGGATGGAGGCGAGGGCATCGGCGTGGCGCAGGCTCAGGCGCTCGGTGAACTCTTTCTCGAAGCGTTTGACCTGATCAACCGGCAGGTTGTCGAGGGCACCTTTGGTGGCCACAAAGATCAGCGCGATCTGCTGCTCCACCGCGATGGGCTGGTACTGGCCCTGCTTCAGGGCTTCCACCAGGCGGGCGCCCCGGGTCAACTGCCGCTGGGTGGCCGGGTCGAGGTCGGAGCCGAACTTGGCGAAGGCTTCAAGTTCGCGGTACTGCGCGAGGTCGAGGCGCAGCGTACCGGCCACTTTTTTCATGGCCTTGATCTGTGCGTTCCCACCCACCCGAGAAACCGAGATCCCGACGTTGATAGCGGGGCGGACACCCGAGTTGAAGAGGTTCGATTCGAGGTAAATCTGCCCGTCCGTAATCGAGATCACGTTCGTGGGGATGTACGCGGACACGTCCCCGGCTTGTGTTTCGATCACCGGAAGGGCCGTCAGCGAACCGCCGCCTTTGACTTTGCCTTTGAGGCTGTCCGGTAGGTCGTTCATCTGCTGCGCGATGGCGTCGTTGTTAATCACCTTGGCGGCGCGTTCCAAGAGCCGGCTGTGCAGGTAAAACACGTCACCCGGATACGCCTCGCGGCCCGGCGGGCGGCGCAGCAGCAGCGACACCTGGCGGTAGGCCACAGCCTGCTTCGACAGGTCGTCGTAGATCACCAGCGCGTGGCGGCCTGTATCGCGGAAGTATTCGCCGATGCAGGCACCGGAGAACGGGGCGATAAATTGCAGCGGAGCGGCTACCGAAGCGGGCGCGTTGACGATGACGGTGTAGTCCATCGCCCCGGCTTTTTCCAGCGAGCGCTCCACCTGCGCCACCGTCGAGGCTTTCTGCCCGACCGCGACGTAGATACAAAAGACGGGCGAGCCGCCTTCTTCGTGCGTCGATTTCTGATTGATGATCGTATCGACCAGCACCGCTGTTTTCCCGGTCTGGCGGTCGCCGATGACGAGTTCGCGCTGGCCGCGCCCGATGGGAATCATCGAGTCGATGGCCTTGAGGCCCGTCTGCAGCGGCTCGGTCACGGGTTCGCGGTAAACCACGCCCGGTGCCTTGCGCTCCAGCGGCATCTCGTAGGTTGCGCCGCCAAGCGGGCCTTTGCCGTCCACCGGACGCCCCAGCGGGTCGATGACGCGCCCGAGCATTTCCTCGGTGACCTGAATGGAAGCGATGCGCTTGGTGCGGCGGGCTTCGTCGCCCTCCTTCACCGCGTCCACTTCGCCAAAGAGCACCGCGCCGACGTTGTCTTCTTCCAGGTTCAGCACCATGCCGGTCACGCCGGAAGACGGAAACTCAATGAGTTCACCCGCCTGCACGTTGGAGAGGCCGTAGATGCGCGCGATACCGTCGCCCACCTGGAGCACGGAGCCTACTTCATAGACCTCCGTCTCGGCATCGAAGCCGCCCAGCTCGCGCCGGAGCACCGCCGTCACTTCATCGGGTCGAATCGCCGTTGCCATAATTGTATCTGGGAATAGGGATTAAGGAGTGGGACGCCGGGACATTCCGGGCCGCGCACCCGTCAATTCATCAAAAAGGAGCCTTGACCAAGCTGCTCGCGCAGGCTGGCCAGTTTGTTGCGGACGCTGCCGTCGTAGACCGTGTCGCCCACGCGCACGATGACGCCGCCAATCAGCGACGGGTCTTCGGTTGTCGTGAGGCGGACTTTTTTGCCGGTGCGTTTCACCAACGCTTGCCCCAGCGCCTTCTTCTCGGCATCGCCGAGCGGATGGGCGGTGCGGGCATGCACCTTCACCACGCCCTGCTGTTCGTCGCGGAGGCTTTCGTAGGCTTCCACCACGTCCGGGAACAGGTTTTCGCGTCCCTTGGCGATGAGCAGGTGCAGGAAGTCGAGCGTCACGGGTTCGATCCGGTCGCCGAAGAGCTGCTTCACGACGGTGTCCTTCTTCTCCCGGTTGATCACCGGGCTCTCGAAAAACGACACCAACTCCCGCGAATCCGCCAGCGACTGCCGGATCAACACCATGTCGGCGTCTACCTTGGCCACATTCGCTTGGGCAGCGGCTTCTTCGTACAGCGCCTGGGCGTACCGCCGGGCGACGGAGAGGTTTTTCATAAGGGTTGGCTGTCAGCTATTGGCCGTTGGCTATCGGCTTCTGTTACGAAGCGCGACGCCACAAACCAACAGGTTAGACTAGTTCTTCGGAAGGTCGTCGATGAAGCCCTGCACGAGCTTACGCTGGCGGTCGCCGTCGAGGTTTTCCGTGAGGATTTTCTCGGCGGCTTGGATGGCGAGGTCAGCCACTTCCGTGCGCAACTCTTCGAGGGCGCTTTGCTTCTCGCGCTCGATTTCGGCCTGGGCCTGCGTGCGCATCTGCTGAATCTGGTCGCGGGTCTTCTGCACCTCGTCGTTCCGCAGCCGCTCCACTTCTTCGCGGGCTTCGCGCAGGAGGCGCTGGGCTTCCTGTTCAGCTTCGCGGCGGGCCTTTTCGTTGTCGGCCTGGATCTGCTTGGCTTCGGCGAGGGCCTGTTCAGCCCGTTGGATCGACGCATCGATGGTCTGCTCGCGTTCTTCCAGCGCTTTGGTGATTGGCCCCCAGGCAAATCGGCGCAAGACGACGAGCAGCAACACAAAAACGATGGTGATCCAGATGACCAGTCCAAAGTTGGGATTCAGCAGGCTTGCTGCCAGCGTGATGCTCATAGGACGAATGGTTTTAGCGTATAGCTGTTCACCTCGGCGGGACCGGGCACACGCGCCCCGTTCCGCCAAATGATGGGTCTACGCGGAGGCGTTGTTACTTCGTGGCCAGCAGGATGCAGATCACGAGGCCGAAGAGCGCCACACCCTCGATGAGGGCTGCCGCGATAATCATCGACGTACGGATATCGCCAGCGGCTTCCGGCTGACGCGCCGAGCCTTCCATGGCGGGGCCAGCGAGGCGGCCAATGCCGAGGCCAGCGCCGAGAGCAACAAGACCAGCGCCAATTCCAGCGCCAAGGAAAGCAAGAGCATTCGGGTCCATGTGTGTACCTGTGTTTTTTCGTAAGAGGTTGTTGGTGTGAAAGTGGCGGTTGCAAGCCGCAGCCGCCGGGGAGTAAAGGGGTTCGGTTAGGCGACGGCGACCGGCTGGGGCTGCTCCGCTCCATTGCCGATAATCGGCTGGGCCGAGGCCGCATGTTCTGCCGGATGCAGCGCGGCGTGATGGTGGTCGTCGTGCGCTTCGTCGTGGTGATGGTCGTGTTCGGCCACCGCCATGCCGATGAACAGCGCCGAGAGCATCGTGAAGATGTACGCCTGAATAAACGACACCAGCAGTTCAAGCAGGTAGATAAACAGCGAGAACGCAATGCTGACGGGCGCGACGCCGTAGCCCACGCCGGGGCCAAAAATTTTGCCGAAGGAGAAGATCAACCCGATCAGACTGAGGATCACGAGGTGGCCCGCCGTGAGGTTCGCAAACAGACGGATGGCGAGCGCGATGGGCTTGGTGAACAGCCCCATGATCTCCACGGGAATGAGGATCGGCTTCACAAAGGTGGGGACGCCCGGCGGCCAGAGCACGTGCATCCAGTGGTCCTTCGAACCATTCACCTGCGTCAGGATAAACGTAGTGGTTGCCAGCACCGCCGTGATCATCAGGTTCGATGTGGCGGTGGCGCCAAAGGGCACGAGGCCGAGCAGGTTACAAATCAGGATGAAGAAGAACGCCGTGAGGAGATACGGCAGGAATTTTCGGTAATGCTTTTCGCCGAGGTTGGGACGGGCAATTTCGTCGCGTACAAAAAGGACAAGCGTCTCAAAGAGATTCTGGAAGACGCCTTTGGGCGCCGTCTCGCGTCCGATGCCGCGGGCATACCGGCGTGCGAGTGAGGTGAAGATGAGGATAACCAGCAGCGCTCCCAAAATGGCGAAGACGAGGTGGCGCGTGACGGAGAAGTCGATGATCACATGGCCGCCATCGGCAGGGACGAGGTGGGCGTCTAGGTGAAGCCCCGAGGCGATGAGTGCCTCAATACCCGCTTCTTCGCCGTGCCCTTCGTCAGCGGTCTCTCCGTGGGCGTCGTCTTCCGCGCCATGTCCGGCTTCAGGGACGTATTCATGTGAGTGGAGCGCGGAGGCAGTGCTGCCGTAGGCGTCAAATCCGAGTGAGCCATCCGCGCGGCGCACCAGAAACAGACGGGGCAGTTCCACCTTGCCAATCGGCATAAAGTCGAGGTAGTAGCCATCCGCCGAGTGGTGGATCGGATCCAGGTCTTCCCCTTCGGCGGCAGCGTTCGCCGGGGGCACGCTCAGGAAGCCTGCCAAAAGGGCCAGAAAAAGCACGCGAAAAAGCTTCATGGAAAACCGGGCTAACCGGAAGTCGTAATGGTCTAGGCAGTTACGTCGGTATCCGACGCGGTGTGTTGGTTTTGTGAAAAGCGATGGATAAACCGTACTTCCCACAGCAGTCCGATGGCGAACGTCCCCATAAACGCGACCAGAAAGGCGCGTGGGTCAACAGAGAGCCGCATCAGGATCAGAATGACCAGCACGAGGGCCAGAGCGAGGCGAGCCATCATGCCACTGATCATAAACAACATGAACCGGCGGCTCTCGAAGCGAGCGGCCCACCGATTGATGAGAAAACTCGCCACGGTGTAGCACACGCCGATGCCACAGCCGAGCCCCACGCTAAGCCACCAAACCGGGTTGTCTATGCCCAGGAAAAGGGCCAAAATCTAGCGATGTGGGCTATTGTTTGTAGCGGACCGTGGAACGCCAAACTACGTAGAAAGAGCCGCGCGCTTTGGCAAGGAGCGGTGAATTATAAATGAAAGGACGGGGAAGCCGCAGAAGAGCCTTTTTGTGCTCCCCGATCTACTGCATGATAGCTTGTACAAGTCTGGGCTAGGCATTGGTGCCGTCGCCCCATGTTTTACGGGTTGCTTTTATTATTCGTTGGGAGCGGTGTCTGTACGTTTTGAGGGTTTGGGCCGCTGGTTAATTTCTTTGGTTACCCGGATAAGCTGCACAAAAATGGCGACCATGCCCAGGCAGGCACCCACAATCGTCAGCCAGGGTGTCATGGTCAGCCATTGATCAAGCAGATAACCACCTCCCACGAAAAAAACCATCGACATGGCAATCTGCATGCCGAGCCCGAGGTAGGGGGAGGCTTCTTGCATGGACGCCTGCCAGGAGTTTTTCCTGGGCGGCGGCGGGACGTCCATCTAGTCTTCGTCGGTATCGCGTTGTTCGAGGGCGCTCACCAGCGAGGCAATGTCGCCCGATTTGACGGTGCGGCTGCCCATGGTGCATTCGCCGTCAAACATAGCGCCTTCTTCAACGATGAAGCGTCCGGTGGAGACGTTGCCATCGACGCGGGCAGAGCCGCGCAGGACCAGGCGTTCCTTCACGCGCAGGTCGCCCTTGATCTGGCCCGACACGTCGGCGCTGGTGGCCTCCAGTTCGCCATCAATGACGCCGCTTTCTGCAATGACGGCACGACCTGTCACGCTGAGGGTGCCAATGATTTTGCCACGAATCACGACTTCATTCTCTGCGCGAAGCTTCCCTTCGAAGATGGTGCCTTCGCCAATCATGTTAATCTGATTAGGCGACGTGCCATTGGATGCTGGCGTCGTTGTTTGTTTGGCCATAGCCTGCGGTTCCCTGTTGTTGTTGCCAAAAAGTGCCATTGTGGATGATGATCTGTCCCTGAGCGTCCTCCTTCGCCCAAGGTATGGTAAGAGCTACTCGTGTCCTGTTATCGTGCTTCCAGTAAGTTTCGGTAGAAAGTGGGATGAACTTAATTTATAATCCAACAAGATACATCGTTGGATTTTGGGCAAGTCCATTATGCCATAACTCAAAGTGTAAATGGGGTCCCGTGGTTAGCTCGCCGGAGTTTCCACTCATGGCCAAGGCTTCACGGGCACGAACCCGGTCGCCGACCCGTTTCAAGAGCCGCTCATTGTGTTTATACACAGAGACAAAGCCATCCGTATGTTGAACCACGAGGGTATAGCCTCCTTCATCGGTCCAATCGGCGAAGATAACATAGCCATCTCCTATAGATCGGACCATGGTGCCCGTCTCGACGGCCAAGTCGATGGCGAAGTGACCGGTGCGCGGATCGAAGGTACCCGTTAAAAAACCTTTTACCGGAGGTACGGCTGGCAACTGAAGGCTGGCCAAATACCGTTCCTCGACGGCTTGTTGGTTCACGGGGATGGTGGGAACTGCGACGGTGGGTAATTGGGCCAGGGGCAAGGCCGGTTGTTCATGATCTTCCCAGTCTGAGCTTGTTTCGTCGGTTGCCACTTCTGCTAATTCACCTGACACCGAAATCACCTGTTGGGCACGTACGCGCGTACCCCCTAGATTTTCACCCGTCATCAGGCTGCGCAGGTGGCCCATATATTCTTGCTGAGCGGCGAGTGAATCTTCTAAGGCCGCCAGGCGCATGGTAGCTAGCCGTGCTTCTTGCCGCAACTGGTCCGTTCCATATCCAGGAATCCATTGACGCAGCGGGGTAAAGGCAACCAGAATCAGGATAAGCAGCCCCGTTAGGCCAGCCCCTACTGCAAACAGTGCCCAAAGGTGCTGCGGGTGCACCTGATAGGAACGGGGCTGTTCACGATGTGCTTCATCCATAACGATGACTTGAAGCACACCTTCTGAGGGGCGTGTGAATTCGGCCAGAAACGACCACATAATGAACCTTGTAGACAGCGAGTGGGTGGGAGCGGCTCTCGGCTAAACAATGAGGCGACGGTCATCGGTTACTCCGACGAAGATACCGTTCAGCCTCCGGTTCTTAGCTGAACTTCCACGATAAGAGCCATGTTATCGCTTGACCTAAGCTAACTAGGTACGTTAAATTATAGGGCTTGTCAATGTTGATTGCCTTGCCTTTGCTGGAATCTCCACTAAATGTTACCGTTGTAGCTCATGCCACAGCATAAATCGGCCATTAAACGTGTTCGCCAGACGGCGAAGCGTCGTAACCGCAACCGTATCCACCGTAGCCGGATGCGCACCTTGATTAAGAAATTGCGTCAGACGGAAGATAAAGATCAAGCGCAACTGCTGCTAAACGAGGTAAAAGGCTATTTGGATCGCCTTGCCACGAAAGGGATTATTCATCGCAACAAGGCGGCCCATGTAAAAAGCAGCCTGGATAAGCATGTAGCAGCGCTCTCGTAGCTGTTGTAAATAATAAGAATTTTTGCAGCCCGCTTCCCCAAGGCGAAGCGGGCTTTTTGTTTTTGGAAACACAGCGCAGTGGCTCTTGAGGAGGTAAAACGTCGGTTGTCTGTTTAACGATTGTCTGAAACGAATCATTTATGTTCAATAATTTCAATAATATGTATTAAGGACTTAAAAATGTGGCTTTTCTTCCATTACTTTCCCTTGCTTCTGAGTTTGTATATAATGGGTACCGTTAAGAAGTAAATATGCCGATAACTATTTGTGCTTCGTACCTTGTTTCGGTTGAAGGTCACCTGTTCCCAAACTATTTTCCCTCAACTCCGCATCTCGACTCACTTATCCGAAGCGCATGCCCGCTTATACCGGAGGACCCCTTATGAAAGGCCGCTTGCTACCACTTTTTCTTTGCCTTGCGTTGTTCCTTGTTGCTTCGCCCGCTGTTGCCCAGAACTACCGCGCCGATGACGGCGCGTATCTGAAAGGGCGCATCGGGTTGAACACCTATGGGGGCGACCGCGACGATAACCCCGAAAACGAACTTTCTGAATACGTAGACAATATCGGGTTCAGCCTGGGGGTTGAATTTGGCCTCCATCTTAACAAGCGCCTTAGTGTGGGCCTCATGCACCTTTCCGGAAACTACCCGAAGGTGAGTGACCCGCGTTTGGATGTGCGTCCTCCCCTCTTTCAGGCCATTGATGAAAATACCACCAGCGACTGGCGGCATCACCTGAACTTGTTGGGACGGTTAAACCTGATCCCTGACAAACGTGCCAACCCGTATTTGCAGGCTGGACTTGGGCTTGGGTTAGGGAAAATTAATGACAACATTGAAGTGGGGTACGGCCCCATGGGCGGCGTCGGCCTGGATGTAGCCGTCAACGATCAGTTAGGGCTCTTTCTGGAAGTGAGCAGCATGTATATCTTCCCGGATGAGGCGTTGGACCAAGCAGACCCGACCAAGTACGATAGTTCAGCGGATGAAGATGATGTGTCTGACTTTGACGCCTTTAACTTTTATGGGCTCGGGCTGCGCTTCAACTTTAATCCCGCCTTTACCCCAGTGGAAGTGCTGACGCTTGACTGTCCAGAAACACTCGTTGTTGGCGAAACAGGGACCTTCACGGCCTCTGTCAACGAAGATGCCACGCAGCCGGTTGACTACTCGTGGGACTTTGGCGACAACATGGCCGCACCGGGTCTGCTGGCGTCTCATTCCTACGATCAGGCAGGTTCCTATACGGTCAACTTTACGGCTGATAATGGTGGAAGCAATGATACAGCCAGTTGTGTGGTGCGGGTGCTCGCTCCGGCGCGGGTGACCACCATCACCACCACCCGTACCGAAGTGGATACCTGTGAGCCGCTCGTTCCCGTGCAGTTCAACGCCAATGTGCGTGGCACGGCCCCGATTACGTATACCTGGGACTTTGGCGATGGTAACACCGGAAGCGGGGCCAACCCGAGCCATACCTACCGCGAAGCCGGAACCTACACTGTCACCATGACGGTGCAGAACTCGGCAGGGACCGATACCCGAACGTATGAGGTGACCGTTGATCCGTGTGCGCCGCTCTGCGATATCTCGGAGATGAACTCGGTGTTCTTCGACCGCAACTCCAGCGTCCTTACGGCCGAAGCACGACAGGCACTGCAGGAAAACCTCGATATCTTCCGCGACTGCCCGGATATTCAGGCCGACATTCAAGGCTTTGCTTCCAGTGGCGAACGGAACGCCCGCCGTCTGGCGCAAGACCGCGCCCGCGCCGTGCTCCAGTTCTACCTCGATGGTGGCATCAGTGAGGACCGCTTTGCGACCTCCGGCAGCGTGCTGCGCGAGGCCAAGAAAGATCCGAGCCAGTTGCGTCGCGCTGACACCATCCCGCGCCTGACCGAGATTGAAGAAAGCAATACCGACGGGTAATCCAGCCTCGTCAACGTCATAAAAAAGGGCGAGCCTTCTGATGCAAGGCTCGCCCTTTTTTTGATGTTTCCTTTTTCATACAACAACTTCACAGCGCGTCGTTAATCATTCTGATTGGCATCAGTGTATCTTAGGCTATTCATAATGCAAGCGCCCCATGGGAATCGCTGGTCCTCGTCGCTACGCCTTCCAATTGATCTTCTAAAAAACTAAGCGAATACCTAATCATATTTGCTGCGTGCAACTTCTATGAACATGTTGCACATCTTGCGGTTACCCCGTAGTATGCGTCCGCTATGGACATAGGGAACATGGCAAGGATTTTTTTGGTTGCTCGGTCCCCCCTACGGCCTTGCCCATTCTTCTACGGCTGTAGCCCCACCACGCTGCATCTATCTGAACATACCTGACCTTCCTTCACATTGCCTCATCGCTACCGGAGGACATCCCGATGAAACAACGTTTATCCATCCTCTTTGCCTTGTTCTGCCTCATGATGGGCATTACCGCCACAACCGTGACGGCACAGAGCTTGCGCCCCGAGGACACCTTTTTCATTAAGCCCAAAGTGGGTATCGCTTGGTACCTCGGCGATAATGAAAAATCCCCCTTTAACTTCAACGGCGACGCTTACGAAATCGATGGTAAATTGCCGTATGGGCTGGCTGCCGAATTAGGCTATCAATTTAGTGTGCCGTTTAGCCTGAGCCTCGCTTATCAGTTCGGTAACTACCCCGTCATCACGCAGTTTGGCGAGCAAACCGAAGGCACCATCGAAGAAGACCCGACCACCCGGAGCTCGCTGCAACTTTTTGCCACGTTGAAGCCTGGAAATGACCGGGCCCGGATTGCACCGTACGTGCAACTTGGTCTTGATTATTCCTTTGGCGACGTGCAGCAGCAAGGCGGCGGCCAGGAGAGCGAAAGTGCCTTTGGCCCGCTTGTGGGCGTCGGCCTCGACATCGCCGTGAATGATCGTACGTCCTTCTTTGTTGAAAACACCTCCAGCTTCACCTCCGGCGACGATGCCATTGACGCCAACGATGCCAATGGTTTCGGCGGCATGGACATCCTGAACCTGTTCGGCGTGGGCCTGAAGATCAACTTCAAGAGTGCCTTTACGCCTGTCGAAGTGCTATCTGTTAACTGCCCCGCACAACTGGTCGTGGGCGAAACCGGCAGCTTCTCGGCCATCATCAACGAAGGCGCCTCGGAGCCGCTGGAATACCGCTGGGACTTCGGTGACGGGGCGACCGGCACCGGAATCGCTGGCTCACACAGCTTTACGCAAGCCGGGACCTACAGCGTGGCGTTTACGGCCACCAACGAAGGCAGCACCGACTCGCAAGGGTGCAGCGTCCGCGTGATTGCTCCGGCTGAAATTGTGACGATTGGTGCCGACAATACCACCGTGACGACGTGTGAACCGCTGACGGCGGTTAACTTCACCGCCAACGTGCGTGGTACCGCCCCGATCCGCTACGAGTGGGACTTCGGCGATGGCAGCACCGGCACCGGCGCGGCCCCGAACCACACCTACAGCCAGCCCGGCTCGTACACCGTGACGTTGACAGCGACCAACGAGGGCGGCTCGGATACGCGCACCATGACCGTGACCGTAGAACCCTGCCCGGTCAACTGCGACATCACGGAAATGAACACGGTGTTCTTCGATCAGAACTCCAGTGTGCTCACGCCGGCAGCCCGTCAGGCGCTGATGGAAAACGTGCAGATCTTCCAGGATTGCCCGAACATCAACGCCGAAATCGTGGGCTATGCCGTGCGCAGCGAGCGTAACTCGCGCCAGTTGGCCGCTGACCGTGCCCGCGCTGTGGAACAGTTCTACATCGACAACGGCATCGCGGCGAGCCGCTTCAGCACGCGCAGCCAGGTGCAAAGCTCGGGCAAGAAAGATCCGAGCCAGTTCCGTCGCGTAGACACCCTTCCGATCTTGCCGGAAGCGGGTCAATAATCCCGACGCCTGATTCAAAAAAAGCGGGGCGGCTACCAATGAGCCGCCCCGCTTTTTTTTGCTATCGAAACGCGCCCGAAAGGGGGTCATTTTCCGTTGGCCGCCAACGACCGCGAGGAGAAGTCGAGAAACTGCGAACGGGCGGGGCGTTGCAGCGGCTCCAGCACGTCTTGCTGCCCCGTCACATCGATGAAGTGATCGATGCGCCCGCCGAGGAACGAGCCCGATTCGATGGACCATGCCCAGTGTTCTAAGCGTCGCTGAGGGTGCGGCACGTGCAGTACCGTTCGGGTGTGCGAGGATGGGCTGTACAACGTGCGGCCCAGAAACACATCGGGGTGCGCGAGACGTGGGGCCAGCACTTCGCGAAACACGGCAGCCCGCGTGCGCCCAATCAACGTACTCGGAATGACCTCGAAATACCGGGCCAGGGTTTCATTGAGCCATACCACGCGGGTGGTAGCGTCGGTGACCAAGATGCCCATGTCGGCGTGTTCGAGCACGTCGAGGAACTGAAAGGCATGATTCGGAGCGGCTTCTTGCGAGAGCATGTGAGCAGAAAGCATGGGCGAGAGGGGTGAACAATCATCAGAAAAGGCGCAATAAGAACGGAAAGTGGCATTACTTCGCCGTTAGCCCAACGTTAAGATGTGATTAGCGAATGGCAATGCGTGGAAAAGGGAGGCGTCTTGATTTCGTAATGTCTGCCTTACGTCTGCTTAACACGGGCCGCCTACTTTGGCGGTGCCTCTCTTGCGCGCCTCTTCTTACGTGGCGGAATGCATATCTTCGTAGATGAGGCTGGAAGCCAGAAGCCCGGTATCGCGTGGGGTTGATGCCGGGCTTTTTCTTATCTTGTCGCGTTTTGCCTCCGCCAGACACTCCTCTCATATCCTGTGATTTCTAATCCCGTCTCATGTTAAAACGGCTGCTCCGGCGTCCCAAACCCGCAAAAGTAAAGGTCGTCACGGGCAAAGAAGGCGGCCTGACGACCTTCGGAGGCGTCTTCACCCCGTCGATCCTCACCATCCTCGGGGTAATCATGTACCTCCGGTTTGGCTGGGTGGTGGGCAACGTCGGGCTGCTAGGGACGCTGGTTATCGTCACGCTTTCCACGCTGATCACCTTTCTGACGGCCCTGTCGATTGCCGCCATTGCCACCGACCAGCGTGTGCGTATTGGCGGGGCCTATTACATGATCAGCCGCTCGCTGGGGATTGAGATTGGCGGGGCGGTGGGTATTCCGCTGTTTCTGGCACAGGGACTTTCGGTGGCGCTGTACACGGTGGGTTTTGCAGAAAGTGTAATCGGCGTTTTTCCGGGGCTCGACATCAAGATTATTGGCCTCATCACCACAGTGTTGGTGGCGGTGCTGGCGCTGACTTCGGCGCAACTGGCTATTCGGGCGCAATTTTTTATCATGGCGGCCATTGCGCTGTCGTTGCTGTCATTGCTGTTTGGCAAGCCGCTGGAAGCGTCGGATGTGCAACTCTGGGGCGCGCCAGAGACCGTCACGCCTGCGCCCTTCTGGACGGTATTCGCCGTGTTTTTTCCAGCGGTGACGGGCATCATGGCGGGCGTCAACCTATCAGGTGACCTCGCCAACCCGGAAGATTCGATTCCGAAAGGGACATTCGCGGCAGTAGGAGCAGGCTATGTGATTTATATGGCATTGCCGGTTCTACTAGCCCTACGGGCAGGGGCAGAGACGCTCATCGAAGATCCGCTGGTGATGCGCAAGATGGCGTTCTGGGGCGATGCCATTTTGCTGGGCGTGTGGGGAGCCACGCTGTCGAGCGCCATCGGGAGCATTTTGGGGGCTCCTCGGGTGCTGCAAGCGCTGGCGCTAGATGGTGTGCTGCCGCGCAGGCTGCGGTGGCTAGGCAAAGGCAGCGGTGAGGAGAACACCCCACGCATCGGGACGGCGCTGACGCTTGTTTTGTCGCTCGGGGCGGTGTGGATTGGGGACCTCAACCTGATTGCGCCCGTCTTGTCGATGTTTTTTCTGACCACCTATGCCGTGCTGAACATCTCGGCAGGCATTGAGCAATTTCTGGATAGTCCTTCGTTTCGGCCCACGTTTCGTGTACACTGGGCGTTTTCCATGCTGGGGGCGGCGGGCTGTGTGGCGGTGATGTTGCTGATCAACGCGTGGGCAACGCTGGTGGCGGCGGTGTTTGTAGTGGCGGTGTTTGTGTGGCTGGAGCGCCGCAGCTTGCAAACCGCTTGGGGCGATGTGCGGCAAGGGTTGTGGATGAGCATTACACGGATCGGGCTGATGCGGCTGCGCGAAGCACCCGACCCCAAAAACTGGCGGCCCCACCTGCTCGTACTCTCCGGTGCCCCCAAAAAACGCTGGTACCTGATCGAACTAGCGACGGCCTGGACCCAGAACCGCGCCTTGATGACGGTGGCAACCGTGATGACCGACCCTGCCACGACGGCCGAACGCCGCCTCGCGCTTGAAGCCAACATCCGTGATTACTTGGGACGGCGGGGGGTGCAGAGTCTGGTGCGCACGGTGGTGGCATCCAATCCCTTCGAGGGAGCCGAGAAGCTCGTCGAGACGTATGGCATGGGGCCGCTGGTGCCCAACACCGTTGTGCTGGGCGATACGCAGGAGCCCGACTCGGCACATGTGGAGCGCTTCTGCGAGATGATTGCGGAGATCCATCGCGCCCGCCGCAACGTGGTGGTGGTGCGCCCCAACGAAGAGCGTGGCTTCGGCGACCACAAGCGCATCGATGTATGGTGGGGCGGGCTCAAAGGCAACGGCGGCCTCATGAAAATACTCGCCTACCTGCTGCAGTCGGGCCTCGACTGGCCGGAGGCGGAGCTACGCGTGAAAATTGTGGTCCCCAACGAGGCTGCTGCCACGGATGTCCGTTCCAACCTCACTTCTGTGTTGGATCGCACCCGCACAGGTGCTACTCTCGATGTGATCATTGGGAACGACGCCCCCTTCTACGAAATCCTTCACACCTCGTCGGCAGATGCGGATGTGGTGTTTCTGGGGATGGCAACACCCTCAGAGAACTTCGCCGACTACTACCGCACCCTACGCGCCCGCACCGAGGGCCTGCCGAGCACGGTGTTTGTGCTCGCTGCCGAGGAAATCGGGTTTGAAGAGGTACTGGCGTAGCGGGCACCTGCTTTTCTATAACAGCCGCTCCTTTTGGTCGGGACCTCCCTCGTCATCGCGAGAAGCCTGTGGCGACGTGGCGATCTCACCCCGTCTGTGGTACCATTTCTTGCCGGGCTGGGATCATTCTGCTTTTACAGTAACCTGCAACGGCGCACCGAGGCGTTGCGAAAAGGCATCCAGATAGGCCCACCAGTCTTCCACCGTATCAAAGGCCCCGCTGGCGGTCCAGCCTGCGCCTAGGTAATGGACGACGGAAGCGCCAGGCATCGCAGTCGCCAGTGCCACATAATGGCGGTCGAGGTCACGAATTTCGTTGAGGTGGTCTTGGTGTAGCAGAACGGCCGTCCCGAGGTTTCCATGGCCGCCTGCATTGCGCTCGACCGGGCCCCACAGGCTCAGCCATGCCCACGGCGCATTGCCGTTGGTGGAGGCAATGGTGCCCGAGCGCTCCACAAGCCCCACGGCGTAGGTCACCGATTCCGCGTCGGTCTGGAAGGTGCTTTCCTGCCGAAAAAGATACTGCCCGGCGTCTACGATGAAGCGTTTGGTTTCTTGCACCTCCTCGTCGCCGATGGCGTCATATTCCAACTCGAAAATCGCCCGTAGCGGCCCCGTAGTGATGATGCGATAGTCGGAGAAGTTGGGGGCTCGTACCAGTTCGCCGTCTTGCCACAGGGCGGTTCCGCCCGCGCCCAGCGACTCGCCGACGCTGAAGAAGTCGGCTCCTTCGCCCGTGTCGATGTGGTAGGCATCGTGGCCTTTGGCATACCAGGGCTCCACGATGAGATCAGGGACCCGCTTTAGCCACACGTCGATACCGCTGCTTACGAGCGGGGCGTAGGCCGAGGCTTCCCACAGCCCTTTTCCGTACGTCCGAAACGCCATCTTGTCGCTCTCCCACGCAAGGTCGTCGCGCTCCTCATCGTGGCGGGCGTGGACTCGTGGTGTGGTTGATTCCGATGGGGTGGAGGCTTCGACGCGGTAGGTGCATGTGCCGTTGGCCCACACGTCGGCGAGGAACAGCAGTTCATCGGGTTGCCCGTCGGCGTCGTTGTCGATCACTTGCATCGGTACATTGAGGCCAGTGCTTGCGTCCACCACGCGGAGTTGATCAGCGTTGGCAGTGCCGAGACGCTGTTGCACCTCGCTCCAGGCAATGCTTACGATTTCATCCGTTCGGTTAGCCGTGAGGGGGTTCGCTACCTCGGCGATGAAGTGGGGCGTTTGGGCGTGGGTGGAAGTTGCTACCAGGAACAGCAGCAGCAAAAACAGCGACGCGGGTATTTTTGTGTTGTTCGACATCGTTTTGGGAAGCGTTTAAATAAAAAAAGATCTCCAGCTACAGGACCGAGCCACATCAAAATTCTGTTCGGCCTTAGCAAAATCGGCGTCAGCCGATTTTGGTGCAGCCTTGATCTTTTGGTCCTTTTGGATCAAGCCAAAAGGACAGGTAAGACAATGCCTGGCGAACAGCAGAACGGAACAGGCAGCCGTTACGGATTCGCATCCTGTCCGAGGAGCTCCATTTCCAGGCTCGCCATGATGAACGGGCCGACGCCTTTGGGGTCATTAGCCACCACGGGTTCGCTCATGTAGTATTCAAACGAGCCGTCCCGCTGCTGCTTGCCGCCCAGCCCCGCCACCGCGCAGATCTGGTTCAGGCTAACGAGCCCATCTTCCACAGTGATGAGGTGGGTGAGCAAGCCGTCGTAGGCCCGTTGCGCCACGTCGAGATATTTTTCTTCCAGGTGGCCCTGACGGACGCCTTTTGCCAGTGCGTAGGTGAACATGCTGGAGGCTGAGCCTTCGAGGTAGTTGCCTTCATACGTCGGCTTGTCCACCACCTGATACCACAGCCCGGTCACCGGGTCTTGCACCTTGCTCACCGCTTCGGCGAGGTCTTGCAGGACGCGTACCACAGCGCCATAGTCGGAGTGATCTTCGGGTAAGTCGTCTAACACATCCACCAGCGCCATCGCGTACCAGCCCATCGCCCGGCCCCAGAAGTTGGCGGAAAGCCCCGTGACAGGATCAGCCCAGATCTGCTCCCGTTTTTCATCCCAGCCGTGATACAGCAGCCCTGTTGCCGGGTCGCGGGTGTAGCGGGCGACGAGCAAAATCTCGCGGGTGACCTCGTCGATGGCTTCATGATCGTCGAATGCCACGCCGTACTGTGTGAGGAACGGCCCGCCCATGTAGACGCCGTCCAGCCACAACTGGTACGGATAAATTTGCTTGTGCCAGAAGCCGCCTTCGCTGGTGCGCGGGTGCAGGCGTAGTTGCTTGCGCAGCGTGTCGGCGGCGCGGCGATAGCGTTCCTCGCCGGTTTCGGCATACAGTGGAAACAGCATCTTGCCCGCGTTGATCTGGTCGATGTTGAACTCTTCGACTTCATACGTGCGGATCGACCCGTCCTCAGCGATGAACTGGTCCATGTTGTCCTTGATGTACGCGTAGTAGCGTTCTTCGCCCGTCTGCCGCCACAGGCGCTCGAACGATTTGAGCATCAGGCCGAGTTCGTAGTGCCACTCGTCGGAGAGCACGGGCTTGCGCGTCATAACCGACTCCGCCACGCGTACCGACCACGGCGACTCGGCATCGGATTCCTGGGCGCAAGTGGGTCCCGCGCTGACGCCGATCAGCACGATCAACAGCAGGGCGGGGCCCTGTTTTTTTACGAAGGATGAGAGAGACATAGCTTAGGGTGCAGATGGACGGTGGAAAAAAGCAGAAGCAGGAATGGGCTGTGACGCGAAGCCGGGCCCGGCCCAGTGCAGCACCAGCGGATACCGAAGCGGGACTTCGCGTAGGTGCCATACTTCAAGGTCGTGCAATCCTGCCCGGAGGGCCGCACTGCTCGTTTGGCCGTCGGGCAATGTGCCGGGCGTGAGGAGGGTGCCGTTTAGGAAGAAGCGGCTGCGGGCGTCATCCTGAAACGTGAAGGTGTAAATGCCGTCTTCGGGTACTTGTACATAGCCATTGAACACCAGCGCGTAGCCATACTCCCGCTGACGGAGGTCGGCGGAGACGTGCGGGGCGACGGTGGTGTGGAGCGGCGTCCGGGCGGTTGGCGGCGGGCCTTCGTCCCAATCGGGGCTTTCGTAATAGGCCGCGCGAAGACCCGCCGCCACGTCGGGCGGGGGCGCTTCGGCAGCTTGCCACGCCAGCTTGCTATAGGTCGCAACGGCGGCGGTGGTCGATGTCTGACCGTGTAGTGCTTTGGCACGCACATGACGGGTTGCGGTAAGGCGAAGCGGGGCGTGGTAGAGCGGGTGGTAAACGGTGGGTTCGTCGCCGTTGAGCGTGTACCGGATCGGCGTATCCGGGTCGTTGTGGCTGATAGTGACGGTGAGAGTATCCGTGAAGGCGGTTCCAGAAGGTGGCGAGAGCGTGGGTGGTGCCAACCAAAGGAACGGCGTCGTGGCGTCCGTGGCGTTCAGGTATTCTTCGAGGTTGGTATAGCCGTCGTCGTCAAGGTCAGCGCGGTGGTCGGTGCCATCGACGGGGTTCAGGCCGTGCTGCGTTTCCCAGGCGTCGGGCATGCCGTCGGCGTCGGTGTCGGCAGGCGGAGCTTCCGCACGCAAATCAGGCCAGCCAGCCACGTCGTTTTGCGAGTTGATGATCTGCCCCTTTCCCGCTTCAATCAAGCCCAGGATGCGTTGGTCAACGGCATCGCGGACAGGGAGCGTTGCTCCGGCTTCTTGCTTCATGCGTTGAAGCGCGATGTCGGCGGCTTCGGTGGTGACGGACGGTGTGGCAAAAGGCAGGTTTACCCGCACGGTGTTCTCCACATCCTGACGGGAAAACCCATTGGGTGGCATAAAAAGTTGCCAGTCGTCGTCGACCGTTTGTTGTTCGTTTTGCCACACGTTGCCGTCGGCAAAAATACGCCCGTTGGTGCCGCCAAGCGTGAAGGCGTAATCGCGGTGATGGCTGTAGGGTAGGGGACGGATGGTGTTGCCCACGTAGTTCATCCGCGTGAACTCATGGATGTTGTAGCCTGCCCGGTCCCCGAAGCCATAGATCAGGTTGTTGCGGAAGTCCAGCAGCAAATCCTTTGGACGCGGGTTGCGGCTGTGGTGGAAGGCATAGATCGAGTGGTGGATCGTGACATCGCCGGGCGAGGTGAGCAGCGTGCCGTAGCCATGCGCGCCCTTATGGTGCACCGACTCGTTTAAGCTCTCGGCGATGAGGCACCACTGCACCGTCACGTTTGTCGCCTCGCCGATCACACTCAGCGTTTCGTCCGTGCTCCAACTGACGGAGCAATGATCGATGATCACGTCGCGGGAGCGCACGTTGATGGCGTCCTGTTCGGTGTGGGCCACGTCGCCGGGGCGCACGCGCAGGTGGCGCAGGATGACCTGGGGAGCGTACACCTCCACGCCGTAGTTTTTTAACGTCACGCCGTCGCCGGGGGCCGTTTGGGCGGCCAGCGTCAGGTAGGGCTGCCGGATTTCAAGGGTGCGTTTCAACTCGATGTATCCGGCCACGGCAAAAACCACCGTGCGTGGCCCTTCCTGCTCGATGGCGTATCGCAAGCTGCCTGCAATCGGCGTCTCTGTCTCGTCGTAGTCGGCGAGCGTGGTGATGATGTACACGTCGCCGCCGCGCCCGCCGATGGTAAACATGCCAAACCCTTCGGCTCCGGGAAAGGCAGGGATGGGGGTTTGTCCCTGCACCAGCGGCACCCAGCCCAGGGCCGCTGCCAAAAAGGCAAGATGGAGCCGGGATGTTGTCATTAGGTGTTGTGGCGGGCGGGATTGCTGCCGTTCGTGGGGAGGGGTTCGGTGTGCGCTTCGCCGAGTTTATAGGTTTGTTTGACGAGGTCGTACGCCAGCGCCCGCATCATCTCATGAGCATCCGACAGATCTACGCGGTGCTGCGCTACCAGCCGGGCGAGGTAGTTGGCATCGACGCGGCGGGAGAGGTCGTGCCGGGCCGGAATCGAGAGGAACGCCCGCGTGTCATCGTTGAAACCCGCCGTGTTGTAGATGCCCGCCGTCTCGGTGACGTGCTCGCGGTAGCGTTTCATACCCTCGATGCTGTCGAAGAACCACCACGCGGGGCCGAGCCTCATGGCGGGATAGTGCCCGGCGAGGGGGGCAAGTTCGCGGGCGTAGGTGCTTTCGTCGAGGGTGAAGACGACGAACGTGAGTCGGGGATCGGCGCCGTAGGCGTTGAGGAGGGCTTTGAGGTTGCGGGTGTACTCGGTGGCGAGGGGGATGTCGGCGCCTTTGTCCGGTCCGAAGCGCTGCCCCACGGCTTCGTTATGATTCCGGTAGGCTCCGGGGTGCAGTTGCATGACGAGGCCGTCCTCGGTGCTCATGCGGGCCATCTCCATCAGCATGTGCGCCTCAAACTGGGCTTGATCTGCTGCCGTGGCGGTACCCTGCAAGGCACGCTGAAAAAGCCGCTCCGCCGCCTCGTCGGTCACGCGCTCGGTGCGTGGCACGAGCACGGCATGGTCGGTGGAGGTAGCCCCCATCGTCTTAAAGAACGCCCGTCGGTCTTCTAACGCTTCAATGAAGGCGGCATAGCTTCCAATTTCGCTGTCCACAGCGGTTTCGAGCTGCGCCAGTTCGTCGGGCCACGTGGTGTTGGCGATTCGCAAGACGGCATCGGGGCGAAAACAGGGCACCACCCGCCCGTCCCAGTCGGATGCTTGAATGGCCTTGTGATGCGTTAGAGAGTCGGCGGCAGCATCCGTCGTCGTCAGCACTTCGATGTTAAACTGATCGAAGAGGGCGCGGGGCCGAAAGGCAGGCGCTTGCAAACGCTCCTGGATCTGATCGTAGACCCGCATAGCCGACGCTTCACCGAGCGTCACGCGCACGTCGAAGACGTGGTAAAACACGTAGTCGAGCCAGGCCCGCGTGGGCGTGCCGAGGAACAGGTGGTAATGGTCAGCAAACCGCTGCCAGATGGTTCGGGAATCCTGTTCGACAGGCGTGCCATCCTGCGTGGGAATACCCAGGTCTTCCATTTGCACCCCCCGCGCATATAACATCCGGAAGATGTAGTGATCGGGGGTGATGAGGAGCGAGGTGGGCTCGGGAAACGGGTGGTTCTCGGCGAGCAGCGCAGGCGGCACATGCCCATGCGGGCAAATCAGCGGCAGGCCCTTCACTTCTTCATATAGCGCCCGTGCCGTGCGACGTACACTTGGTTCGGGGTGGAAAAAACGATCAGGGTGAAGCGCAAGGGGTTCCACGCAGTAACGGGATCAAAGCTGGAAAGGAAGGGGCGGAGTCAGGGATACGCTTTGTTCGTACCATCCAGACCAAAAAAAGGCCGCCGTGGTTCACCACGACGCATGCCATCATGAACCACGGCGGCCTTCGGGAAAAGCGCTTATTTCAGCAACGTCATCGTCTTCGACACGAGGGTCCCACCGGCCTGAAGCTGGTAGAAATACATGCCCGAAGCGACCCGGCTGCCCGTGGCATCGAGGCCGTCCCACGACACCTGGTACGTGCCCGCGGCCTGCGACTGTGCATTAACCAAGCGCGCTACTTCGCGGCCCAACACGTTGTACACCACCAGCGAGACCGTGCTGGCTTCCGGCAGCGCATAGGTGATGCTCGTGGTCGGGTTGAAGGGGTTGGGGTAGTTCTGATCCAGCACAAATCCACTCGGTACTTCACCCGAGATCCGCTCGACGGTGGTGGCCGCTGCTTCGCAGGCCGCCGCATCCACCGCCGGGAACCAGGTCAGGGCCCCCACCGGGCACGCGCCTTCGCCCGCTGTGAAGGCCGCCGCCGTGGTCGGGTAGGAGGCGTCAAAGTCGTTCAGGAAGTAGGCCATGTCGCGGCGGTCGTAGTCGTCCGTGGCGGCATCGAAGCTGATGGTTTCCTTCGTCCGACCCGTCTCCGTCCGATACCACGTCACCATGGCAATCGGGGCGTCCGGCGCGTTGGTGAAGTCGAAGTCGTGTTCGGTGAACGCGCCATCCGGATCCGAGAGGCGGCCGCGGATATGGCTAGTGACGGGGTCGCCCACACCAATGATGTCATTATCGCCGTCGGATCCGTTGTCAGGGTTGCCATCGTCGCCGCCGCCATCGCCGAACTGCTGGTAAAAGGCATCTACTTCATCGGTCACGACAAAAACGTTGTTCGTGATGTCCCACCGGGTGGTCTCGTTCGGGACCGAGGAGATCCAGTGCATCTGGGCCTTGCCGTTGGCATAAAACTCACCGGGTTCGTTGAACTCTTCCTGACGCACGGAATCGCTGGTGTCAGCACCGGCCACAAAGCCATCGTAAAACAGGTTGTTGGTGATCTGAACGGACTCGCCAACCTCACCGAGCGCAATCATGCCGTGGTAAGAAACGGCGTTGATGATGGTGTTATGATCAAAGATCATGTGCTGGATCGGGCCGGTGCTGCTACGGTGTCGGATGATGCGGTCGGTGTAGTTAATAAAGGTGCTGTTGCGGATGACAAGCGAGTCGATGGAGCCATCGCGGAGGTCAATCCCTTTGCCCGCGCCAAAGTTGGTCCCGTTGTCGCCCAGCCAGCCAGAGTTGGCCCATACGCTGTTGGTCATCTCGAACTTGCGAAGCGCCGACTGCGCCCGGACAATGCTCGCCTTGAAGTTGACCGCGATGAAACGGTCCATGACGAGGTCAAACCCGGGGGCCCGCACCCGCACCACACGCGTCGAGATGTTCGGCAGTTCACCACCCACGTCGGCAGGAAGCACACCGGCCATCGCGAAGTTGCGCAGGGTGAGGTCGCCTTGCATGCCAAACGGGTCGCCCACCACGTTTCCGCTCGTGGGATTTAGCGTGGTGTACACCTGCGGGATCGCACCGGCATCACTCTCGGCGCCTTGAATCACAAGGGCGTAGCCGTCATTCCGCACATCGGCGCTCATGAGGTAGATGCCGTCGCGCTCCAACTCGTAAATACGGTCCATGCGGACGCGCTCGCCGGTAGCGGTTGTGTCGCCATTGATGACGTCGTTCAGCGTTTGTCCGTTGGTGACAACGCAGACAGCCTGGTCGGACGGGCACGACTGGGTCTGGGCGGTTGCAGCCCCCACGAGGAGGAACGTGGCTGCAAGGGCCATGATGCGTAGCTTGATGGTCATGAAACTTGGTGGATTGGTGAGAGGAAAAAGAGCCCGACAGGTGCCGGTAGGTTAGAAAGCAAGGCGAAGTCCGAGATCGACCGTCGTCCCGTAAATTTCGCTGTTGTTTATGAGGGTGCGGTTGAGGGTGGAGTTGCGGGAGAGGGAGCGTTCCTCCACACCGGTGAGGTTGTTGATGTTGAGCAGGACCCGTACCCGTGGACCTATCGCCTGCTTAAAAGCGAGGTCGAGGCGGGTGTAGCCATCACGCAGGCCGTCGTTACCGATTTCGGTGTTCGCCGCAAATGAGGTGGTGTAGGCTTCCTGGTGAAAAACCGAAAGCCGCGCCGAGAACGACCGGAAGTCGTAGCCCACCGACACATTGGCGAAGAAGTCGGGCTGGCGCTGGAGCTTCTGCTCTTGCTCGTAGGGCACAAACTCAACCTGCGGAATGGGCGGGAACGGCGGACGCTCAATAAACGTGGTCTCGACCCGCACGCGGGGCACGTAGGTGCTCGACCGGACGACGGAGAAGTTGTACCCCAGCACAATCCCCGACAGCGGACCCGGCAGGTAGTGGAAGTTGGTCTGATGTTCCACCTCAATACCCTGCACCGTCGTGGCTTCATCGAGGTTATAGGGCACCCGGAGTTGGAACTGCGCCCCGTCGCCGAAGGGGCTTTCGTAGGCGATGCCGAGGCTGTCGAAGACGGCGCTGCCCCGGTACCGAAGCCCATTGATCACCTGGAAGTAGTCGTCGATCCGCTTGTAAAAGCCAGATACCGAGAAGAGCCCGAGCCGCCGCCCAAGGAAGGACACGTTGGCTTCGTAGTTCCAGGCGGTCGCCGTCCGCAGATTCGGGTTGCCGATGACGATGCTGTTGCCCGGGAAAAAGAACCCAGCCCGGCGGGCCACGGTGTTGGCGAGGCGGTTGTTGAAGTCGGGCCGCGCCAGCGCCCGGTAGGCCGCCAGCCGCACCGTCATGAAGTCCGTTGGGCGAATGATAAACTGGGTGTTGGGCAGCCACACCGACTGTGCATACGTAGACGACGTGTCGCGGATGGCACCGGTTGGGACCGGCACGCCATCGAGGCCGTTGGGCGCGTAGCGGCTGGCGTAGTCGTTGTCCTCCCGCTCCAGCCGGACCCCCGCCAACCATGTCACGTTGCGGCCAAAATCCACGGTACTCATAGCGTAGCCCGCCGAAACGCGCTCGGTGATGTCGTAGTAATCCACCTCCGGTTCGCGGTTGATTTCATACTCCAGATCCGACCCCTGGGCATTGCGGACGCCGTTCCGGTTGAGTTCGAACCATTCGCGGATCAGGTCTTGATCCAGAACCGGCGTAAGCGTAAACCGATCGCCGAAAATTTCTTCGCTCCGGCCCTCACCGCCCAGGAAGTTGCTCGCGATAACCAATTCCCCGTTGCGCACATAATCCTCGAACGACGACCCGCTGAAGTTTTTCTCTACAATGGTGCCGTCCGAAAGCATCACGAAGTCAGGGAACGGCGTATTGTAGTAGGGCGAAAACACCTCCGAGCGGTCGCGACTGCGGCTCTTGCTCCGGTGCTTGCCGCCCACCTTCAACGCCCCGCTGATGGTATTCCCGATGGTGTAGGTACGCTCCAGATCGAGATAGACAGCGAGGTCAGCGTCGGAGGCTTCTTCATTGCGGAAAAAGGCCGAGTAGAGATAGGCCTGCTCAAAATTGTTGAGCGCAAAAGGAATAATGCCTTCAGGCTCTCCTCGGCGAACTTCGTTGGAAACGGGACCCATCCCCGAAACCGTGGTGCCCTCGGAATCCGTCGTCGAAGGCTCCGTAAATGCCAGCGACAAGTCGTAGGGGTAATCCGAGGCTGAATACGAATACGAGGCACCCCAGGAGGCATTGAGGCCCAGCACATAGTTTTCGCCCGTCAATGCGTTGGTGAACAGCCGGATCGTCTGCTCGCGGTCACGGGCGGTGTAGAACAGCAGTTCACCCGTGGTCGGGTAATTCCGGCCATAGGTGATGAAGTCGCGCGAGGTTTCGTTGTAGATGCTGCTGAACTTGACAAACCCGCCGTCGGGCGTCCCCACGTCGAGAATAGCCCCTGCCCCCCGCCGCTCGCGGACCTCGTCGGTGTAATCGAGTTGCAGGTCGTCGATCTGGCAAACGGTGAAGTCGTTGACGGAGCAGTCGAAGTCGGGGTCGTATTCCTGGCTGGTTCGGTTCCGGCGCTCCAGGTTGCCGGAGATTTGGACCCCCAAGACGTTGTTGAAAAACCGCTCGCCATACCGGAAGTCGGCATCGTACTGCCCGAAGTCGCCCGCCAGTTCGTTGTATGCGCCGAGAATATCCACGCGGAACTGGCGTGTTTCCGGGGCCCGGCGCGTAACGAGGTTTACAGAACCCGCGATGGCATCGCCGTCTTTGTCGGGCGTCAGGGCTTTAAAAAGCTCAATCCCCGACAACGAACCCTGCGAGATGGCGCTGAGGTCGATGCTCCGCGAGGCGGGATCTGTCGGTGACACCTTCACGCCATCAACCGTCACACTCGTAAAAGCACCGCCCAGCCCACGCAGCGTGATCTCATTGGCTTCGCCGCCCGAACGCTGGACGGACACGCCTGGCAGCCGCCCAATGGATTCGGCGGCATTGGCATCGGGCAGTTCCTGAATTTTTTCCTCCGACACCACATTCACGATGGTGTTCGAGTTCAACTGCTGGTTGATGGCCGCCGTCTGCCCCTCAATCTGTGCGGACACCACCACTTCATCGAGAATAATGCCAGGCGACAGTTCCACATCAAGCACCACCGTCTCGCCACTCACCACCGTGATCTCAAAGGTTTGCTCTTCATAGCCGATGTACGACACCCGGACGGTATAATCGCCGGTCCGAACCCGGCTGATGCGGTAGGCTCCGTTTACATCGGCAGAGGCACCGAGCGCGGTGCCCATCAGGAGCACGTTCGCCCCGATCAGCGTGCTGCCATCGGTCGCGTCGGTTATGGTGCCCCGGATCGTCCCTTGTGCCAACGCAGAGGTCGCGGCAAACAGGCCCACCAGCACAACACATATCGCAAGGGTTATGGTCTTAACATGAACGAGCAAGGACACCGGAGTCAAAGGCATATAGGAAACAGCAAGGGTGGAAGCGCTTCGGGGCCGGGAAGCAACATTCGCGTCGAAAGTCCTGGTCATGATTGCGCTCGTCTAAAACACAAGAAATGAGGGATGCAGCCAAAAGCGTTGTGCCCACTTGAAAACGCTTCCGTGCGGATGCGCTCCGCCACAGCGGGCGCATTATCTCCGCAAACCAACCCTTACTTTACCGATTAAGTAACATCATAATGTTAAATATTTGGCCCCGAGAAATGCAAGACTTTACTTTACCGGTTAAGCCTGTTCGCAAAATCTTCACATTTCGTTTTTCTCAACACGGCCTCCGTTCGCTACTCGGAGGTCGCCCTGTTCATGAAAAGGCCGACCTCCCTGTGTGATCTGTTCCCGCGTTCGAGAACAGCTTCGTGAAACGCCTTACCGAAGGTCGTCCATCGCGACGAACTGCATGTCGCCGAAATCCTGATTCTCGCCGCCCATGGCCCAGCAAAAGGTATAGCGGCTGGTTCCGGCCCCGGCATGAACCGACCAGCCGGGAGAAAGGGCGGCTTCGCCTTCGCGCACAACGAGGGTGCGCGTCTCTTGCGGTGCTCCCATCAGATGAAAAACCACTTCGTCTTCGGGCATGTCGAAGTACATGTATACTTCCGTCCGCCGCTGGTGGGTGTGCGCGGGCATGGTATTCCACACATTGCCCTCCAGCAAATCGGTACAACCCATCACCAACTGGGCACTCTCGATACCTGCCGGATGAATGTACTTATACAAATTCCGCCGGTTGGCCTGGACCTGGCTTCCGAGTTCAACTAGCTCGGCGTCTTCCTTGCGGATGTGCGCGGTGGGATAGCTCGCATGCGCGGGATAGCTCACGACATAAAAGCGGGCCGGATTGTCGGCCGCATCACTTTCGAAGGTGATCTCCTGGCTCCCCCGCCCGATGTACAACCCATCGAGGGGCTGCATGGCATAGGGCGTGCCATCAACTGTGATGGTGCCGCTTCCTCCGATGTTGAGCACACCAATCTCGCGCCGCTCGGCGAAATAGCTGGCAGCGAGTTCGTCGGCCGCCTCCAACGCGAGGGCCTGCTCAGTGGGCACGATGCCACCAATAATCACCCGGTCCAGGTCAATGAAACGCAGCGTCACTGCGCCGGGCTGAAACAGGTGCTGCACCAGAAAATGTGACCGGAGTTCTTCTGTTGTCATGCGCTTGTAGCGCTCGGCATCCGGCATATACTGCATAGGTTCGGTGTTTTGTTTAAAGCGTTGGGTGTGTGGTTGCTGTAGAAAATCAGCGCGCCGTCCAGCCACCGTCGACAACCAGAATATGACCATTGACGTAGTTGCTGGCCGCCGACGCCAGGAAAATAACGGCCCCGCCCAAATCGTCGGGCTCGCCCCACTGTCCAGCCGGAATCCGGTTGCTGATGGCAGCGGCCCGCGTGGGGTTGTCCTGCAACGGCTGCGTGTTATCCGTCCGGAAGTACCCCGGCGCGATGGCGTTCACCTGCACATTGTGCTGCGCCCATTCGTTCGCGAGCGCCTTTGTCAGACCCGCCACGGCGTGTTTGCTGGCGGTGTAGGCCGGAACCGTAATGCCGCCGGTAAACGAAAGCAACGAAGCAATGTTAATGATCTTACCCCTACCCTGCGCAATCATCTGCCGCCCAACGTGCTGGCACAGCAGGAAGGTAGCATCTAGGTTGGTCTGAAGCACAAAATCCCAATCCTCCACGGGAAATTCGGCAGCGGGATGGCGGCGGATCGTTCCGGCGTTATTCACCAGGATGTCGATGGTGCCCGCGACCTGCGTGGCTTCCTCGGCCATTCGCAGCAGCGCCTCGCGGTCTGACAGGTCGGCGTGTACCTGCCAGGCCTGGCGGCCCTTCGCACGGATCGCAGCGGCGGTGTCGTCGGTGCCACCTGCGGTGGTGCTGGCGCACACCACATCGGCACCCGCTTCCGCCAGCGCCTCGGCCATGCCCCGCCCCAGGCCACGGCTGGCTCCGGTTACAAGGGCACGCTTTCCTTCAAGAGAGAATCGGTTGGTCATGGAAGCAAGATTAGGCGGTTAGTGACGGCGGCGCGGGCGGTTTCGACGCGGGAGAAATATACGCCGCCCGGCACGGTGCCGCTTTCCACCCGCCATGCAACCGTGTGCCGACCAGCAGGAAGCACCCGGTCGATGAGCAGCGCAACCTGCTGCCCAAGGGCATTATACACCGCCACGCGTACCCATCCGGCCTCGGCGATTTCAAAGGCAAGCTGTGTGGAACTGCGGAACGGATTCGGATAATTCGTCGCCCGGACCACCTCAGAAGGCACGTCGGCCCATGCATCAGACGATGTCGGCACACCCACTTCAAACGCGCCCAGGTCGGGCGCACTTCCCAGGAAGGGCAGTCCCACGTCAATGCCTTTGTCAATCAGGTTGCTGCCTGCCGTGAGATGCAAAAAAGTGATATCGGGCAGGCTACCATCGGCCTGTCGGGGGCCATCGGCACCTGTGGCGTCGGTGCTAACAAAATCGGCGGAGACCACGGTCGGGAAACCGGCATTCCACGTGTTAAATTCGTCATCAACGGCGGTGCGGTCCATGCGCACATCGCCGAACGAGAGGTTGTTGCGCAAGAGCGACGTGCCCTGCTCCACATTGCCGTCGTCGTCGAAGTAAAAGTTGGAGCCGTCGTTGAGGTAGCCGGTGTTGTTGTAGAGCGTGACGCCGCTGGTGTTGCCATTTACGTCAAACCCGTGGGCGCGGTGCCCCCAGGCAAAGTTGCGCACCAGCATATGCGCTCCCGGCCCATGCCCCAGCTTAAATCCGTTGGAGTCGCCTCGGAAGTTAGGGTCATCCCACACGTTGTAGCCGTTGTCAAACGCCCAGCTATCCTCCACCGTCACGCCGTTGTGTCCGGGGTCGTCGCGGGACCAGAAGTCGTAGCCATCATCCGAGTTGCCCCACGCGCGGCACCCGCGCAGCACATTGCCGGGCCCCACCCCGAACTTGATTGCAAAGCCGTCGGCGTTTTCGCCGTTGTTTCCCGGATCGTAGTTGTCGTAGGAATCGACGTTGAGCAACAGGTTATAGGCCGACAGATCCTCGACCTGCACGCCCGAGTCGCCGTTGTTGCGGGCCACCAGTTGTTCGAGGATGTTGTAGGACGCCTGCTTCACGTAGACGCCGTTGTCATTGGCGTTCTCAGCGATGAGTCCTTTGAGGTGCAGGTAGTCGCCCCGGATGTCGAAGCCACGCGGCGCGCCGGTGAAGTCGAACACGGGCACCTCGCCGGGAAAGGCCCAGATATGCAGGTAGATGCCCTCGGCCCCGCTGTCGTCGATGCGGATGGCGGAGGGCGACACATAGGTGCCCCCGCGCACATAAATCGTATCGCCCGGCACCACGCGGGTGAGCGCCGCCTCGATGGTGCGTACCGGCGACGTGATGCTGCCCGAACCGAGAATGCTGCCATCTGTGGCGACATAAACGGCTTTTTGAGCAACCCCGGATGACGCGCTCATCATCATCGCAAGGAAGAGAAAAAAAGTACGAGTCATGGTTTCTACTGCGGCACGCCTAACGAGGCGCGTGCTGGTTTTTAACGAGATTAGCGAGCAAGGACCACCTGCTGCGTGAGGGTTTGACTCCCTGCGCGGAGCCGAACAAAATACACGCCCGCCGCCAGTTCATGGGCGTCGATGGTGGCATCATGCAGACCCGGTGTCCGCAGCCCTTGCGCGAGTGTGCCTACCCGCTGCCCGAGGATATTGAACAATTCCAACTGCACCTCAGTGGCCTCGGCCAGTTCATACCGCACCGTTGCCGTGCTGCGGGCTGGATTCGGGAAACTCGGATGCAGGACGTGGCGCATCGCATCCGGTAGTTCCTCCGTGGCAACGGCGTTGGCATCGATGGCGGTTCCGCCGATTGTTGCCGCCTGCAAAAGCAGGTATTTGCCCGCGCTCGTCGAGCCGTCGGGCAGGTACGGATAGATCCGGAAGTACAGGGTTTCG
Organism: Rhodothermia bacterium; assembly: GCA_030428385.1. GTDB lineage: Bacteria > Bacteroidota > Rhodothermia > Rhodothermales > JAAAOL01 > JAUIDY01. The sequence continues at coordinate 3,005 of JAUIDY010000008.1, read as the reverse complement.
CCTTCGGGCACGGTGAGGTCTATGTCATAGGAGAAGAAATCGAGCGTGGAGCGCGGCACCGCGAGGGCTTCGACCAAAGCGACCGAATCGGAGAAGGCTGCATTCGTCGCATAATACAGGCTCGCCGTCATGTTGCTGGTGCCGTGCGAGCCCATGTAGAGGCTGATCACGTCGGCGTCAAACACAAAGCCAGCATCCGTACCCACGGCGAACTCGATGTACCGATCTGGATTGGGCGCACTTTCGTCTGGCCAGTTGGCATCCAGCCACCACCGCTGGATGGCACCGAGCGGGCCCGGGCCGGGGTCGGAGTCGTCGGCGTAGTTGCGCACCATAATCCCAACGCCGCGCACCGGTGCCGCGCTTACGTTTTCGCTCGTGGCAGACACGGAGGTGGTATCGTCTGCGGTCAGCGACCAATACCCGCCCTCCACGGCAGGCGGCGGGGCCACGGCTTCGCCTTCAATCGTCACATCTTGCAGCAACAGGTACCGTCCCGCGCTCGCGTTGCCCCCACCGAGGTACGGATACACCCGCACGTAAATCGAGTCGCCCGCGGGGATGGCCATCTCCACATCGTATTCGCGGAGCGTGGGGCCGCCGAAGTCGCCGTCACCAGCATTAAAGTTTTCTTCAAGGGCGGCAGGATCAGAAAAGTCGGCGTTGGTCGAATAAAACACACTCGCCATCATTTCGCTGGTGCCGTCGCCGTGCACATACATCGAAACGCCGGTGACCTGAAACGTACTTCCTTCCTCGGCCCCAGCGACAAACTCGACGTAGCGATTCGGGTCGATGTCATCGGTAACGGGCCACTCGATGCCGTCGCCGCGCCACCACCGCTGGAACGGCCCCAGCGGACCGACGGCGTCATTCGCATCCCGCAGGTCGCCGGAATAGTCGCGGACGGAAAGGTCGGAAGCGCGGGCAGGCGCTCCGCCCAGTCCGGCGCTGGCTTGTGTGAGTGAAGTGGTATCGGCTTCCGTCAGCGCCCAGTTGACACCGCCGCTCTGGCCGGAACCACCTCCTGTGCCCATCCCAGAAATGGTCACATCCTGGAGAAACATATAGCGTGTTGCGCTGGCATTGCCACCGCCCAGCCAAGGATATACCCGAAAATACAGCGAGTCCGTCCCGTTTAGCGTTTCGTCGATAGCGTAGCTAAAATTGCCGATGGCATCCCGAGACACCGCGATGTCGCCTTCGAGCAATAACGGTGCAGAAAACGACGAATCCAGATCGTAGAACAAATTCGCCCGCAGTTCCCCGGTCCCGCCCGCATTGAGGACAAGCGCAATCTCCGTCACGTGCAAGGAGCCGCCTCCCTCAGGCGTCACCACAAACTCGACGTAGCGGTTTGCGTCCGGCGTGTTTTCAATCGGCCACTCTTCTCCACCAAGCCACCAGCGCTGGTATGGCCCCAGCGGACCAACGGAGTCATCGGAAAGGTCACCCGAGTAATCCCGCACCTCTAGCGTCTCCGAGCGCACCGGAATCCCCGCTGCCGCACCCGTAGCAGACGTGACTGCTATACCTTCGGCCTCGGTCAGCGCCCAGTTCACCGAAGCCACCTCCTGGGCATTCGCGTCTACGAGGAGCAAAGGCATCATCAACAGAAGAAGAAGTAGATGTCGCGTTTTCATGGGTCTCGGGGGATTGATCATGGATGTACGAAGCCGCATGGGTTGACTTTATCGAAGCGCTTCCCGTACTTAGAGTAAACGATAAAGTAACCGATAAAGTAAAGCTTTTTTTCAAGCGCCTTCAATTTTTTTGCGGACCTTTGCACAAAAAATCGAAGGTAACTGTCGTTGGGGCGTAGTAACCTTCGGATCTTCAACGAACTCATTTTATCTCTTTATCTAACTCCGAGATTACGTGTCGGCCTTACAGCTTCACCCTGATCGTTTTTTTGACGCCGCCCCCGACGTTCGCCGCTACGCCCGGCTGTTGTACGAGGGCGCGGCGGACCTTCCGCTTGTTTGTCCGCACGGGCATGTCCCTCCCGAACTGCTTGCCGAAAACAACCCGTTCCCTGAGCCCACCTCGCTCCTCATTACGCCGGATCACTACATCTTCCGGATGCTGTATTCGCAAGGCGTGCGCCTCGAAGACCTGGGCATTCCCACACAGGATGGCACCGCGGTGGAACAAGATCCACGGGTGATCTGGCAGCGGTTTGCCGACCATTACCACCTGTTCCTCGGCACGCCCACACGGGCCTGGCTCGACTATGAGTTGTACCACGTTTTCGGCCTCCGCACCAAGCTCACTGGTGAGACGGCGATGGCGATTTATGACGCCATGCTGGCACAGTTGCAGGAGCCCGCGTTTCGTCCGCAGGCGCTCTATGCGCAGTTTAACATCGAGGTCCTCACCACCACCGATGGGGCTGCAGACTCGCTGGAACACCATCAGGCGTTGCAGGCGTCGGGCTGGGACGGGCGCATGGTGCCGTGTTTTCGCCCGGATGCGGTCTTCCAGATTGCCAAAACCACATGGGGCGAGGAACTGACTCGGCTCGAAGCCGCTGTGGATGGCGAGATTGGCAGCTACGCCGCCTTCATTGACGCACTAGAAGATCGACGCGCGTTCTTTAAAACGATGGGGGCTACCTCCACCGACCATGCCGTGCTCGTCCCGTACACGGAGCGCCTTTCCGCGCAAGAGGCCGATGCCCTTTTCCAGAAAGCCCGGAACGGAGACGCCACCGACGCCGATCAGGCCCGCTTCGAAGCGCACATGCTGATGGAGATGGCCCGCATGAGCACCGAGGACGGCCTCGTCATGCAACTGCACCCCGGCTCGCTGCGCAACCACAACGAGGCACTGTATCAGCGATTTGGTACGGACAAAGGCGCCGACATCCCCCTCGCCACCGAGTACACCCGCAACCTCAAAGCCCTCCTCAACGCCTACGGCTCCAACCCCCGACTCACGTTCGTCGTCTTCACCCTCGACGAAAGCACCTACGCCCGCGAACTTGCCCCCCTCGCCGGGCACTA
>JAUIDY010000007.1 GCA_030428385.1 Rhodothermia bacterium | reverse complement strand
GGAGCGGCGATCTTGTTATTGCATCGCTGCGCGAACAATCTTTGTACCGGTTGCGCATTCGTGAGGAACGCGTCCTTTTGGTCGAACCCATTCTCATTGGCGCCCGCATCCGTGACCTTGTTGAGATACCCACGGGCGCGCTGCTGTTGTGGACCGACGCCGGTACAATCATCGGCTTGCGTCCCTTACCTGCGTCACGTACCATGCAGGGGCCTGCGCTTTTTGCACAATGCAGCGGGTGCCATACCCTCACGCCGGACGGGGCACATCGGCTAGGACCGAATCTGCATGGGGTGGTGGGACGACAGACAGCCAGTGTGCCGGGGTTTCCCTATTCCACGGCCCTGCAGGCGATGGACGCGCCCTGGACTGAAGAGCGATTGGATGCATTCCTACAAGATCCCGCGTCCTTTGCGCCAGGAACCACCATGCAAATGAGCGGAATTGCTGATTCTTTGGCGCGCCATACCCTGATTGCGTATCTCAAAGCCAACTAGCCACCGCGCTTCTATGGATGCCTCGCCACGCCTTGTGCTCCCCGCCGCCCTCTTGCAACAGATGCAAGCGTTACACCAGACGTATGCCTACCAGCCCCGTTTGCAGACACTGGTGCGCCTCCTTAGCCCCTTACTGGAAACAGACGACCACATCCTCGATGTAGGGTGTGGCGGCGGCGGGTTAGGGGCTGCTCTTCAACAGGCCAACCCCACCTGGCGTATCGAAGGCGCCGAGGTAAAACCGCGCGGCGGAGAGCCCATCCCCGTGCATCCCATGCAAGGAGAAACGCTTCCGTTTGCAGATGACAGCTATGATGTGGTCATGCTGGCGGATGTGCTACATCATACCCATGCGCCCGTGGCCTTGCTTCAGGAGTGTGCGCGTGTGGCACGGCGGAAAGTGGTGGTGAAGGACCATCTCCGGCATGGCTGGTTCAGCTACCTGCGCATCTGCCTCCTCGACTGGCTGGCTAATAAGCCCTATGGTATCCACTGCCCTTTTACGTACTGGAACCAGCAAGAATGGCAACAAATGTGCCGCGAGGCGGGGGTGACGATGACCATAAAAACAAACTCCATCAACCTGTATCGGGGATGGGTAAACGTGTTTTTCGGAGGAACCCTGCACCTCATCTTTGTAGCACATGCGCAAGACTGATCCAGGGCATCGTGGGCTGGCATGGGCCCTTCCGCTGGGGCTAGCTATAGCGGCGAGCCTTGGTTGCTGGACCCTCAACACACACGTCCCCGCCCGCATCTATACCGATAGCGCTATGCAGAGTGTTTGGTTCGAAGCCGACATGGCGCGCACCTATCGGAACATGATAAATCGCCAGCATAAATACCCCCGCGTGGGCGTGCATCCCGTGATTCCCACCCTTACGTATTCGCCGGTTCTGCTTTTCAGAAGAGGGCTGGGCATGAACAAGGTGATGGCGGTGCGCCTGTACCTGAGCCTGATCGCGGGGCTGTGTATGATAGGGATCTATGGCATTCTGCGGGCGCTAGGGTTGTCGTATTTCGACACCCTTCTTTTTGCTGTGCTCTTCTTCAGTTCCAGCACGGCGCTGTTCTGGCTCCCCGTGCCTGAGACCTATCCGCTGGGAGCCCTTGGCATGCTTGTGGCGCTGTTTTATGCGATCCGAACGCCAACACATCCCTGGGCCAATCGGCTATGGGCGTTTGGGGCCCATGTCTTAACCCTCGGTGTCACCATCACCAATTGGGTAGCGGCGCTGGCGGCAGCGTTTTTTAAAACCGATCCGTTGCACCTGCTCCACCGAACCCCTGACGCACCTGCCCGCGCCGATGGACAGCACCTACGCCGGTTTATGATACCTGCTGCGGCAGCCTTTCTTTTCATCGCCGCCCTTGGCTTTCTTCAGATTCGCTTCTTCCCGGGGGCCGACTTTTTTCTGGAAAAAGAGACGATGGAAGACGAGCTTTTCTGGGTCTACACGCCTTCCTTAGAACGTGTGGCCAATGTGACGCATGTCTTATTCGTCGGGTCGGTGGTGATGCCCGCCCTCTCGTCCGTAGAATTCCCACCCCGGCGTCGGGATGTTTTACCAATGTACCTTTCCGTACAGGATGTTGTCCTGGGTGCGCGGGGTTTTCTAGGCGGCGCAGCAGCCTTTCTGTGGTGCGTGCTGCTCGGGCTCGGCGTGTGGGGGATGCGGCGAAGGGCAGGCCCGGCCTTGCAATACACGGTTCTCTGCGTGGTTCTGACGCAGTGGGTACTCCATGTCCTGTATGGCCCCGAGACCTTTCTGTATGTGGCCCATATGATGCCGTGGCTCGTGGTTCTTGCGGCCCATGCGCCGTTTTCTCCCTTTCCCCGGTTGGCCAAAGGCGGGGCGGCCCTGCTGATCGTTTTGCTGGTGGCCCACAATGTCCCGCTTTTGTTCGAAGCCTTTCGGCAAGCAGTGCTATTAATGGTCCCGTGAAGCAACACCTCCCTTACGGCACAAACATCCCATGTGCCACTACCGCACAGCCTATGGCAATCAATAGCACCGCCCAGGATTGCGGGTCCTGAACGATAAAAGCAACCGGATCTACCGCGTGGTCTTTGCGCAGCACGTGCAGCCAGATCCGGCACTGCCAGAAAAGCAGCAAGGGCACCAGGATCCACAACCAATGGGGCGCTTCGAAAAACTGCGCCACATTGGGGCCGCGTACATACAGCGCCAGAATAATGCTGGCGCTGAAGGTGGCCCCCATCCCGGCAGCCAACAAGAGGGGATGATCATGGTGGGTGTAACCACGCCCCGGCAGCAAATTCCCGGCAGTCGGCTGCTCCACCTGTAACTCGCTGACCCGTTTCAGGAGCGAGAGGCTCAGGAAAAAGAAGCCTGCAAAGCTATATAACCACGCGGTGGCACGATACCCGGTGCCCAGGTGGCCACCCCACAAGCGCAACACATAAAAAACGGCCAACACAAACACATCAAGCACTGCCAATCGCTTGATGAAGAAGACATACGCCAGCGCCAGCAGCAGATAGGTCCCTATGGCAGCGATGGCCCCGGCCAGCCACGCCAGCCCCCCTCCGATTCCTACCAGCAGAGGCAGCATCCACCATACCTGACCTAGCGTGAGTACCTCTGCTGCAAACGGGCGGTGGCGCTTTTCTTCATGCAGGCGGTCGGCCGTAACATCGCGGGCATCGTTGATGATATACACGGCTGAAGCCGTCGCGGAAAAGGCCAAAAAGACCAGCCCGGCATCCAACCACGCACGCAGGTCCGTAAACGCCGACGCCGTAATCAGGGGGACAAAGACAAGCCCGTTCTTGATCCACTGGAAAGGACGCAGGAGGCGCAGGAGCGCCTTCGATGAAGAGGAACGAGGGGGCACGGGCACAGCCGAAGCATGAGTCGAACGGGTGCCCCTAGTTTAATGGTTGCGCTGCGTTAAAACCACCGACCACCATTCGTCCTCTACGGCCTCATGAACGGGAATCAGGGAACAGGTGGCAGCTTCCTTCAGGAGGCGGCTTCGGTTTTCACGCAGCAGCCCCGCCAGCACCAGGTGCCCCGACGGTGTGAGCTTCTCCGTAAAGGCGGGCAGCATCTCTAGCAATACATTCAGGTTGATATTGGCGCAAATCACGTCGAACCCGGTTTCTGTGACCACCTCAAGACTACCCGTGCGGAAAACAACCTGGTGCGACACCCCGTTGAGGTGGAAGTTTTCGACGGCGTTTTCTTGCGCCCAGGGGTCGATATCGAAGGCATAGGCCTGGGTCGCCCCCAGTTTTAAGGCCGCAATTGCAAGAATGCCCGTGCCTGTGCCTGCGTCGAGGATGCGCGCGCCCGTGTTGATCAGTTGGGGCAAAAACCGAAGCACCAACCGGGTGCTGGCATGATACCCGGTCCCAAAACTCATCTTGGGGTCGATCTCAAGCAGGATCTTGTCGTCATCTGTAGGGGGCAAGGCGGCCCAGGTGGGTTTAATAATAAATGAGCCCACCGCGAGCGGCCGAATGGTTTCTTCCCACTGCTCATTCCAGTTACGCGGCTCGATGGTCTCCTCATCGATAGGAACAAACACGCCCCGGTTGCGCAGCCATTGCGTGATCTCGTCCCGTTTTTGCTCGGTCCACTGCGGCGCGGCGATGTACGCCTGAACAAAGGTGTCTTCCTGAACAAAGGTCTCGAAGTCCAACGTTGCAAGCTCGGCGATGAGAAAGTCTTGCAGATCGTCTTCTACATAAATGGTGAGTTCAACCGTATGCATTGCGGACCTCCACGGTCATAAACCTCAAGCTGGTGCCATCACCAAAGGACAACAGGCCCCCTAGCAAGGGCTCCTTTGCATACAAGGTAATCATGGCAAGGACGGGTGCAACATGGATTTGAGAACAAGATGCGATCAGGTTCTCATGAAGGCCGACGCCGAGCAACGGCAGCGCCCCTGTGGGTCTTGTTAATACCGTGTTACCAATCCGCTGCCTGTCATGCCTCTCCTTGCTGTTCGTCCCCGGCGTGTCGCCGAAATCCCCACGTCGTCGATGGCCGACATCGCCTTTTTGCTGCTCATTTTCTTCCTTGTCACCACCACCATCGACGTCGACACCGGCATCGGTATGGTGCTCCCTCCCGCGCTGGATACGCCGCCCCCGGAACTGCACGACCGCAACATGCTGAGCGTGTTGGTGAATGCCGAAGGGCAACTGTTGGTGGAACAACAGCCGCTGGCAGTGGACGCGCTACGCGCCACGGTGCAGCAACACGTGATGAACTGTAGCGCTGGCTATGCCTGCCTCCCACAGTATGCCGTACGGCCCGACAAAGCCGTGGTCTCCCTCAAAACAGACCGCGCCACGCCGTACGACGCCTACATCGGCGTGCTGGATGAGGTGTGGATGGGCTACCGGGTGGTGTGGGATGCGGAAGCACGACGGCGGGGTTTCCCCGACTACGCCGCCTACCGTATGGCCTTACCAGTAGGCGAAGCGGATGCCATTCGCACGGCGTTTAAACCGCAGATCTCTATTGCCGAGCCGGATACCGAATAAGCACGCCCGATGAACCTTCCAGCGTGGCACTGGTATCTCCAATGTAGGTAGGCCCCTCTCTTTTTGCCTCGAAGCCGATGAAAAAGCGTCGCGTTTATGCCATGGGTGCGGTGGTTTTGCTGCTCCTGCTGGGTGGCTGGATCATGGTACAGGTAGCCACAACTCCTTCGCCCGAAGCGTTGCAGATCCCGGTAGCGATGGCGGCCCAGCCCACCCCGCCTTCGGCAGACCTCGCGGCGGCGGCACAACACTTCCTCAACACCCTCGATGATGAGCAACGGGCGCAGGCGGTGTTTTCGTTCGACAGCGCCGAGCGGTTTAATTGGCATTTTGTCCCCCGCACCCGCCAAGGGCTGGGACTGGGTGCCATGACGGATGCCCAGCGCACCGCAGCCTATGCGCTGCTGCAAACGGCGCTGACCGAAGACGGCTATGCCAAAGCCACCGGCATCGTCGAACTCGAAGGCATCCTGGGGCGTGACCCCGGCCGCTATTATGTGTCGGTGTTTGGGACGCCCTCGGTGGCGGAACCCTGGGGCTGGCGGTTCGAAGGGCACCACCTCTCGCTTAACTTTTCGTCCGTGACGCAGACCGTAGTGGCTGCCACGCCTTCCTTTTGGGGTGCAAATCCCGCCGAAGTGCGCCAGGGCGAGCGGAGCGGCTGGCGGGTGCTGGCCGCTGAAGAAGACGAAGCCCGCGCGCTGTGGAACCTGCTCACCGACGCGCAACAACAACGCACCCGCATCGCCAACCAAGCGCCCCGCGACATCATCACCGGGGCCGACCGCCATGCTCGCCTCGAACGCTTCGAAGGATTTCCCGCCGCGGAAATGACGACGGCGCAACAGGCGCAGTTGCAAGTACTGTTGGACGTATACCTGAACAACATGGCGGCCGACGTCGCCACCACCCAACGTGATGCCATCGACGACGCTGGGCTGGATGCGCTCTATTTAGCGTGGGCGGGAAGCGCCGAGCGCGGCGAGGCGCATTATTACCGTATCCACGGCCCGACCGTGCTCATCGAGTACGACAACATTCAGAATGGGGCCAACCATATCCACGCGGTGTGGCGCGACCTGCAAGACGATTTTGCCGAAGATCTGCTGCGCCAGCACTATGAGCAACACGCGCATTGATCGCTGTCGTCCTCGGCTGAGGGCGCTCGACCGGGCATCAAATCAACACGCCAAAGCGCCCCTTCGTTCAGCCTCGTTTGTGAAGACGGCGGCATCGGCATTCTACCAAATGCAACTTATGGGCGGATTGGATATGTTGGAGAAGCAACCTCGCGTGGCCCTATAGACCACGTATCCGCCTGCGTTCTTTATCTGATGGAGTGTATGCCATGTCCCTCCTGCAGACCACCTCCTCTCGGCGCACGGTTGCCTTCGGGCTCATCGTCTTGCTTGGGGGCAGCATGCTGCTGCTAGCCTTTCGCCAACCGGCCACCAACAGCGTACCCGCTCCCCAGAGCCTCCGCCTGGCTCCGCCCGTAAACCCGCCGCCTCCTCCCGAGGTGGACCTGTTTACGTTTGGCGGCAGCAACAACGAGCAGCCCCGTGCCCTGGCGGGTACGCCCGACGGAAGCCGCCTGTATGTGGGAGGCGTGACCCAGTCGGATGACCTGCCGCAGGCCCGCAACGCCTATCAGGCCCCCGTCGATGGGTTCGTCTGTGCCCTCGATGCCGCCGCCGAGACCTACTCGGTGGCCTGGTGCTTCTACCTCGGCGGCACCGGCCCCGTAGAACTCGTGAGTGACCTTGTGGTGACGCCCGATGGCGATGTCATTGCCATCGGCTCCACGTTCTCCGCCGACTTCCCCACCACGCCGGGTACCATCCAACCCACCTTCGGCGGTATCTCCGATGCCTTCGTGACCCGCCTCGGCGCGGATGGCACGATGGCATGGTCTACCTTTTACGGCGGAAGCGGCATCGACACGGGCAATGGCATTGCGACGGATGGAGCAGGTACGTTTTGGAGCGTCGGTACCACGGGGTCCGCAGATGCGCCGGTGCAAGATCCGCTGCAAGGGTTTGGCGGCGGCCTGGAAGACGCCTTCTTCGCTCAGGGCGACCTCGCCGACGGCAGCCTGCGCTTTGCCTCGCCGTGGGGCGGGACGAGCAGCGATAACTTTCAGGACGTTGCGGTACAGGACGACATGGTGTTTGCTGTTGGTTCTACGAACTCGCCCGAACTCCTCGGCGAGCAGCCCGATTTGGTAATGGACGCCACCAGCGAAGATGTTGTCTTGCTGCAACTGACCGGCACCACCCCGACCGTTTTTCGTTTTGGAGGCACCGAGCCAGATCGGGCACTTGCCGTGCAGCACATCTATATCGATGAGAATCTGGTGGCGTGTGTTGGTGGCCGTACCAGTTCCGACGATTTCCCCACCTCGGAAGACGCCTTTCAGCCCACGTATGGAGGGGGAGAACAAGACGCCTTCTTTGCATGCGGCGGTGGAAATAACCAGGCAACGGACTTCTCAATAAGCTATTGGGGCGGGAGTGGCAGCGATTTTATTTTCGACGCTCCGTCAGTAGCGGATATTCCAACAAGAGGGGCCTTGATTGCTACGGGCTATACCACGCGATATGATATTCAGACCGTCAACGAAGTAACGCCGCCCAGCGATCAGCCACAGGTTTGGGGCTGGTGGTCGCTGCCGAATCCAGCGACCATTGACGATGTCCGCCTCGCATCGCCCCTTCCCAATTTGGTGGGCCAAACACCGTCCGTAGAAATATGTGGCCCCGGATGCCTCGTGGTAGCGGGCGAGGTGAAGGAAAATGACATCGCCAACGTGGGTGTGACCCGCATTCAGTTGGAGGACGACGCCACGCCCCTGCTTGAAGTCAACAAAACCGTAGACGAAGACACCGTGGCGGTGGGCGACATGGTGACATATACCATTGAGGTGGTTAATCCCGGCCTGCTCGAAGCGCTGGATCTGATGCTTACGGACATCACCGATGCGTCACAACTGCGGTTTGAGGGCGCCTCTGAAGGTTGTCTGCTTGAGGCAACTGCCACCACCAATATTGTCAACTGCGACCTCGGAAACCTGGGACCCGGAGACACGGTGCGGGTGAACATCTCCTTTACCGTGCTGGAATTGGGCGAGATCGAGAACGTGGTTGGGGTGAACGGTGCCAATACTGGAGGTGAAGTCAGCGATTTTGTGAGAATTCTAGCCGGAGAACCCAACCTGCTCCTTACCAAAACCGCAGACACCGACACGATACAGGTGGGCCAAGTGATCACGTATACGATCACGGTGGAAAATGTCGGCAATGGCCCGGCTCGTAGCGTCGACATCACCGACTTTTTTGAAGACAATGAAATACGTCTTCGACGAGGCCCTCCAGAATGTCGCCTTGGCCTTGACGAAGTTGGCAGTCGTATTCGCTGTCGAGGAGGCGTGTTGAGACCAGGCGCTGTCTATATGGCCGAACTTGAGTTTGTAGTTATCAATAATTTCTTTGACCGGGTGGCCAATTTTCTCGGGATCACGGGAAGCAGGACATTCATATCGCTCATCCTACCGGGAAAAGAGTCCGAACCAGAGGTGGACCTCCAACAATCGTCTTTCGCCCCTACGAGGAATGACAAACACACGCACCGTCAGAACGGGCTGGACGTGTATGTAGACAGCCTGCTTACCGCCCAAAACCTTGAACCTGGCACCGTTCTGCCCATCACCCGCTTTGCGCTGGGGGCCATCTCCCCGGTGGTGCATCTGGTCCCCACGGGCGGTACCCTCGACGCCGCCGTCCTGACCGAACAACTCGACTTTTTCGTCGGCGAACTCACGGGCGACGACTACGCCTTGCCCACGTCGTATGCCCTTTTCTTCGCAGGGCCTCCCGATGCCCCCACGCTCCTGCTGCAGCGCAACGCCCGCTTCGAGGCGCAGGACCCGACGCTGGTGGACCTGTTCTTCGCGCATGCCGCCCCGGACGCCCCGCCGCTGACCCTCCGATTGTCCCCTGCGGGCACGTCCCTTGCGAACAACCTCGCCTTTGGGACCCTCACTGACTATACCAGCCTCGCGCCCGCCCTGTATGTGCTGGAGGTCACCGACGACGGCGGCACGTCACGCGGCCTGTTTGAACTGGATCTGTCGAGCCAGCAAGGCGAGGGGCTGGCGGTGGCCGTGGTGCCTGCCGAGGGCGGGCAACCGGATGACATCGCCGTGGTGATCGTGCGTAGCGATGGGACCCTGCTCATTCCGCCCGTTGCGACGCATGCGGAAACGATCCCCATGCCCAGTCGCTTTGCCCTTCATACGCCGCATCCCAACCCGTTTAATCAAACCACCCAGTTTTCCTACGACCTGCCGCATCCGTCCACCGTGCACCTTATCGTTTTTGATGCCCTCGGGCGCGCCGTGCGAACCCTGGTCGATGGAGAACAAGCTCCCGGCGTCCACCGGCAGGCATGGGATGGCCGAGACGATACGGGACATGCTGTCTCGGCAGGTGTCTATTTTGTTCGGTTCGATGCTCGGGCTTCCAGATCCGCTGCGGCGTATGAACAAACAACAACGGTGGTTCATGTGAAATAGGCCCTCGTACGCCAGATCGAAATTTCCAAGGTGTTGAGGCTCTTCCGTTGCAGGAGCGCTGGTGATCCCCTATCATTAACACGCCCTTCGAGCATGGTGCGCCACCGCCACTGCTGTTCCCGCCGGTTTCATCATCCATGTTTCGTATGCCCGCCTTCCACCACCTCCCGCGCCCTGTTTTTGCCCTGCTGATCCTGCTTCTTGGTGGCGTTGTTGCTGCCGGATGTGCCGAGCCGACACCACCGGTTGCCTCCAACGTGCCGCCGCCGCCCGAAGGAGCCGTCGTGCAGATGGACCCTGCCGTGGCCGCCCAGCAGGCCGACTCCATCCAGAACGTGGCGGCTATTCAGGTGATGGACGGCCTAGATCTTAGCCTGTGGGCCTCTGAAACACTCCTGGCCGACCCCATCGGGCTGACCTTCGATCCGCAGGGCCGCGCCTACGTCACGCGTACCTTCCGGCAGGACAACTCCGAGTTCGACATTCGCGGGTATCCGCAGTGGATGATCCGGTCCATTGGCCTACAAACCGTGGAGGACCGGCGCGCCTTTCTCCATGAGGAAATGGCCCCCGAGCGCAGCGCCGAAAACACGTGGCAGGAGGATGTAAACGGCGACGGCTCGCACGACTGGCGCGACCTTGCCGTGGAGCGCGAGCGCATCTACCGCATCGAAGACACCTCCGGCGATGGCGTGGCCGATCTCTCGCGCATCTTTATTGAGGACTTCGACACCGAGGTGACCGATGTGGCAGGCACGGTGCTGCCCGTGGGCGACGACGTGTACATTGGCGTTGCGCCCGATATGTGGCGCGTGCGTGATGTGGACGGCGACGGCTATGCCGACACCAAAGAATCCATCAGCCACGGCTATGCGGTCCACATCGGCTTTAGCGGGCACGGCATGTCGGGGCTCATCCGGGGTCCCGACGGACGCATCTACTGGTCCATCGGCGACATCGGCTTCAACGTCGTGGATCAGGACGGCCAGCGGTGGGCGTTCCCGAACCAGGGTGGCATCATGCGCGCCGAGCCCGATGGCTCAGGCTTCGAGGTGTTTGCCCACGGCGTGCGCAACACGCACGAGTTTGTCTTCGACAAATACGGCAACCTCATCAGCGTAGACAACGACGGCGACCACCCCGGCGAGAGCGAGCGCGTCGTCTACCTGATCGACGGCTCCGACAGCGGCTGGCGCTCCAACTGGCAATACGGCAAATACACCGATCCCACCAACAACACCTACAAGGTGTGGATGGACGAGGACTACTTCAAACCGCGTTTCGAAGGCCAGGCCGCCCATGTGCTGCCCCCCATCGCCAACTACCACAGCGGCCCGGCTGGCATGACGTACAACCCCGGTACGGCGCTCGACGGGCAGTGGCAGGACCACTTCTTCATCGCTGAGTTTACGGGATCGCCCGCCCGCTCGCGCATCTTCGCCTTTCAGTTGGAGCCCGACGGGGCTGGTTTTTCGTTTGCCGGTGAAGAAGAAGTCACGCGTGGCCTGCTCGCGACGGGCATGGACTTCGGCCCCGACGGCCACCTTTACGTCGCCGACTGGATGGAAGGCTGGGGTACCAAAGACCAGGGCCGGATCTGGCGTCTCTCGTCGCAGCGTACCGATAATGCAGCGGCGCAAAACGAGACCGCCGCATTGCTCGTGGCCGACTTCACCCAGGAGTCCGCCGACGCGCTGGCGGAGCGGCTGCAGCACGCCGATATGCGCGTGCGGATGAAGGCGCAATTTGAACTCGTCGACCGCGAAGATACCGAGACGCTGCTCGGAGCCGTCCAGCAGACAGGCCACCAACTGGCGCGGCTGCATGGTCTCTGGGGGCTCGGGCAGGTTGCTCGGGGTACCGACCTCGCTGCCGCCGCGCCGATGGTCACGTTCTTAAATGACAGCGACCCGGAGGTCCGGGCGCAGACCGCGAAGGTACTCGGCGACATTCGCTATGCCGCCGCTGCTGATGAACTCCTTCCGTTGCTTGCCGACACCACGGCGGGGCGGGTGCCGTTCTTTGCCGCCGAGGCACTGGGGCGCCTTGGCCACACGCCCGCCGTCCAGCCCATCATCGACATGCTGGCGACCAACAACGACGAAGATGTGTACCTGCGGCAGGCGGGCGCGATTGCCCTGGCCCGCATCGGTGAGGCAGACGCACTGGTGGCGCTGGAAGACCACCCGTCGCGGGCCGTGCGGCTGGCCGCTGTGGTGGCGCTGCGGCGCATGCAGCACCCCGGCGTGGCGCGCTTCCTCGACGATGCCGACGAATACATTGTGACCGACGCAGCTCGGGCCATCAACGATGATTCCTCCATTGAGGACGCCATGCCGGAACTGGCAGCGCTGTTGGGACAAACGCCCTTCGACAACGAGCCGTTGCTCCGCCGCATCATCAATGCCAACCTGCGGGTGGGCGGCCCTGACGCGGCCGCTCGTCTCGCGGCCTTCGCGGGAACTGATGCACCATCCCCACTACGTGCCGAAGCCCTGGCCACGCTCGGCTCGTGGCCCGATCCCTCCGTGGTGGACCGCGTCGACGGCGTACATCGTGGAACACTGGAACGCAACCCGACCGTTGCGCAGGAGGCGCTGGGACCGGAACTGGACGCCTTGCTCGCCACGACGGACGCCACCGTTCGGCTGGCAGCGGTAGAAGCAACCGGAAATCTGGCGTACGCGCCCGCCTTGCCAGCCCTGCTTGGGCTTCTTCAGCAAGATCCCGATAGCGACGTGCGGATTGCGGCCTTGCAGGCCCTGCACACGGCAGGATATGACGACATGGAAGGGGCCACCCGCATCGCCCAGGCCGACGCCGACCGGGAGGTACGCATGGCCGCGTTGGAACAGATTCCGAACCTGAACACCCCGGCAGATCAGAAAGCCGCCTTGCTGGCCGCCGCCATCGAGGATGGTACGACGGAAGAGCAGCAGAGTGCACTCGAAGCCCTGGGTGCCCTTCAGGACCCGGCAGCGCATACCGTCCTAGCGGGACTGCTCGACAACCTCGAAGCGGGTAGCGTAGTCCCCGAAATTCAGCTCGACGTGATGGATGCTGCCACAACCGGTGGATCCGCCGAGTTGGCGGAACGGGTCGAACGCTTCCGCACGACGCGGGCCGGAGGTACCCCGCCCGGTCTTATGGACGTGGCGGCCTATCAGGAAGTGCTCTATGGCGGCAATGCCCGGCGTGGGGCTCGGGTTATCTACCGGCATCCGGCGGCACAGTGCATGCGCTGCCACATGATCGACGACTTCGGCGGCGACGTGGGGCCGGAATTAACCGGCGTGGGGGCGCAATACGACCGTGAATACCTGCTGGCCGCCCTCGTCGCACCCAGTGATCACATCGCGCCCGGCTTTGGCACCCTCGTGCTCACGCTGAATGACGGCTCCGTCGTGTCGGGTACGCTACGCGAGGAAACCGCTACCCATGTCCTGATCATGACCGCATCGGGAGAGACGCAGGAAGTGCTTCAGGAAAACATCGCCGAGCGGCAGGACGGCCCGTCCTCCATGCCGCCGATGGGTGCCATCCTGAACCGCCGGGAATTGCGCGACGTTGTGGAATTCCTAACCACGATGCAGGGCTTCAACCGCCGAACCCCAGCCGGCAGCACCGAAAGTCACGGCGAATAGGCGCTCGTAAGACAGGCGCTGAAAGAACAAAAAAGGAGCGTTACTTCACTGCATCGCTAGGGATTCTTCCGTGCTTGCTGTAGAGGCTCCCTGCGCCGTATGCCAAAACAGTCCGCCTGACGTAAGCCACAACGCCGCAAAAAACCCTGTCACCTTCAAGACTTCGCCCACGGAACTGCCCGCCACCTCGTGCATGCCAGCCAGCAGCACAATTCCGGCGACGAGCATTTGGGCGACCCCGGTGGCGAGTAGCGTGAAGGCCATTCCGCGAGCCTGAAAGCGGACCATGAAGGCCCCCACAAGGCCAACGGCAAGCACCCCGAAATACATCAGGTTAGCGGGTTCGCCCTCATTACCAATGAGACCAACAGCAAGGTTGGTCCAAACGAGAAGGAATGCCGTCACCAACGCAACGCCGATAGCGATCCGATACACTGTGTTGCCGGACTTCCTCACCGCGAGTTCAAAAGGAACCCCCACCCCCAGGATGAGGAGGGCGGCAAAAACGAAATCGCCGAGGGTCCAGTTCACCTCATTGGTGAATTGCATGGCGACTAGGGGCAGCAGAAGCACGAGCGCGGCGACTCCCCAAGCGCCGATCCGCCAGCGGCTCCAGGAAGAAGAGGCTCCATTTGTGGTTTTTTCTGTCATCATCGTTCGGGAATCAATGGTTACTGAATTGGCTTCATAATGTACTTTATAATACAAAGTGATGCAAGCAAAAAACATCAACGTCTGGCGACGAGCGGTTGGGCTCGTTTGTGGTGGTCCTTGTTATCGGGGGGAGATGTCCACAGGATCTGCGACCCTACATAATGATGAGAAAACAGCCGTGTGAATAATTCTGTCCGTCACGGGGCAAGATACACCGCATCGCCCACGGCGATACGCCCCGGCTGAACGGTGGAGCCATACACGCCCAAACAGCCTTCGCGTGCCTGGGCAATGATGCGGAGCGTCGTCGGGTCTGGTTGGGCTGTTTCCGGATCGATGTTCACCACGGCGCACCGCTTGTCTCGCTTGTCGATGCGCATGGCTGCATCACCAATGCGCAGCACGGCTCCGACCCATGCGTCCTCTGGAAACGCGGCTGGTTCAGCGGCCTCGACCAGCAGGTTGGGCCGGAACCGCTGGGGATCCAGTTCGAACCCCACCATGGCCCCGAGGCTGGCGACGGTTTGTGTGGTGATGAGCGAAAGCGGAAACGTATCGAACACGCCCCGATCTTGCTTGATGACACGGGCATCATGGCCCAACTCCGCTGCCAGCGCCGGATCTGTAACATCGAACGCGCGTCCGTCAGGAGTTCGCACCTGGGTGGCCGAGGTGTTGGGCTTGCTAGGATCGGCGAAATGTGGTTGGTAGTGTCTCATGTCGGGCCGTTCCCGGAGTGTTAACCAGGGAAAGCCGCTGCGGGGGATGCCGCCGCGTACAAACGCCCAGCGACGGTCTCCCGCCAAGCCGTGCCATGAAATATCCACCGTATCCAGGGGTTCAGCCCCCATCGACTTGACGGGGTAACGCCACAGCGCCACAATGCGGCCAAGGAGCTTACGCGGTGTTTGTGTGCGTTGGGTGGACGGATTCAGGTCCATGGCGGTGTACGCTACCAGACGTGTGCGGGATGGGAAAGGAGAGTCCAGACGGGAAGGAAACCCAAACCGACATCCGAAGCAAACCGCGTGCTTCTTTTGTTGGAGGCCTACCTCGGTGGATACCTACCATGTTGCCCAGGTCGGGCGGGTATCATGAAAACGGCCGGTTGTCAACTCGGTGTAGCGTCGAAGTTAGGCAGCACTGATTTGGTAGATATAACTCGCGCGTCCCCCTGCATCGGGGCGGGTACCCACCCGGATTCCTCCAATCTTTTCCACCGCTCGCTGAGACCGAATATTCTGAAAGCCAACCAGCAAAACCACCGTGTGGACAAACCTGAAGGCGTGGCGCAACATGAGCCGTTTGACCTCGCCATTGTACCGTCCCCCCCAGTACGTACGCGCCAAAAATGTCCAGCCAATCTCCACTTCGCTGCGGGTAGGGTCGTATCCATAAAACCGCGACGACCCGATCATCTGTTGAGCGGTGTTGTCGAGCACCACCAACGCGCCCCCCGAAGCAAGGGACGCCTCAAAAAACGAACGGAAGGGCGCTTCTTCGTGGCGGTTCGAGACCGGGTGTTGCTCCCAGATGAGCGGATCCGACGCGACGGCGTAGAGGGCCTCGTAGTCTTCGGCCCGAAGCGGCCTGAGTTCTACCAGCTCGCCTTTCAAGATGGGCTGATAATCGAATGACATGGGAGGCGCCTGGATGAAAAACGGCTAAATGGGCTTTGTTTGTGGCCTAGGCCCGCCGGATGCTCTAGAGAAGGTACGCATCCCTTTTTTCTTCAGACAAGGCAAACCGGGACGCATCGAAGACCCGTCGTCGCTGCTAGCCTACGGTTCACACCAACACCCTCACGGCTCGTCGCAAAGGCACATCACAGGCACGCCAGGGCCGTAGGCTAACCATCCACTACCCTACGGCAACCTCCTACTCATATGTCCCTCAAAACGTTACTCTTGCTCTGTTGGCTGGTGACCCCTGGCCTTGTGCTTGCCCAGTCTGCCCAAGCTCCGTTAGCAACCGTGGCCGGTTACTGGGAGGGCGCGTATATCCACGAAGGGTCCGTCCAAATCCTCAAAATGGACCTGGACGAGCACCAAGGTGGGTATCAGGCGCGGTTCACCGTACCAGATTGGGGCATGATGAACACACCGCCCCGTGGCGACGAGGTAACGTATGCTGCGGGACAGTTGGCGTTCAACTTCCTCTATGGTCCCACCACGCTGCGGGTCGACGCCGAGGCAGGCGAGATGCACGGCACCGTCATGCGGCGCGACTCCACGGTCTTTCAGGTTCACCTCAAACGAACCTTCCGACCTGTCGAACCGGTGGTGGTGACCGAGAACCTGTCCTTCCAGAGCGGTGCGGTGACCATGGGGGGAACCCTTGTGCGCCCGACAGGCCCCGGTCCTCATCCTGCCGTTATCATTGTGCAGGGACGCGGGTATGGTACCCGGTGGGGGCAAATGGCCGAAGCAAGCCGGTTGGCCGAACGCGGCATCGCAGGATTTATCTTTGATGGGCGCGGCGTGGGCGAGTCCGGCGGCAACCGCCCGACGGTGACAGGCGAGGATCGGTATGACGATGTGTTGGGGGCGCTCGACCTGCTGCTGGCACGTGACGACATCGACGCCAACCAGATTGGTCTTTGGGGAATCAGCGCTGGCGGTTGGATTGTCCCGGTGGTGGCACAACGCTCGGGGCAGGTGGCTTTTCTGATCCTTGATGTGGGGCCCGCCGAGAGCCTCGCCGACCAGCAGGGGCACGTCATCGAGTATCGGATGCGCTGGTTTGCCGAGGAAGACTTTACCGAAGATGACTACCGGGCCGCTTTTGACTACCAGAAAAAGATGGTGGAGTTATCGAATGAAGGGGCTGGATGGGAGGTGTTCGAGCCGCTGGTGGCCCATGCCCGCGAACAACGCTGGGCCCCCTACGTGGACCTGCCCGACGACTTGAACAACAGCGAGTTGGACTACTTCCGGCGGCGTACGTCGTTTGATCCCGTTTCCGCGCTGCGTCAGACAACCATTCCGGTGCTGGCCTTTTATGGGGAGCGCGACTTTGTGGTGCCCCCGCCTGCCAATGTGCCGAAGCTTGAACAGGCCCTGCAGGAGGCGGGCAACACGGATTACAGGATCCTCGTCGTTCCGGGCGCCAACCACGGCATGACGGTAGCCGGTGGGTTTAGCGCAGAAACAGGCCCGGACCGCTATTTCCGCTGGCCGCGTGGCGCACCGGGCCTGGGCGATGCCATCTATGCATGGATCCTCGACCACGTACAGGTTGCTACTCCGTAATACCAATTCCGTCTGGTGATGTCAGGATAGCGAAGTTGCTTCTTTATGGGTTCCCTCTCCCTCGATGGGAGAGGGCCACGGTGAGGGTGATCCGTTCAGCCGAGCCGAGCGGCGGAATCCGAGTCCCTTCAACCACAGCACGTTCGTCACTTGACACATCGACCGGCACCCAGCGGGCGGGCTCCTATTCGTCAAGGCGACCGCACCCATCTCGAAAGGGCCACCGGGCTTAACGGACGGGCCGACGGCACAGCAGGCGGGCTATGCCTCGGAATCGCTTGAACCTCGTAACAAAAACTGCTCAATGGTCCACACCGTTTCCCCGTCATATCCGATGACATCGAGGGTTTCAAAGCGCCCTCGAATCTCGAACGGCTCTGCATTTATCTGATCAATGAGGGTTTTGCACGACTCCGGCCTCGGGGTATTAGCGACGCCCATATGGGGGACAAAGGGCAGGTCCAGCCGAAGCTCGGAGGCCAACGGTCCTGTGTAAAGTCGATCATGAAGCCGAACGATGTCGCTAAACCCTTCATCGGGCACCAGGAACGCATGGGCATGCCCTTGAAAATCAGGATCACCCAGGATGGCACATCGAAAGACAACATCGAAGGCCCGCGATGCCTTGGCGTGCGCGCGCACGTGATCAATTAGCGTCTGCTCAGGAATTTCCTCGGTCGGGAAGATGACGGTAAAATGAGGATCAACGACATGGAAGTAGAGGGGGTCATGTGCTTCCCTGAAAGACTGAATCCAAGCAAAATCGGCCTCCGAAAGGGTGGGGTAATTCACAACAGCGAGAGCCATGGCAGCATCGTTTGGTGTTCCGTCGCAGCAGGGATACCCGCGCAGGCTCCATCCCCGCCGGTGGCTCAACAAGGTACTGCGACACTAACACATGAACAAACAGGAACGCACAGGCTGGCGGCTGAGGAGCGAGCAGCAGGGTTCATTTCTGTAAAGCCCTGTAAACGAATGCGTCGCCGCCGGTGTCTTCTCGGGTAGCTATTCTATTCACCCGGGTTTCGGCTATGCTTCGTCACTACCTCACGACCGCGCTGCGCAGCATGCGCCGCCACAAGGCGTATGCGTTTATCAACATCCTCGGCCTCGCGGTGGGGCTGGCGGCGAGTTTTCTGATTGTGCTGTGGGTGCAGGATGAGCTGCGCTTCGATGAGTTTCCCGAAGAGGTGGAACAGATCTACCGCGTCCTGCGCACGGCGCGCCACGGCGAAGGGCAGGTCTCCACCACACCTTCGCTCACGGCGAAGTTAGACGAGGTATTGGACGAAGACTACCCGGAAATCACGATGGCGGCGCTGTTTAGCTGGGAGCAGCAGATGGTCTTCGCCCGGGGCGACCAGACGTTCCGCGAATCGGGCCGCCACGCGGGGAAGGACTACCTCACCATGTTCGGCTTCCCGCTCCTCGCCGGTGACCCCGCCACGGCGTTGCAAAACCCCGATGCCGTCATCCTCACAGAGGCGATGGCCCGCAGATATTTCCCCGAAGCCTTCGCCGCACATGCCACCCCGGCGGCGGCAACCGGGGCGATTCTCGGGCAGACGCTCCGCCTCGAAGACCGCATGGACGTGGTGGTGACCGGCGTGATGGAAAACCTGCCCACGCAGTCGTCGGTGCAGTACGACTACCTGCTGGCGATGGAGGAATTCACGCAGCGCAATAGCTGGACCGATAGCTGGACAAACAACGGCCCACGCCTGTATGTGAAGCTACAACCCGGTGCAGATGGCGCAGCCGTATCGGCCAAAATCGCCAACGTCATTAAGGAAAACGCCGAAGGTTCGGTGTCGGAGTTGTTCCTGCAGCCATACGCGGATGCGTACCTGCACTCCGAGTTTGAAGACGGCGTGCTGGTGGGCGGGCGCATCGACTATGTACGCACCTTCGCCTGGGTGGGCCTTTTTATTTTGCTCATCGCCGCCATCAACTTCATGAACCTGACCACGGCGCGTAGTGCGCAGCGAGCGCTGGAGATCGGGATTCGCAAAACGTTTGGCAGTTCGCAGCGCAGCCTGACAGGCCAGTTCCTCGGCGAGGCCATTCTGACGGCGCTGTTTGCCCTGCTTCTCGCTGCCGGGGCGGTGTGGCTGCTGTTGCCCGGCTTCAACGCACTCACGGGCAAGGCCATGACGCTGGCACAGCCGATGGCGTGGGCGCAGTTCCTCGCGCTGGCGGTGGCAACGGGGTTGCTGGCCGGGGCGTATCCGGCGCTGTACCTGTCGCGGGTGGGCATCATTCAGGTGCTGCGCAAAGGCATCCTGCACACGGCGCGTGGAACCGGGCTGCGCAAAGGGCTGGTGGTGTTTCAGTTCGCCGCCGCCATCGTGCTGATGGTTTCCACCGTCACCGTCTATAACCAACTCGACTACATCCGCACCAAAAACCTGGGCGTGGACCGCGAGAACGTCTTCTTCAGTGAACTGCCGGGTGGGGCTGCCACGCAGTTCGAGAGCTTCCGGGCGGAATTGCTCCAACACCCCAGCATTACGCATGTTACCTCCGGCACCGAAAACCCGCTTCATGTGAACATCTCGACGGGCGGGCCGCAGTGGGACGGCAAGGACCCCGATGACAACACACTTTATTACGTCATCAGCAGCAGCTACGACTACATCGAGACGATGAAGATGGAGATGCTGTCCGGCCGCACCTTTTCCGAGGCCTTTGCCACCGACACCAACAACGTCGTCGTCAACGAAGCCGCCGTGCGGGCAATGGGCATGGAGAACCCGCTGGGGCAGCGGCTGGCGCTGTGGGGCCACGAGGGGCAGATCGTCGGCGTGGTGAAAGACTTCCACATGGCCTCGATGTACCAGGACATCCAGCCGCTCATCTTCCGCCTCCAGCATCACGGCAACGGGACTGTCTTCGTCCGCACCGCCGCCGGTCAGACCGAGGCGGCGCTGGCTGCCTTCGAGGAGACCTTCAAGACGTTTAGCCCGGCGTTTCCGGTGGAGTACCAGTTCCTGGACGACGAATACGAGGCCACGTACCGCAGCGAAGCGGTGATGGGCACACTGGCAAACTATTTCGCCGGGCTGGCGCTGTTTGTTGCGTGTCTCGGCCTCTTCGGCCTCGCGGCCTTCACCGCCGAGCGCCGCACCAAAGAAGTGGGCATCCGCAAGGTGCTGGGTGCCACCGTGGCGCAGGTGGTGCTGCTGCTGTCGAAAGACTTCGTGCAGTTGGTGGCAGTGGCGTTCGTCGTGGGTGCGCCAGTGGCGTATTACCTGATGTCGGGCTGGCTGGACGACTTCACGTTCCACACGACGTTGGGCGTTGGCGTGTTTGTGCTGGCCGCCGGGGCCATCCTCGTGATCGCGTACGCCTCGGTGGGCTTCCAGGCCGTTAAAGCCGCCCTCGCCAACCCCGCCGATTCGCTGCGATCAGAATAACGTTACACCATAGAAACCGCCTCCTTGCGGGGTTTTAGGCCTCGCTTGGCTCAAAGGCCATCCACCATCACCTGCTCACTCGGCAGGTAGCCGATGCGGTGCGCCAACGCGACTAGCTGCTCGCCCACTTCAAGCGTGATTGGTTCAGTGTAGACCTGCCAGGTCGCGCCGGGCGTTTCGTTGGCTTGTAAAAGCTGATAGCCGATGGACGCGCCGTCGGTGGCGCTGTGCAAGGCCACCTGTCCGTCTTGCTGCTCGGCAACCGGAGCCTCGGTGACAGGCTGCTCGCCTTCAGGCCACAATGCCGCCATCAGTTCAGGCTCTGGTCTCAGGCCGGTGTCGTTGATGGCCGCGGTCCAGCGTTCGTTTTCGGCGCGGAGTTCGGCAAGTTTGTCGGCGTAGGCAGGGTCGGCAGCGAGGTTGTGGAGTTCGTGCGGGTCGGCCTCGGTGTCGAACAGTTCTTCTTCGGGCTTCTCGGTGCGAAACCACTGGGCCTGGTACTCATCCAGTTCACCTGCGTCGCGCAGGCGCAGCAGTTCCTGCATGATGGGCATCTGCTCGCGGTAGGCGACGGGCAGGTAGTAGCCCTGATCCGGTGCGTAGTTGCGCAGGTATTTAAACTGATGGTCGCGCACGGCACGGATGGTGTCGTATCGCTCGTCGAAACGGTCGGCGGCGGCGTGGATGTAGGTGCGCGGCGAGGCAGCATACGGCCCCAGAAACGCCTGCCCGTCTACGTGGTCCGGTGGTTCGATGCCTGCCAGCGACAGCAGCGTCGGCATAAAGTCGATGAAGCTGATGAGTTGGTCATCCACGGCGCCTGCCTGCGCCTGATTCGGGAAGCGAATAATCATCGGCACACGCAGGCCGGAGTCATACACCAGCCGCTTCTGGCGCGGCAGCGGTCCGCCGTGGTCGGTGTACCAGACCACGATGGTGCTGTCGAGCAAACCGTCGGCTTCCAACTGGTCGAGCACATCACCCACCTGTGTATCCATGATCTTGATGTTCGAATACATGCGGCGGATGTCGCGGCGGCCCACCTCGGTGTCGGGCAAATACGGTGGCACGGGCACGTCGAGGTCAGGATCCACCCACAGCGAGTCGTCGGCGCGCTGCCAGATCTGCGACTCGTGGGTGACGTCGAAGTTAAAGATGGCGAAAAACGGCTGGCCCGGTGCCCGGTTGCGCCAGTGCGCGTCAGAGCCATTCTCGTCCCACGCCGTGACGGGCACCCGGAATTGGTAGTCGTTTTTGGCGTTGTTGGTGGTGTAGTACCCGGCGCGGCGCAAATATTCGCTGTGCAGCTTTGCTTCGGGCGGCGGCACAGCCTCATACGGCGTGATGCCCGGCGGCATAAACTGCGCCGCCCGTGCAATAACTTCTGGGGGGATGTTGGGGCCAAACCACGGTCCCGTGCGCATGTGGTTCGCCGCAATATGTGTTGGGTACATGCCCGTCGCCAGCGCCGCCCGGCTCGGCGCACACACGCCCGATGGCGAAAACACATGCGTGTAGCGCACGCCCTCCGCTGCGAGTTGGCTCAGCCTCGGCGTAGCCACCGTCGAGTCGCCGAACATGGGCAGGTTCGGGCTTTGATCTTCCGCTACCAGCCAGAGGATGTTGGGTCGAAAATCCGGGGTGGCGGCTTCGGGTGTTGCTTCCGGAGCAGCGTCACAGCCAAAGGCGACAAGCGCCAGCAAAACGAGAAGATGTATCGGGTGTAGAGCTTTCATCGGACAAGCTTATCGTGTGCAACGGGACATGAAGATAGCACGACGATAGGGTGGCTGCAAATGGGGTTCTTCGTAGCCCACCGGTGTTTCTTCGCTTTCTCGTCCATGCCTATCCCACACCAGTCGTCCTCACTGCACCGCCGCCTCCAACAGCCGAATCGTCCCTGCCGTCGCGTCGATCTCCGCTTCAATGCCAACAGGGACGGTGAACTTGTCGCGGATGTGCCCAATCATAGAACCGTACCAGGCCGGAATGCCGAGCGGGCCCAGATGATCGGCGAAGACTTCACCGAGAGTGAGGGAGTCGCCATCGGTGCCGGGCTCACAGTCGGAGCACTGCCCGAAGATGAAACCCGAAATAGCAGATAACACACCCGCCAGCCGAAGGTGCGTCAGCATCCGGTCGATGCGGTAAATGTCCTCACCGATGTCTTCGAGAAACAGGATATGCCCGTCCCAGTCGGGCAGATAGGGCGTTCCCACCAGCGCCGCCAGCACCGACAGGTTGCCCCCCGCCAGCCGCCCGCGTGCCGTGCCAGGGTTGATGGGAACGACCCGTGGTGGCGGCCATCCGTTTTCGAGCCTATCGGGGATACGCAGCGTCGGGGCCTCGGCATCAAAGGCGACACGGCGAAAGTGCGACACCGTAAACGCATTCCAGGTGGAAACACCCGTGGGGCCATGCAAGGTGACAAGTCCAGCGTGTACGTACAACGCCAGCAACAGCGCCGTGATGTCGCTAAACCCGAACACCACCTTGGGGTCGGCCCGGACGCGGTCGTAATCAATCAAGGGCAGGATGCGGGCACAGCCCCACCCGCCGCGCAGGCCCAGGATGCCCCGCACATCAGGATCGGCGAACATGGCGTTGAGGTCGGCCGCGCGGGCTTCGTCGGTCCCTGCCAGGTAGCCATGCTGATCCAGCACATGCGCGCCCAGTTTCACGCGGAGTCCCAGCGCTTCCATGTGGGCAGCCGCCTCCCGCACTGTTTCGGCCTCGTAGACGGCCCCGGCGGGTGCCACGATGCCAACGGTATCGCCCGGTTTCAGGCGCGGCGGCTTGAGCAGAGCAGGCAGTGCCTTGGACGCAGCGGGTCGCAAGGCCGCGCCTGCAGCAACGGCCCCGGCGTGGTGCAAAAAACGGCGACGAGAAAGCGACATGGCAGGGTCAAGCAGGGAAAGGGCCCGTGGCTATAGCCTTCATACACGCGCAAGATCCCGACGAAACCCTACGGACGTTGTTTTTGGATCAGGGTTGTTCGTCACAGAATCACCAAACGCCTTCCTCGATTTACAAGAAACGCTCCCCCCTCATTGCCTCGCAATTCCTTGAGCTAGGTAGCTACCAAGTCAGCCGAGGTGTCCTGTGGGGTGGTGTTATCCATGGTGTCAGCCGCATCCCCTTCCCGTTTTGCCCACCAGCGCATCGCCAGCAAGGCTAGGCCGAGCACCGGGATGATGAGCACACTTCCTTCCGGGCCAAAATCGCCGCCACTCAGCCAGGCCGGTCCGGTGGGGCTTTGCGCGATCAACGACGCCGTCTGGTGCCCACTGGCGGCATAGCCAAAGATGGGGCCCTGGAAAAAATTCCACCCTATGTGCATGCCCATCGACAGCCACAGCATTTTGGTGGCCAGGTAGCCGTAAATGCGCAAGAAGCCAAACAAGACGATGATGGCTCCCGAAAGCAGCCCGGCGTTGGGGTTGGCCATGTGGATCAGGCCGTAGAGCACGCAGGAAATAGCCACTGCGATCCAAAGGCCCATTCCATCGATCATGTTTTGAAGCAAATACCCCCGGAAGACGAGTTCCTCCCACCATCCCACCACCACATCAATCAAAAACAGGAAGGCCAACGAGCCGACGCTGGCAACCGCCAGGTAGGCCGCCACGGTGCCTAGGTCACTGCCGGCAGGCGTATCGCCGCCCCAACTGAGGCCAGTCACCTCGATCAAGCCAGCTCCCATCATCACAAGAAATACCGCCCCGGCCATAAGGCCGCTGAGCAAAAAGCCAAAGACCAGATCCTTTCCCGTCCGGGCACTTAAAGGAAGGCCCAGGGATCGGACGTTTTTTTTGTCCAAATACTTCCGGGCAAGCGGCACAGCAATGGTAGCCGCAAGCGCTGCCAGCGCAATCACGATGGACGTGCGTAGGTATTCGGTGGTACGCGGGATGCCGCCATACGCGGCTTTTAGGATGGCCTGGGCCAGAAGATTGATGCCCATAAAGAGAACAAGAAAGGCCAGAATGCGCCATCCTGCCCGGAGCCGCCCCTCGTTTACAAAATATTTCTTCCACATAGGTCGTGCGTGGTTTGTGAGGTCATCGTTGAGGAGAGGGGGTACCTGTTTGCAATCAAACACGTACCTGTCGCCCTACGAAAGAAGAACCCAGAGGGTGCACTACCTACTTTACCGTATCCCAACCCAACGTTCTCTCAATCGTTCAACACCTGCTCCGCCGCCAGCACCTATGACTCCTCTTCTGAACCTAAGGCACCAAACTGCTGCGAGGAATGAAAAATGGTCAACACCTCTACTTCTTCTCCATCACGATCCACTACATAAACCATCCGGTAATTGCGGTAGAGCACTTCCCGGATGGCTTCATCGTTGATTTCGGGCACCCTCCGCCCCAGATAAGGAAAATGCTCAAGCGTGCGGAGTTTCGCTATCACGTTTTCTTCGAAGACTTCCGCAAACTCAACCGCACCTACACGCTCGTAATATTCAATGATCGCATCCAGTTCCTGCTGGGCCTGCGGCGTAAGTCGGACGTGTGCCACCGTGTCTTATTGGGTTTGTTTGGACTGACGGCGCTGCTTCAGGCGTGCTTCTACCTCATCAAGCGACACGGTATTTCCTTCCTCTACTTGTTTAAGGCCCACTTCAATCTTGTGTAGAAACACAAGGCGTTCTATGGCATCTTCGATGGTGGCATTTTCAGGAAGATCTTGCACGGCACGAACGATTTGGGCTTTTGTCGTCGTTTGCGGCATGAGCAGTCTCGTTCAGGTTTAACGGTGCGGTCTCGGTTGATACCTTGAAAGTATCTCGGTGTTCAGAAGAACGCGCATAAGGCGCTACTCAATCGTTCAACACCTGCTCCGCTGCCAGCACCAAAAACATGTAGTGCGTGGCTCCGCCGCCCATCACGTACTCCGACTGCTGCCACAGGTACGGAAAATGCTTCATCTCCGGGAAGTCGGGGCGGATGAGCGCGGTGCCAGAAGCCACACCGCCGGGGATGTACGACCAGTCGGCGCGGTTGAGGCCATAGCCCGCCGTGACGGAATGCGCCCCCACGCCGGAGGCAAACGACACCGTGTTGCTGCCGGGGTGTACGCCGAGGACAAAATTGAGCGCGTTGAGCATGTATTCGGGTGTGACAATGTCGGGGAAGCCGTGGTGCAGGAAATACTGCTCCACCCCAAACCGCTGGATGCCCCATGCCGCGCCCCAGATAAACGGGCGGTACGGTACACCATACGGGTTCGCCTGCTGTGCCTCCTGCACGCCTGCAAAGTGCCCCGCCACGGCCGCGCGTACCGCGGCCTCGAAGCCGTCGTCCTGCATCAGCGGGAGCGCCCGGCCCAGCGCCCAACCGACGGCTCCGATGCGTTCTACAATCTGGTCTTGGGCATCGAGTAGCACCTGGCGGTACATGGGCTTTTCGGTCGAGAGGAGCAGTTCTACCGCTGCCACAATGCGCTGGTTGAAGCCTTGTTCAGGATTGCGTTCGTGGAGCCACAGTTCCTCGGCGGCGGCGAGGCTTTGCTGAGCGAGATCAGGGTTATAGTCGGCCAACACACGCCCGGCAATAGCGAGGGCGGCAATGCCTTTGTACTCGCGCCCGGGGTTTTCCTCGGTGAAGACCATGCGGTCGTCTTTCACGCCAGAATGGGTGGCGGTACGCTCGTCGGGGCCGAGGGTGGGATCGTAGAACAGGTTGTCGGTGCTGTTGGTGATGTCGCCGAGCAGCACGTACTGCTTCAGCGTCGGCACGATGACGCCGCGATACAGCCGCCCCAGACCTTGATAGCCGCCGAGGATGTTCAAGATGCCGTGCTCCACCTGCTGCAACAGGTCGGGCTGCCCATCAGGCTGGTGGATCTGCACGAGCTTGCGTTCCTGGTCGATCAGCGTCTCATCGTAGTCTACGCCAAACTGCTCGTACGTCGTTGCCAGCACAAACACCTCATCGGCCTGCGACTCGATGCGGAGGTCGTCGTCGCCCGCGTCGTGCCAGCCCCCCACGTCCAGCCGGGGCACCGTCTTGCCCGTCTCGCGGTCGGTGAGCAGCGCGGGGCCCTGGACGTAGCCGTCGAAGTGGTTCGTGTCGGCGGGGGCCATCAGCGCGTCGTCGGCATGGCAGAGGCCATGCCATACGCGGTACTGCTCCTCCACACGCATGTGGCACATTTGCACCGGCAGGAAATACTCCAGCGTCGGCTGCCACTGGTGGCGCTGAAACACATCCGCTGCGATTTGGAATGGATGCGTGCGCTGGTCGCGGTATTCCAGCACATACATGCCCGGATCGGTCACCGCGCTGAAATCGAACTGGAGGTAGTTGTACCGCAGGAACGACCCATCCCACAAGGTCGGCGTGGTAGCCTGCACCTCTTCGGCCCCGCCCTCCTCGGAGAGCCTCAGCAGCCGCATGGTGCCGCCGCCCATGTCCTGTGCGTCCAGTTCCACCAGGGCGACTTTCTTTTGGTCGAGATGATAGCCCACCTGCGAGACCTGGATCACCGGCTCGGACTGCCAGCCGGGAATGGCGTTCGGCGTGAGGAGCCATGAAATCGCGTCATCCGTCGCCCCGGCAGGAACCAGCGAACGCACCACGAACCAGCCGTTGTTGTGCTGATTCCGCCCGTCGTACAGTTCCAAATCGCCCGTCGCGCTTTCGATGATCAGTTGCAGCGCTTCGTCTTCGGCAGCCACGGTTAGTTTGGGTCCCGACGCCAATGCCACCGGCACAGCCACACCTTCTTCATTACGCACCACCGGACCGTTGGCTTGCAACGGAAAGATGCCCTGGCTGCCGCCGAGATACCAGCTTTTCCCAAAGTACGTCGGCGGAAATAGCTCCATGTTAAACCCCACCTTGCCGACCCAGTCGTCCGGCAGCGGCGCGTCCAGGTCCACCGTCACACGCACCGCCTCGCCCTCTGGCTCCACCGTTACGGCATAGCTCATTTCCAGGTCGGGATACACAATCGGATTAAAGCCTTTGCGGTCTTTATCGGGATCGGGATAGGCGAGCCGCGTGGTGATGGTCTGTGCTTCCAGATCCACCGTCCGCTCGCCTTGCTTTGGCACGGGCTGCCACTGACCCGGCGTCGGCTCCAGACGCAGGTCGCCGCCCGTCGCTACCCGCACGCCGTGTTGAATGATGCTGACGCCGCTCTGGTGACCTTCGGGGTAGATGTCCTGAAACGCCATCACATTCACGCCGTGCCGCACGAAATACTCGCGGTCGTTGAGGTGAAACGGGGTTTCCTGGGCGCTAACGGAAGTGCCCGCCATCAACAAGGTGAGGAGAAGAACGGCGAGATGTTTGTTGATCATCGTGGTCGGGGAAAAGGTTGTTGGGTAAAGCGGGCGGTGGCGGTTGGGATGTTTGGGCGTTTGGGCGTTTGGGCGTTTGGGCGTTTGTTAGCGAGAAGGCGTGCGAAACAACATCCTCCCACACGCAATCACCCCCACACTCCCATACCCAATCACTCCCACACCCAACCCTACTCCCCGCTCAGCGCTTCCATCAGCCGGGCGTAGGTAGACAGCACTTCGTGCGTGGACGGATCGGTGTCGTAGATGGCGTACCAGCCCTGCACCTCGTGCGGCGGGTCGCCGGTGAAGGGCTCGCCTTCTTGCCACGGCACGCCGGGCGCGACGGGGTAGCCCTGCCCCGACCACGACCACACGTTGCTGCCGCCCACGGCGTTGCCTTCCAGCGCCAGCTTGTAAAGCGCCTCCAGCATGATCGTGTAGAAACGGTCGCGGTATTCCGTTGGGGCGTCGTGCTCAAACGCTCCGCCATCGCGGGAGACGCCGAATTCTTCCAGCACCACCGGTTTGCCCAATGCCTTGCCGATGCTCACATGATCCGCGAGGTAGCCCATGGCCCGCCCGGTTGCCATCGGGAAGGTCTGTTGGGCGCGGTCGGGGTTGAACCAGCCCCAGTTCTGAATCCAGATGTGGACAGTGAGATAGTCGAGGTGTGGCGACTGGCTGACGCGCTCGAACTGGGTGCCTTCGTAGGAGCCCAGCTTGCCCTCGCCGCCCAGCGAGACGAGGTGGTTCGGGTCGATAAGCTGGATAAACCCGGCGGCCTGATCCACCCAATCGACGTAATTTTCGGAGTAGCGGAAGCCGCGCGGCTCGTTGGCGAGTTGCCACGCCATAATCGTCGGGTCGTCGCGGTACAACGTGCCGGTGATCGTGTTCTCGCGGTGGACGAGCATATGGATGTAGTCCAGGAAAAGCCGCTGTGCCTCGTAGTTGGCATAAAACTGCGCCGAATAGTTCTGAAACTCGTCCCACGTCGCCCCGCCCTGCTCGGTGACGGGATACGGGATCGGCGTGCTGGTGGCCCATGAGACGTACTGCGCCATGCCGCCGCTCCACTGGAAGAAGTTGTTCAACACCAGCACCGCCTTCATGTCGCGCTTCGCCATCTCAACAAGCAGGAAGTCGAGCCCTTCGAGCAGGTTGTCGTCGTAGACGCGGGGTTCCGGCTGTACAGCGGGCTTCACGCGCCATGGCTCGGTGTTTGGCCCCTCGCTGGCGGCCATCACCCGCAGGTTTTTTAGGCCCAACTCGGCGAGGCGGTCTAGTTCCTGCACCAGCCGCTCGCGGTGGCCGCCCGGCCCCGGCGACCCCAGGTTCATCCCAAACCAGAAGTTGATGCCGGTATAGTAGTACGACGTGTCCCCAATGAGGAAGCGCCCGTCTTGCACCCGCACAAAGGCGACGGAATCTACGGCTGTGGTATCGGTTTGGGCAGAGGCAGGAGCAGCCACGATGCTTGCGAGCAACAGCAAAAGAACGAGGCGGGGGGTCATGGGCTGGTTGAAAGGTAGACTGTTTTTCAATAGCGAGGGCTTTTACGTCATCGCGAGGAGCTTGCGACGTGGCAATCTCACCCCGTGTCTGATGCTGTTTCTTGTCGGGGTGAGATCACCACAGGATCTACGATCCTTCGTGATGACAGGAGCAAGACCGGAAAGCAAGCTCCTCTAACTTCACCAGCTATCCGTGCGGAAGGGCGTGGCGGGCAGGCCTTCGGCGTTGTAGAGGTTGGCGGTATCGGGGTTGTTGGCCCAGGCGTAGCGCACGGCCACCGGCTCGGCGACGGCGTCGCTCCACACCACCACGGTGTCGCCCTCGATCTGGGCGTTGGCCCACACGAACTGCCCGTCGGCCCCGGCGATGGCAAAGCTGTGCAGGGCGCCGTCCGCGCTGCCTTTTGCCATCAGCCCGCTGCCCACATGATCGAAGGAAAGCATCACCTTGCCGTCTTCCACGGTATGGCTGGCATAGGCCGGGCCAGAATAGACAAGGTCTTCGCCGTAAACGACCTTCTTCGCACCGAGTGCAAGGCGGCGGCCCACGTCCTGCTTGTTGCGCGGGTGGATGTCGTCGGCCTCACCGATGTCGATGATGACGGCCTCAGCGGTGTTGGGAAGTTCCAACGTGGCGTGCTGGCTCTCACGGAGCAAGGCCCAGTTGCTTGGTCCCGGCTCAGCGGCGGGCTCCATGAAGTTGGCAAGCTGCACAAACAGGAACGGGAAGTGCCCCACCTTCCACTCGATGCGCCAACTGGTGATCATGTCGGCGAAGATCTTCTGGTAAGCGACGGCGTCTTCCACGCTGTTGGCGTTCGACTCGCCCTGGTACCAGATCGCGCCTTTGATGGGGTACGGCAGCAACGGATAGATCATTTTGTTGTAAAGCATCATCGGCTGCTGGTTTTTGCCACCGTTCAG
The DNA here is from genome assembly GCA_030428385.1 of Rhodothermia bacterium. GTDB lineage: Bacteria > Bacteroidota > Rhodothermia > Rhodothermales > JAAAOL01 > JAUIDY01. The sequence continues at coordinate 58,429 of JAUIDY010000007.1, read as the reverse complement.
CACCACCGAGATCGCGCCGACTTTAAACTTCCACGTCCCCGCCAGCGACCGCCGTTCGCCGCCGACTTCCAAGTACAGCAGGTTGGCCGGGCCGTAGATGCCGCCGCCGCCGCCCGTGTCCACCACCCGCACCGCCAGCACATTGCGGCCTGCGGTGACTGCCGCCGCCGGGACGTTGTATTCACGTACGGCGTTATACGACATCTCCATGCCGCCCACGCGCTGCCCGTTCACCCACGTGATGTCCGAGTCATCAATCATGCCCACGCCGAGTTTAACCCCGGCGGTAGCTTCGGCAGCGGTGAGGTTAAACGTGGTGCGGTACCAGCCGATGCCGTCCATGCCTTCGTAGCCCGTCTGCTCCCACAGCGACGGCACCGGAATGTCGGCCCAGTCGCTGTCGCCGAGGTCGGGCGAAGCCCAGTGCGCCACGCCATTGATCAGCCCTTTGTCTTCGGTCGGCAGGTTCTCCCCGATGCGAGCACGCAGCCCGTCTAGGATGCGGCGTTCGTTGGCTTCTTCGCGGGCCCGGATCTCCTCGTAGGCGTCCGGGCCGAGGCCCAGCGCCGTCGCACTCATCCACGGCTCAATGCGGCTACCTCCCCACGACGTGTTGATCAGGCCGATGGGCACATTCAGCCCCTCTTCGCGCAGCGTGCGGGCGAAGAAATAGCCCACGGCGGTGAAGTTCGCCAGCGTCTCGGGGCTGGCGGCGGCCCAGCTGCCACCGGCCAGCGTCGGCTCGGGCGTGGGCGCCCACGACTGCGGCACCTTAAAATGCCGAATCATGGGATCGTTGGCGGCTGCGATCTCGGCAGCGGCATCGTTGGAATTGGCAACGGTCCACTCCATGTTGGACTGTCCCGACGCGATCCACACATCGCCCACCCAGATGTCGGCGATTTCGTGCGTCGCACCGCCGCCTTCGACGGTCATGGCGTACGGCCCGCCCGCCTCCATCGAGGGAAGGCGCACCTTCCAGGCGCGGTCAGCGCCCGCTTCGGCGGTGTAGGTCTGGCCTTCGAAGGTAACCGTGATGGCGGTGCCGGGATCGGCCCAGCCCCAAATGGGGACTTCATGGCCGCGCTGCATCACCATGCCATCGCTGATGAGGCGAGAAAGTTGGACCTGCGCGGTCGCAGGCAGGGCGAGTGTCATCGTTAACAGGAAAAGGAAGAGGTTACGCATCGGATTGGTGGGTTGATGCTGGGTATGTGAGGGAATATTGTTACGTCCGAATGAGCTTCAATATGAAGCGTGAAACGTGAAACGTGAACTTGTTTCCCGTCGATGGTGCAAAGTATTCATGCTCTCGTTGATCAGGTAGCGTTTCAGAATCACAGGCGAAGGCTTGCAGAACCCTGATACCGTTTTGGCTCTTGGTTGCATGATTAGGCGGCGCCTTCAGGGGTTGGATATTCGGCAATACAGATGAAGTCTTTATCGTAGAGTTCAAATCGCGTCTCGTATCCTGCCCATCGAAGTTGATCCGATAATCGTTTGACATGAGACGTCATCTCTTCCAAGTCACCTGCGACAGCCCCATTAAGACGCCATTCGTTCGCCTTCTCAACTTTTTGCGTCTCAAATTCAAAATCTTCTGTGTTAATGCAGATGGTCTCCATACCATCGAATTGGCTTCGATAGAGACGCACCTGATCCGCTGAAAAACCGAGGCGGGACCGTAGCACGTCAGCCACTTTTTCCAAGCTTGTGCTCGAAATAAGTGTTCCGAATACATTATACACTGCTGGTAAGTGACCCATGACAGCAGGCTACAATAGAGCGGACCGTATAACATCGTGCTCAAACGACCGTATCGGCACCCTCACGTTTCACGTTTTACGTTTCATTTGACACCGCATACGCCCCTACCCGCTCGGAGCCTTTGGCCCCGTAGAACACGATGTAGAGGTAACACAGGATCGGCAGGATCAGCGCGGCTTGCAGGCCCATCTGGTCGGCCAGCGCGCCGTAGAGTGGCGGGATGATGGCCCCGCCGACGATGGCGGTACAGAGGATCCCCGACGCCTGCGCCGTGCTCTCGCCGAGCCCTTCGATGGCGAGGGTGAAGATGGTCGGAAACATGATGGAGTTAAACAACCCGACGGCCAACAGCAACCACATCGACAGCGCGCCCGTCGTGAGGATCGCCAGCGTGATGAGGCCCACGTTGACACCGCCGTAGATCGCCAGCAGCCGCCCCGGACGGATAAACTGCAACAGCCCCGATCCGATGAAGCGCCCCACCATCGCGCCGCCCCAGTAGAAAAACACAAACACGCCCGCCAGCCGCGACGGGTTGAGCGCGCTGGTATCTTCGCCGGAGAGCAGTTCTGCCAGCGTTTTCATCAGCGGACGCTCTTCCACCAGCGTGGCGATGTCGAGCGAGAGGAAATAGTTGACCAAATAGCTCCCAATAGAAACCTCAGCCCCAACGTAAACAAAAATGGCAAGGGCTCCGAACATCAGGTGCCGTGCCTTCACCGCTTCCTTGTAACTGCCACTTTTGTGCTCGTCCGTTTCGAGGATTTTGGGCAGTTTAAACCACGCAAACGCGAGCGTCAGCACTACCAGCACCGCCGCCAGAAAAAGAAACGGCCCCTGCACCGCCGACGCCTCGGTGATGTAATACGCTTCGCGGTCGGCGTCGCCCATCGCCGCAATCTGGTCTGAGGTTAACACCTCCGAGCCGAGGATAAACGCCGCCGACACGAGCGGAGCGATGGTGGTGCCGAGCGAGTTAAACGCCTGCGCCAGGTTCAGCCGACTCGACGCGGTGCGCTCCGGCCCGAGGGCGGCCACATACGGGTTCGCCGCCACCTGCAACGTCGTGATGCCCCCCGCCAGCACAAACATCGCCAGCAGGAAGATGCCGAATACGCGCAGCGACGACGCCGGATAAAACAGCAGGCACGCGATGCCCATCGTCAGGAGCCCCACAAGCACGCCTTTTTTGTAGCCGATGCGCGCGATGAGCACCCCCGCTGGAATCGACACAACCGCGTAGGCGGTGAAGAAGGCGAACTGCACCAGCCCCGCCTCGAAGTAAGAAAGTTCAAAAACGGCCTTGAGGCGCGGAATGAGCGCATCGACGAGGACGGTGATGAAGCCCCAGATGAAAAACAGGCTCGTCACCACGATAAACGCGGCGCGGTAGCGGTTCGGGGCAGGGTCGGTGGAGGTGGTCATGGGCAGTGAGATACGTGAAGACGTGTGTTGTCAGGATGCTTGGAGCATGGGCTTCTCCTCGTGTCATCCTGACCGAACGAAGTGAACCGAAGGATCCCCCACGCGAAGCCCAGCAAACCACGGGAGATCCTTCGGCTTCGGCCCTACGGGCCTACACTCAGACTGACAAATACAAGCGCGGGGGTGCAACCTTTGCGAATATATCAATTCATGACCCAAACTACTCATGCTTCCCCTCTAACTGTTGGACGCAGTTCATCAGGGCACGGCCATCGTGGTAAGCGCTTTTCCAGATGCTGCCCTTCGGGGCCTGCTTCAGGTTGGGTTGCGCGTCCAGCCCGCCGAGGTACCAACCGCCGTGTTCATGGTCAATCAGATGCTCTTTGATGTAATCCCATTGCTGTTTGAACAGGTTGAAGTAGCGGTGTTCGTCGTCGGGAAAGTGATGAGCCATGACGAGCAGCACGTTGAGCCCTTCGGCCTGTGCCCACCACTCCTTGCCGTCGTTCACGATGAACGGCTTTTCATCTGGGTCGAAGTAGATGCCACCATTGTAGAATCCGCCGTTTTCCACGTCCCATCCCGACACCAGCGCATGGTCCACCATTTTTTTGCCTTTCCGCAGCGTCGCTGCCGCATCGATGCCCAGCGCGTGGGTGGCTTCCAGCATGAGGTAGGCCGTTTCGATGTCGTGCCCATAAGAGACATGGTCGAGGCCGTAGTTGGCCCGCTGCACGGCCTCGGTCGAGTCGCGGAAGGACACGGGCGTCCAGTCGGCCTCGAAGAAGAGTTGTAGGTACCCCGGCTCGGCGGTGATGGTGTCGCGCACGAGGAGAAGCATCTCTTGCAGCCGGTCGCGCAGCAACGGATCGGGCCAGAGGGCGTAAAGTTCAGTGAAGGCTTCGAGGATGTGGATGCTGCTGTTCTGGTCCTTCGGCGGCTGGTTGCCCCACCCGTCGCGCAAGGCATTCCCGGCCTGGTCTACGAACTGGAAATAGCCCCCGTGCCTCGGATCATGCATGTGGGCATCCATCCAGCGAAACGTTTCCTGCGCCATCTCCAGGGCTTCTTGATCGCCCGAAGCCGCCGCATACGCCGCGAGGCCGTAGATGGCGAACGAATTCCCATAGGCGGTTTTGCCCTGCGTAAACGAGCCTCCCGTCTCAAGCAGTTCGCCGTCACGGGTCACGTACGAATGGAAACCGCCGATCTCGTGGTCCCACAGCGCGTCGCGCAAAAACGCCACGCCGTGCGCTGCCATGTCCAGGTATTCTTCGCGCTTCTCGGGAAAGAATTCGGCGGCCTTCGCCGTGCCCCACACATGCCGGGCCTGCGTGACGATCATTTTGTTCTGTTCCCCGGTGGGCGTCCAGTCGTACGCGAAGTCGCTCAGATAACCGCCCTGCTCGGTATCAATGACACGCGGATACCACGCCTCGAACAACTCCTGGACCGAGGTGCGCAGTTCTTCCGCGAGGGCATGGCGTTCGGCGTCCGTGCCTGCGGATTGGGCCCGCGCGGGGTGACAGGCAACACACGCCGCGCTCAGTAAAACGATGGTGCGAAGAAGGTGGGGCTTCATGTTGGTCGCAGGTCTATCAGGTCAGCAAATCACAGGTCTATCAGGTAGGTCCGTCTCTAGGGTTCAAACCGTTTCGGTTACCTGGTGAATCCCGGTGGCACCATCGGGGTAGGGCGGCGACGGCTCAACTTCTTGCGGCTGACCCCTGCCATCGTAGGCACGCACGGCGATGGTATGCGCACCCTCCTGAAACGGCCAGGCATACCGCCACAGCACCCACGTCAACTCCGACAGCGGCATTCGTAGTTGCGCTTCTTCCCAGTCGCCGCCATCGACCTGTACCTCCACCTTCGAAATCCCACGGGCGCCGGCATGGGCGATGCCACCGATCAGCAGCGACGCGTTCGTCCCGGGCGTGGCCTTGTCTATGACGACGGTGTCAATGACGGACGTGGTTTCCATGATGGCGTCTTTGTCCCACGTCTTTGCCACCGAAAAACCAGCTTCCCAGTGGTCAGTGGCCTCGATGGAGGTGATCCACTTGGGCTGTTTCATGCCGTAGCGATCGGGGATGTAGATGCGGAGCGGGAAGCCGTGGTCCATGGGAAGCGGGACGCCGTCCCACGCATAAACGAGCATCACGCGCTCGTCGGCCCGAATCGTTTCGAGCGCGACCACTTCATAAAACCCGTCCGCGCCGTGGATTTTCAGGTGCGTCGCCTCAGGCTTCAGGTTCCACTGGGGGAGTAACTGCTGCAAGCTGGTGCCGGTCCAGCGGGTGGTGCTGGTCAAGGGACCACCGACCGGGTTGGAAATACAGGTCAGGGTGACAAAGGCGTGCAGCGGATCGGGCTGCATGATGGCGTCCAGCGTCCACACGAACGGCTCCTCCACGAGCCCCCCGACGCTCAGTTGCCAGTCGTCGAGGGTGTGGGTCGGCAAGTCCGGGTAGTTAAACATCCGGTAGTGATCCTCCAGCGGCGTCAGTTCGGGCCGTGTGCCTTCCACCGGCAGCACTGCAGCATCGGCGTTCGGCAGCGCGTTTTGCGATGACCAGCGCTCGCCTTCGCCCGGTTGCATCGTGGGTACGGGGGCAGGTGCTCGCTGACACCCGAACAGGGTGCCCACCGACGCCCCCGTCACCATGATGAAAGCCGTTGTCTGACCAAGCCTAACCATAAAGTGGCGGCGGTCAAGGCGCTCCACCGTGACGGGCGGTGGTTGCTCCAAAAAATCGTCGTGATCCTGCATCATGCGCTCCGTCTCGTTTGCAAACATGTTCTCTGCCTTCCACGCCCTCACCGCAGGAGCACCATGCGGCGCGTCTGGGCAAAAGCGCCCGCTTGCAGCCGGTAGAAATACAGGCCACTCGCCAGGTTAGTGGCATCGAAAGGGGCGGTGTAGGTGCCTGCGGGCAGCGGCCCGTCCACCAACGTTGCTACGCGGCGGCCCATCACATCGAAGACTTCCAACCGCACCCGCGAGGCTTCGGGGATGGCATAGGAAATCGTGGTCGAGGGATTAAACGGGTTCGGATAATTCTGATCAAGCGCGAAGTCGGCGGGCAGCGTCACGTCATCGTCGGTGCCCACGCTCAGCGCCTCCACGTCGAGGCCCATGTTGTCGAAATACATCCAGCCCCAGAATTTTTCGAGGGCGATGGTGTTGGCTCCGGCCTGGAGCGGCACGCGCACGCCGCGCTCCTGCCACACCTCCTGCGGCTCGTTGAAGCCCACCTCGGCCACCTGTTCGCCGTTCACAAGGAGATATTGCGCCTTGAAGCCAAACGGCAGGTAATACCGGAAGGTGATGAGGTAGTCGCCCGCGGTGCTCACGGTCACGTCGTCGAAGGTGATGGTGCCGTTGTCGCGCATGAAGAGGTAGCTGCCGCCCGTCGCCCCCGTCACCATGCTCTCCGACAAAATATCGCCCTCAAAGACCGCATCCTCGGCCTCGAACCGTTGGAAGTTTTCGGTGGAGGTGGCGAAAACGTGGGACACCGAGGACGCAACGGTGATGCCGTCGCTGTCGGTCACAACGGCGGAAATGGTGTGCGCCCCTTCGGGCACGTCGGACCACGCCACTTCAAACGGGGCATTGGTGACTTCCGCAATCATTTCGCCATTTACGTAAAACGCGACGTTTTCGACCGCCCCGTCTTCATCGGCGGCGTCGGCGGTGAGCACGAGGCTGCTGCCCGGTGCGACGATGCTTCCATCCAGCGGCCCCGTCACGGCGACAGTCGGTGGGCGCAATGTAGATACCAGCCCGAAAACCTGCATTTCCCAGAGCGAATAGCCGTACTCGGTGGCCCGCTCGACGCCGTACATGCGCACGTAGCGGGCATTCACGGGCGTGTCGAAGATGATTTCGTCGGTCGCGCCGTTGCTGCTGCGCTCCTCATGCACCGTCGTCCAAAACTGCGCGTCGTACGACACGTCGATGTTGTAGCCCGAGCCATAGGCCACTTCCCACCGCAGCGTGATCTGGTTAATGGCATACGCTTCGCCGAGGTCCACGTAGATCCATTCGTCGTCGGGATCCGCGTCGGCGAAGCCGTCCTGCCACTCGCTGCTCCAGCGCGTGTTGATGTCGCCGTCGAAGGCGAGTTCGGCACTTAGCGGACTGCCACAACACGTCTCGATGGTGGACGCAACCGCCTGGCCACCCAGCGCCCGGTTGACTTCGTCGGGATCGAGCACGCCGACGGTCACTTCGCGGGTGATGCTCTCGGCATTTTCGTCGGTGGCAACGAGCGTGTAGGTGGTTTCTTCGGTGGGAAACACCTCCATCGAGCCGTCCAGATCCACCGATGCGCCGTCCAGCGTGACGGTCACGGCACCGGAGGTACTCCACGAAAGTACGCTGCTCTGGCCTTCTTCTACATTGGGCGGATTGGCGGTAAACGAACCAATGCGCAGGCCGGGGTCGATGTCGACAGCGTCGGGGTACAATTCCCAGATCGTCTGCGTGTTGTCGAGAATGCGGGGCCAGTTGACGACGCCTTCGGCGCTGGTAGGATAATTAAACCACTGCCACGCGAGCGCCCCGGCATACCCGCCATCATACAGCGTCGTGTAGAGGTCCTGCCACGGGATGCCGAACGCCTGGTCCGGGTTGCCATCGTCGCCGCCGCCCATAAAAAACTCCGCCATCGCCAGCGGCTTATCGAGCCCCCATTCGTCGGCGGTGTGGTGGAACGGCGACAGGCTCGTCCCGGCCCATTCGTAGTAGTGGACGGTGTAGATGTCGAGGTAGCCGTCGGGGTCGCCGCCTGCCGCGATCAGGCGGGCGTCGGTGTAGTAATTGAAGTTGCCCTGGCTGGTGTGCAGCGCGTCGTAGAAATCTTTGGTGTCGTCGAGCGTGAAGTCGTGGCGGTATTTGGTGGAGAGGCTTTCGCGGATGGTTTCGAGTTGGGCCGCAGAGAGGTCGGCGGCGCGTTGCGGCTCGTCGGGGCGTTTGCCCAGCGTGCGGTCGCTGGAAGCGATGAAGGCCCAGGAGCCGTTCGTGACCGTCGCTTCGGGATCGGTGCGGTGGATCGCGCCTGCGGTCAGGTTGATGAAGCGCTGGATGTCGTTCATGGCCACGTGGCGGTTGAAGTTCCAGCCGTGCTCGTTGCTCATGCCTTCGGGCTCGTTGAAGATTTCCCACGCGATGATGGCGGGGTGGCCCTTCAGTTCGTCCACCATCGGGATGAGCGCATTGTCGATGTAGGTCTGCGTCATCGTCGGGTCGGTGAGCAGGTCGTAGGCGCGGTCGGTGATGAGCGAGCCGTTGGAGATGCGCAGCATATCGAACGACCACAGGCACAGGATCATGCCGATCTCGTGCTCCCACGCTGCGTCGAGGATGGCGCGCAGGTCGTCGATGGTGCCCTCGCCGGGGCCGATCACTTCGGAGCCGTCGAACTCGGGCGACGCCGCGCCGGTCGTGTGCAGCCACAGGCGCATGGCGTTGCCGCCGTTGTTGTGCAACTCCTCAAACATGCCGTTGAACACGGGCAGGTTCGTAGGGCCAGGGCCGATGTCGCGCGCGAAGTTGATCCACGCGACGTTGCCGCCACTCAGAAACAGTTCGCTGTTGTTAAAGGCCACGCGGTCCAGCCGCTCCTGGGCCACCGAGGGCGCAACAACAAAAAGTGCTGCCAGCAGGACAACAAAGAGACGCGAAAAGGACGAGAACGCTTGCATGGGTTCGCTCTATGTTTGCGTATGGTTGGGGGTCGTTCGATTGATCCCGGTGCGATCCGCCGCATCGACACAGCAGCACGCGCCGGTACTAATATGGTTACCGGGCTTCTATCTGCGCATCTTCATCGGGAGGGATGCAAAAGCGCGTCAACTGCGCTTCCAGGGTGAGGCTGTCTGGGATAGCACCGGCCCGGGGGTCGGTGTTGCGAAACAGGTTCACCATCGCCTGTTGTAGTTCGAGCAGCACCGCTTCGTTTTCAGGTCGCGTTGCCACGTTCGTGGTCTCACCCGGATCTGCCTCCAGGTTGTACAAGCGGTGTGTGATGCCCGGCGGTGGATGCCCGGTCTCGTAGCCCTGCCCCAAATCGCGGGTGCCTGTGGTGAAGATGTATTTCCACTGCGCGTTGCGCACCATGGCTTTGTTGTCCACGAGAAACTCGGAGAATACCAGCTCTTTGTGCTGCTCTATCTGCCCGGTGAGCACGGGCATGAGGCTTTGGCCTTGGGCTGAGGGCAGCGGGTCCACCGCCAGCGCATCGAGGATGGTGGGCGTCAGGTCGACGAACTCGGTGAACACATCGCTGCGCCGGTCTTGGCCGTACTGCCCCGCCGCTTGCACAACCAAGGGGGACCGAATCGCTTCCTCCCACATCATGTGTTTCTCAAACCGCTTGTGATGGCCTAGCAGGTACCCTTGATCGCCTACATAAATCACCAGCGTTCGGTCGTCGAGTCCCAAGGCGTCGACCTGATCGAGAATAAGCCCCACGTTTTTGTCCATATGCTCCACCGACGTGTAGTAGGCCGCCATGATGCCGCGCTTCTCTTCGTCGGTAAGGCTTTTGAACACCTGCGGGATCCATCGGTCGTCTTCGGGGCTGCCCTCGGGTACCGTCATGTCTTCCGGCTGAAACCGCCCTTCAAACTCGACGGGAAAATTGAACGGCGAGTGGGGATTGTGGAAGCCTACCCAGAGGAGGAAGCGGTTTTGCTGGTTGGCTTCGAGAAAGTCGGCTGCTGCCCGTGCATAAAAGGTGTCTTCCATGTCTTCATCGTGCAGGGGAAGCGGTTTGGCCGCGGCATTGAGCCACACCGCCGCCGGGTCCACAAAAGGCCGCCACGCCCCGTACGTGTCGAGGCTGTCGGCCAACGGAGCCGGTGGATTCTCTTCCAGGGCTTCCTGCCACTGACCGCGACCGATGACGGTATCGAAGCCGTGGCTGCCGGCATTATTAAAATGGGTCTTGCCGATCACCCCGGTCTGGAAGTTATAGTCCTTCAGGTGCTCGGCAATGGTCACCTGCGCGTCGGGGAACGAGGTACGGAGCAGGGTGACGCCCGCAGCATGCGGATAGCGCCCCGTGAGCATGGACTGCCGCGAGGCGCTGCACAGGGGCGCATTGGCATACGCCTGCGTAAAACGCACCCCACGCTGCGCCATCCGGTCGATATGGGGCGTGCGGATGTGCGGGTTTCCATAGGCGCCTACAGCGTGGGCGGCATGGTCATCGCCGATGATGACCACGACGTTCTGGAAGGCGGTCGCGGCTTCCGCCTTTTCTTCTTCCACGTCGTGCTGGCAACCAGCAAGAACCAGCAAAAGCAGAGATCCTATGGACAAAGACCGCAAAATCATGTCGCCGTGCTTCTTAACTCCCCTCTGGAGGCGGGCCTATGGCCTCAGTCGTAGAGTTCGGGCAATCCGTCGCCAAATAAGACAAACGGGTCCTGATAGAATTCGATAAAGTTGGGCGCGCTCGAATGGCCTGCATACGGTGCATAGTGGTGACCCGGATGGGTTTCTTGGTTGCCGTTGCGCCACACCAGCGCATAAGCAATACGCCGCGCCACCGGGTCATCGGTGATGGCTTTGAGCAGGCGGTCGGTCCACCACGTTTCGTAGGGAATGCCTTCGCTGCCGGTCTCGGTCAGCGCTGCGATCATGCCGCGGGCCTCGGCCATCTGCACCAGCATGCGCAGGCGGTTGGTCATCGTCGCCACGGTTTCATCTGAACTGAGCGCGTGGTAGTCGTCGTAGCCCAGCATGTCCACATATTCGTCGCCGGGATAGAAGCGCAGGTAGTCTTCCTCGCTATCGAAGACGTCGGTGGAGTAGGCGTAGATGAGGTTGCGGATGCCTTTTTCGTCGCGCAGGTAGTCGACGGTAAAGCGCCACAGCTCGACATATTCTTCCGGCGTGACGTTGCGCCCGCCCCACCAGAACCAGCTTCCGGTGTGCTCGTGGAACGGGCGGAAAATGACCGGCACATGCGTCCCGAAGCCGAGCCATTGGAACGAGCCGACCTTGAGGTCATCCACAAAGTCGGCGAAGCGGTCGAGCCATTCGGTGTACATCTCGTGTTTCTCGCCGCCGGGCAGGATCGCCTGGATGGCGCGTCCGGTGTCCCACGCGTTGCCGCCTGTCGCCGGGTTGTTCATGTGCCACGACAGCGTGACGACCCCTCCTCGCTTATAGCCTTCCTTGATCCAGCCCTTCATCTCCTCGAAGTTGACCTGATCGAGGTTTTCGAGCGCGCCGTGTTCGAGGTCGCCCAGTTCCCATCCGTAGACCGCTGGATACGCGCCCGTCACGTCATGCACGTCCGAGCGTCCCGCCTCACGACGCCACGTCACGCCATACGCCAGATCATCCTGATGCCCGAAGAGCACGTGGGTCTGCGAGACCTCTTTCAAGTTGGCATACAGCGCCTTCGTCTCGGTGGTGGCATTGGGGTCAACGAGGTTCACATCGGAATAGAGGTTGGACGTACCGGCGCAAGCGCTCACGAACAGCAGCAGCGCGAGCGCCGCCAGCATACCAGCGAGGTTGGTTCGGTGTTTATGGGGATGAAGCATAAAAAAGGAGGGTATGGTCATTGGCTGCGCGTCAGTTACGGGCTACGCCCATGTCATTGGCAGGCGGCGCCTGCGTCATTGGTTGTCATTTTGCATCGCTGGTAGCAGACAACCAATGACAGCCCGTAAGGGCAAATGACGCATCCGAACGGATGCAACTTGACGCGCAGCAAATGACGGTTCATGTTTCGAGATCTCCAGAAAGAATCTGTTCAATCGTCTGCAACTCCTCGTCGCTGAACGGCGGCGCATTCAGGGCGGCGATGTTGTCGTCAAGCTGCGCCACACGGCTCGCGCCCACCAGCGCCGAGGTGATCTGCGGATGCCGCAGCACCCACGCGAGCGCCATCTGCGCCAGCGTCTGGCCCCGCGCCTGCGCCACGTCATTAAGCTGACGGATCTGAGCCAGCCGCGCATCCGTCAGGGCCTCAGGCCGCAGAAAGCCGTGCGCCTTGCTGGCCCGCGAGCCGTCGGGGATACCACCGCCGAGGTATTTGTTCGTCAACATGCCCTGCGCCAGCGGCGAAAACACAATCCCGCCGATGCCTTCGTCGTCCAGCGCGTCCAGCAGACCGTCTTCCACCCAGCGGTCGAACATACTGTATTTGGGTTGATGGATGAGGCACGGCGTGCCCAGCGACCGCAGGATCTGCGCCGCCTCGCGGGTCTTGTCGGCGGGGTAGTTCGAGATGCCAACGTACAGCGCCTTGCCCTGCCGCACCGCCTGATCCAGCGCGCCCATCGTTTCTTCCAGCGGCGTGTCGGGGTCGGGGCGGTGGTGGTAATAAATATCGACGTAGTCCAACCCCAGCCGCTTCAGGCTCTGGTCGAGGCTGGCAAGCAGGTACTTGCGCGAGCCGAAGTCGCCATACGGCCCCTCCCACATATCGTAGCCCGCCTTGGTCGAGATGATCAGTTCGTCGCGGTAACTGCCGAGGTCGTCGGCGAGGATGCGCCCGAGGGTTGCCTCGGCGGAGCCACGCGGCGGACCGTAGTTGTTGGCAAGGTCGAAATGCGTGATGCCGATATCAAAGGCGTGCCACACCATGGCGCGGGCGTCGGCCAGACGGTCCACGCCGCCGAAGTTGTGCCACAACCCCAGCGAGATTGCCGGGAGCTTCAGGCCGCTGCGGCCGCAGCGGCGGTAGGTCATGGTGTCGTAGCGCGTGGCGCTCGGTTGTCGTTTTAGCATGGAGGAAAACTTGGAATTTCAGAAAGTCGCTTCTCCCCCTCTTTACGAAGTAAGGAGGGGGTTGGGGGGAGGATCAAGAAGGAAAGCGGAAATGCTGGAAGTCGATCTCATCATGACTTCTCATCACGGCTTGCGGTACAGATCGGGCAATTCATCTTCAAAAAGCACAAACGGGTCCTCTTTGAATTTCACGAAGTCGGGCGCACTGGGGTGGCCGGGGTACGACGCGTAAAAGTGGTTCGGGCGGTCCGTCTCGCCATGGGCGTTGCGCCACACCAGCACAAAAGAGATCCGCTTGCCCACCGAGTCCGCCTTGATTCCGGGCAGCAGCACGTTGGTCCACCACGTCGAGTCGGGAATGGCTTCGACGCCCGTCTCGCTGAGCGCCGACAGCTTGCCCCGCTCCTCGGCCATCTCCACCACCATGCGCAGGCGGTTCATCAGCACGTCGCGGTGCTCGGCAGAGGTGATGCTGTGGTAGTCGTCAAACGCCAGCATGTCGATATAGTCGTCGCCGGGGTACCGTTCGAGGTAGTCTTCTTTGGCGTCGAAGACGTCGGTGGAGTAGGCGTAGAGCAGGTTGTCCACGCCTTTTACGTCGCGCAGGTATTCCACGGTAAAGCGCCACAGCCCCACAAACTCGTCGATGGTGGCATGCCGCTCGCCCCACCAGAACCAGCTTCCGGTGTGCTCGTGGAACGGGCGGAAAATGACCGGCACGCGCGTCGTTTTGCCAAAGATCCAGAAGCCTTCTTTCACTTCGAGGCTGTGCAGGAAATCGGCGAGGTAATCCAGCTTTTGTTTGTATGCGTCGTGGTGTGTGCCACCGGGCAACATTGCAAAAACAGCACGGGTGGTATCCCACGAGTGGGTGTTGGTGACGGGGTTGGGCTTATGCCAGCAGAGCGTCGCCACGCCACCGCGGGCGTAGCCTTCGAGGATCCATTCCCGCAGTTGCGCCGCCCCACGCTCACTCGGTGCACCACGCCGGAACAGCCGACTCGCGTCCCAGCCATACACCGCCGGGTACGACCCCGTCACCTCCATCACGTCCGAGCGCCCCGGCTCGCCGCGCCACGTGTAGCCATACGCGAGGGCATCGTGGTGCCCAAACATCACCGTCTCCGGCGCGATCTCCTGCATGTTTACAAACAGCCGCTTCGTCAGCGTATTGGCGTCGTCATCGGCGAGGTTGACGTGTTGCAGGCCGCTGGAGGCGCAACCAGCGAAGAGGATGACGGAGAGTAGAAAAACCCAAACCCCTGAAAAACGCCTCCCGTGAGGGAGGTGGCTCTGATGAAATCGGAGTCGGAGGGTGTGCCAACCTTGTTTACACCCCCAGTCGCTGCGCGACAGCCTCCTCCAGGGGGCGGTTAACATAACCTCTTCGAACGTCTTGAGAACGTGCCAAATAGAATGTGAGGGATTGAATCGCCGATTCGTGCTTCTCTCCCCTTCTCCCACACCCCCATACTCCCACTCTCCCCTTCTCCCTTTCTTTAACGTTCGCAATACCATAATCGAGGGGGATTATTTCGTCGAAATCGTAGCAGGCATGGTCTCAGAATGAAGGCGCGCCATCACTTCGAAGCACACGCGGGCGTTGTGGTACGGGCATTTCCAGAAGCCCACTTTGTCTTCGTCTTTGTACGGCACACCCGCCCGGTTCACGCGCCCAAACCACTCGCCGTTTTCCAGGTCGAGCATGCACCGCTTCGTAAAGTTCCAGGCGGCCACAGCGGCGTCCAGAAACGCGGCGTCCCCGGTCTCCCGATACGCTACCAGGAATCCCACCACGGCTTCAGCCTGGGGCCACCAGTGTTTGTCGGCGTCAAGCGTATTCTCAAACTCATAAAACAGCCCACCGTCGGCATCCAGCCCTTCGCGCAGGGTGGTGTGGGCGATACCGATGGCGGCCTCGCGGACACGGGCATAGAGCGCCGTGTCGCCCAGCACCTCGGCAGCGTCGAGCAGCAGCCATGCGGCCTCGATGTCGTGCCCATACGACACCAACTCTGATAGCAGCGACCAGTCCTTGTCGAAGAACAGCCGCAAATGGTACGTCTCCGGCTCGATGACGGTATCCAAGAAGCGCTCGGTCAGGGCGGTGAGTTGCCGCCGCAGCGCCGCATTGGGCCACACGCGCAAGAGGTTAGTGTACGCTTCCAGCACATGTAGGAGCGTGTTCATGCTCTTGGGCGCGTTGAGGTCTTTGTCGCTCAGCCGCATGTCATCGAGCACGCTCCAGTCACGCTGAAACGCTTCGATATAACCACCGTGCTGCGGGTCGAACGTGTGCGTTTCCATCAACTCGAACAGCCGGATGGCACGTTGCAGCGCCTCCACCGATCCGGTGGCGCGGTGGTATTCCGTGAGGCCGTAGATCGCAAACGCCTGGGCGTACGTCTGCTTGCGTGTATCCAGCGGCTCTCCCCGGTAGTCCAGGCTCCAGAAAACCCCCTCGTTTTCTGAGTCCCAGCCGTGGGTGATGAGATACGCAAAGGCGCGGTCGGCTTCGTGGCGGTAAGCGTTACCTTCCAACAGCCGGTTGGCCGCAGAAAACGTCCACAGGATACGGGCGTTTAGCACCACGCCTTTCGGGGCCTCCGGTTGTGTGACCCCAAAGTGATCAATCTGACCCACGAACCCGCCATGGACAGGGTCCAGCGTATGCTCGGCCCAGAACGGCAGCACCCGCTCGGTGAGTTCGTGGTAAAGTTCGTGGCGCAACGTGGCCTGTTTCTCCTGCTCAGTCATCGCCCTACATCATTGACAGATTACGGCGGATCAGGTCGAGGCGCTGCGCCACACACGCCGCCGACCGCTCGGGGTCCTCGGGCGTGTTGATCGCATAGTCGAGCAGCCGCGCCACGCTGGTCTCGGCCACATGCGTGCGCATGTCCGACGACGCGTAATAAATATACACGGTGCCGTCAGGAGCCTCGATCCAGCCATTGACAAAGGCCACATTCGACACGTCGCCGACGCGCTCATCGCCTTCCGGAGCCAGGAAATAACCCGCCGGGCGGTGCGTCACACGCCACGGTTCATCGAGGTCGCTCAGGAGCACATACAATACGTAGCGTAGCCCGGCGGCGGTGTTGCGGACGCCGTGCGCCAGGTGCAGCCAGCCCTTGTCGGTTTTGATCGGCGGCGGCCCCTGCCCGTTTTTGAGTTCCTTGATGGTGTGGTAGACACGCGGATCGACGATAATTTCTTCCTCGACGACGGCGTTTTCCATGCTTTCGGCCAGTCCCCAGCCGATGCCACCCCCCGACCCGGTGCTGATGAAACCATCCTGCGGGCGGGTGTAAATGCCGTACTTGCCATCCACGAATTCGGGGTGCAGCACCACGTTGCGCTGCTGCGGCGACGGCGTTTTTAAGTCTGGCAGCCGCTCCCACGTCTTCAGGTCGCGGGTGCGGGCGATGCCGCCCTGCGCTACCGCCGACGACATATCGCCCGGCGGGGCGTCGGGGTCTTTGCGCTCGGTGCAGAAGAGGCCGTAGATCCAGCCATCTTCGTGCTGCGTGAGGCGCATATCGTAGATGTTGGTGTCGGGATTGTCCGTCTCCGGCATCACGATGGGTTCGTTCCAGAAGCGGAAGTTGTCGATGCCGTTTGGGCTTTCGGCGACGGCAAGGAACGACTTGCGGTCGATGCCTTCCACTCGGGCGACGACAAGGTACCGCCCTTCGTAGAGGATCGCGCCCGCGTTGAACACGGCGTTGACGCCCATCCGCTCCATCAGGAATGGATTGCTCTGTGGGTTGAGGTCGTAGCGCCAGAAAAGCGGCGTGTGGGTTGCCGTCAGCGCGGGGTAGCGGTAGCGGTAGAAGACGCCGTTGCTTTCGGCTTCGGCGACGCGGACGTTGGGACGTTGGATCAGCGCGTCGTGCGCTTCTCGCAACGCCCTCAGCCGGTCCTCGAACGACGTCTGCACGGAAACGGGGTGGTCTATATGCATGGTTGAGAGCGAGTGAAAGAATGAGGAACGTCAGGAAGCGGGGGTGGGCACCGCCTCTTCCGGAGAGCGCGGCGCGTCGTCCGCGTTGTAGCCCTGTGGATAGTCGCGCAGCTTGTCGTACCAGTTGAATTTCAGGATGGCTGTCATGGCAAGCACCACCGCGATGGCAATGCCGAGGGCGCTGAAGTCTTCGAGCACGATCAAGATGCCGATGGCGACGAGGCCCGTCTGCCATACGATGCCGACCAGCACGTTGACGACATCGCGCCCGAATTCTTTGTTGGCTCCGATTTCCGGGTTTTCGGCAACGACCATCTCGTGAATGGGCTTCCAGAAGCCCCATGGGCGCACGCGCAGATAGAACTCCTTGAGCACCTCCGGCGGGTCGGCGGGGGTGAGCAGGCTGCCCGCGATACAACCGACCAGCGACATACCCAGCATCAGCGGGAAGGCGTAGAGGGGTGTCGCCTGCCCGTAGTCGAGGCCCAGCGCGCCCATCACCGGCGAGGCAATGCCTGCCGCGATGATACCTGCCAGCATGCCCCAGAAGTAGCCGTAGCTGTTGAACCGCCACCAGTGCCATTTCAGCAGGTTGGAAGCCGCATAACCGCCGTAGAGCGCACTCACCAGCCACTGCACGATTTCGTTGAGGTTCTCGGTCACAAACCCAAACGCCGTACCGATGATGACCACCACGATGGAGACGATGTAACTCATCCACACGTAGCGTTTCTCCGGCGCGTTGGGGTTGATATAGCGCTTATACACGTCGTTGACGATGTACGCTGGAGCAGCGTTGACCGTAGCCGCATACGTGGACATAAACGCCGCCAGCAGCGCCGCGATGAGGAGCCCCAACAGCCCTGTCGGGATAAACTCGCGCAGGGTGAAGGGCAGGATGAGTTCGAAGTTGACGTCCGAGCCCATCGCGCCGAGTTCGTCGGTGAAGAACACAATCGCCAATACGGTCAGCCCGGCGATGAGCATGTAGCGCGGGACCATAAGCACGACGCTGACGATGCCGCTCATCTTGGCCGCATCGCGGGGCGACTTGGCCGACAGGATGCGCTGCATGTCGTAGTTCGGAGCCGGACCGGCCATACTTGACAGCACGCCCTTAAAGATCATCATCATAAAGAACGCCCCGAAGATGGTGTAGCCGTCCGCCGCGATCTTTTCATTGGCGGCAGGCAGCAGCGCACCCCAGTCGAGATCCAGTTCCCAGCCGAACCACAGCGTGCGCCAGCCGTCGGGGATGGCGGCGTCGAGGAGTTCGGGCGAGACCTGTTGCATGGCGATGACGGCCACCCAGATACAGGCGATGGTCATGATGGTAAACTGAAGCACCTCCGTAAACACCACACTGAACATGCCGCCTTTCACCACATACAGCGTGGCGATGGCGGTGATGATGAGGCCGTAGATGTTGGCGTTCCACGTTGGGTCGGCGCTGAACTCGAAGGGCAAAAACACGGCCGCGAACTGCCCGATGCCGATGAAGCCGTAGGCGAGGAAGCCCACGACGTTGATCAGCGCAAACAGCACCACCACCAGGTGCGACAGCTTCGCCCCGGTGCCGTCGCCGAACCGGAAACGGATCCACTCAGCCCCGGTCATCACGCCCGACCGCCGCAGCCAGATCGACAGGTATACCATCAGGAAGATCTGGTTGAAGACGGGCCACAGCCACGGAATCCAGACGCTCTTCATCCCATAGACAAACAGCAGGTACACCAGCCACATCGTCCCGCTGATGTCGAACATGCCGGAGGCGTTGGACAGGCCCAGCATGTACCACGGGATGGTGTTGCCACCGAGGAAGTAGTTCTGGATGCTTTTGGACGCCCGCTTCGAGATCCAGAAGCCGATAAACACCGTCACGATGATGTAGACGGCGATGATGAGGAGGTCAATGACGTGGAGATTCATAAGCGAGGGTGGCGGGGGAAGAAGGGACAACGGAGGGGACAGAAGCCTGCTGCAAGGTGGGTACGGCGTGGGCTTCTGCGGCTGAGAGGCTGTTTTGATTTTCAGCTTGAGGCGAGCATGATGCCCTCGTGGATGGAGTTGATCACGCTTTTGGAGGCTCGTAGCCGCGCTACGGGTCGATAAAACGGGATCAAAGACGCCACGAGGGGGCTTGCGCAGCCCAAGATCACAAATCCAAAACAGCCTGTGAGAAGGTAACGAAAAAGGCAGGAGCAATCAGCCAGACCGCTCCTGCCTCCTTCGAAATGCCTCCGTTTATGTCAGCGGTCCTTTACTTGAGCAGGACCATCCGGCGGACTTGCTGACCAACTGGCGTTTTCAGGTGGTAGAAGTACACGCCACTGGCAAGGCCGGCGCCGTCGAAGGCGACGGTGTGTACACCCGCTACGTTGGCACCGTCTACCAGCGTCCGCACTTTGCGGCCCAGCACGTCATACACTTCCAGCGTCACGTCGGCGGCTGCCGCGAGTTCGTACTGGATGGTCGTAACCGGGTTGAACGGGTTCGGATAGTTCTGGTCCAGCGCATAGCCTTCCGGCAGTTCGCTTTCTTCCGTAGAAACGACCGAACCAACCACGTAGATCAGCTGCACCTGGTCGATGCGTACCCCGCCCTGTGCCGACGAGAGGGTAATGGCATGGGCACCTTCGCTCAGCGGGAACTGGTCCGAGAAGGTATCCCGACCAGCGAGGTCGCCCGCTTCGCCGGCGAAGTTGATGCCCGTCGCGGAATTTCCATCCACGGCGATGTCAGCGCTGACGCTACCATCGGGGGCTTGGTAGAAGACACGCATCAGATAGAGGCCACCTTGCGGCGCCTCGAAGTTGTACGAGACGCTGCCGCCTGCGTTGAGCAAGACCGACGTAAAGCCTGCCGGGCAGTAGTCGGATTCGTCGCAGATAAGCTCGACGCCCGAGGCGGCGGCATCGGCGGCACCCAGGTCGTGCACCACGTTGCCGTCGGCATCCAGCACCTGCAAGCCACTGAAGCCTTGCCAGCCCCACGACGGTGCAATCTCTGCGGTATGGGCACCGGCTGCGAGATCAAGCGCACCAGCCTGGTCGGCGATGAGGCGATCCGCAGTGATGGGTTCCCAGACCCATGTGTCTTGCGGATGCGCATTGTCTTGGCAATCGTCGTTGTTGCCCTGCTCCGCCACGGAGCAGTAGTACCATTCGCCGTACGAATTGGAGTTACGCAAACCGGTCCCGTCGAGGCGGAAGTGCTGACCACGCTGGGTTTCCCCGCGCATGTTGGTCTGCACCAGGAAGGAATAGGTCCCGGCATCGGCCAGTTCGAAATCGAACAAAATTGAGCCGCTGCCCTGCATAAAGAAGTGTTTGAAACCAGAGACCACTTCCAGAGCAGCGTTTTCTCCAAGGGTTCCGGATTCGCCCTCCAGCAGCGCAATGCTTTCCAGCTCCGCGCCGCTCACACGGCCTTCCAGGTCGGCGATGTAGGCATCGCGGTTGGCGTCATAGTCGGCTTTGGCATCCGGGAACCAGTTCAGGTCGCCCAGCGGCAGACCGTCGGTACCGCCCGAGAGCAGGTCCGCGTTCGAGTACGAAAAGTCTTCCGGCACGGGCCAGATGTTGTTGACGAAGCTGTTTTCATCGCGGCCCGGATCCCAGTAGTAGCGGGCAGCCGGCGTGACTCCGGCGCGGAGGTCGCTGATGCTCTGAATCATCGACGGCACCAGATCGCCCGGGTAGGTCGTGAGACCGGGGTTGGCGTCGATGAAGTTGCCTGCCATCAACATGCTCTCAATCGCATTGAAGTACCCTGCCGTGGTATCGTTCACGATGGGCTGGGCACGGATGGAGTCGGCGTAGTAGGCCTCAAAAGCCGGGTCGCGCCAGTATGAGTTGTTGACAAACACGATCTCGCGCTGTTCGTTCGTGCCGAACTGGGCAGGTAGTGCTCCCACACCAAAGAAGCCTGTGTAGAAGCTCTCACGGTCCGGGTTGTTATAGTCGTTAAAGCCTTCGCCATGCCAGAAGGGATTCACAAACACGTTGTTGGCAATAAACGCCCGCACCCACTGCGCCCCAGCTTGGAACGAACGCCCCACGTTGACAAACGTGTTGTGGTTCGCCACGAAGTAGTTCATCGGCGCGGCTTCCGACTGGAACGGCGTGAAGCCAATGTTGATAAACGTGTTGTTCTCGAACACGACGGAGTCGGCCCCCACCTCAAAGCGGAACCCAAGGCCTTCCCACTGCTGGGTGGGGCCAAACAGGTTGCGGAAGAGTGAGTTGGTGACAAACATGTCGTTGCCATCGGCATTGGGACCAAGGAAATGCCAGTCGTTGCGGTCGAACACCACGTTGTCGAAGACGAGGCGTGCATTCGAGGCGTCGAACTGCATTTGTTCGTAGGAGGTGCGGGTGCCCTGGTCATCCTGGCCCATGAACCAGATGTTGCGGGCCGTCAGGTGGCTACCGCTGCCCGTGTTTTGGAGCATGACCTGATCCACACTACCATCTCCGCGCGCCACACGCTGGATGATGGCCGGGCCACAGTCTTCATCGAAGTTGGCGCCGCAAACAAAGGCTTCGGCCGGATCGGAGGTTTCCTCGGCGGTTTCACCGTGCAGCACGAGGTGGTAACCATCCCACGTAATGCGGTCTTCGAGCCAGTAAAAGCCGCCGCGCTTGAGCACGTACACGCGGTCATCAGGCCGGTCGGTGTCGTTGAGGATTGCGTCACGGAGTGCATTGTTGACCACAAACCCGTTTTCATCGGCCCACTCGACGATGAGCGGCGATTGTGCTTGGGTTTGGCCTACAAATGCCACCGAA
The DNA here is from genome assembly GCA_030428385.1 of Rhodothermia bacterium. Taxonomy (GTDB): domain Bacteria; phylum Bacteroidota; class Rhodothermia; order Rhodothermales; family JAAAOL01; genus JAUIDY01. Next base: position 36,720 of record JAUIDY010000007.1, on the reverse strand, counting down.
AGCAGTGCGATGAGCACGACTGGATAGTACTTCAGCTTCATGTTGTTCTCCAGTTTGTATGGTGGTGGTTTCGTGTGGGGGTTGGCGAAGCCTTGGCCCTTTGTTTCCAAGCGGCCAAGACACGCCGTCTAGAATCTATACCGGGCACCGATGTCGGTCGTAAATCCGTAATACTCGATATAGGTGGGGTGCTCGATGGTAGAGGCCGCCAGATCCGAAGATCCGAGGAAGTTGCGGTCCGGCCTGCTGTTGAGGTTGTTGAAGTTGGCAAAGAGTTCGACGCCGTTGCGCAGCTTCTGTCGTACCGAGAGGTCGAGGCGCAGGTAGTCGTCCGAGAAGCTGTCGAAAAGCGCATTGGTCGGGTTGATGCCGATGCTGTTGTCCGTCTGATAAAGCACCGAGAAACGCGCCGAGAAGCCTTTGTAGTCGTAGCCGAGCGTCACGTTGGCAATGTGGGTGGGCTGGTCGGGCATACGTGCTGTGCGCACCGAGTCGGTCTTGAGTTCCTGCGCAAAGCGCGGCGGACGCCCCGGCAGCAGCGAGTCGCTGTCTACGATGAAATAGGACTGATACGTGGTTTCTGACTCCAGGAACGTGTAGTTCGCATTCAGCACCAGGCCTTTAAACACCGAGGGCAGGTACCAGAACGTCGTCTGCCAGTCCAGCTCAAAGCCGCGATACTCGGCATCAAACGGGTTGTTGATGTAGGTGTCAGCATTGGGCCGGTCCGCGATCCACTCTTCTGGGACATTCATCCCCGGAAGCGGACCCACATCCGGGTGCAGCCGGTAGCTCACGGGCAGAATCAGGTCCGAGATGGACTTGGTGAAGCCCGTCACCGCAAAAAGGCCCACCTTGTTGTTATAAACCGAGACCGCGATGTCATAGTTGGTCGCCTCAGCGGGTTTCAGCAAGCCGTTGGCAGCCCTCACATAGGTGCGGAATACGTTGATCGTGGTGATGGGCGCATACTGGATGTAGTCAGGCCGCGTGAGCGTCTCTGTTCGTGCGAGGCGGATGTCGAGCCAGTCGGTGGGCTTAAACTGCACATGCACCATAGGCAGCCAGAAGGAATTATCCCGCTCGTTGGTGATCTCTTCAAAATCACCCGGAGGCCCCGGCGTGTTGTTGATCGTCACTTCGCGGTAGCGCTGCCCATTGTATTCGCTCTGGTCGCCTTCCCAGCGCACACCCGGGATCACGCGGATGCGGCGACCGAGGTTAAATTCCGCCATCAGGTAACCGGCTTGATACTGCTCCGTGCCGTCATAATCGCGCCCATACGTCCCGATGGAAAGCTCGCGCGTGATCCCCTCACACAGCGGGTCATCCGAACGCGCCGCTTCGGTTAGGGCGTGCAACATGTCGAGGTCGGCCACGAGCCCAACGTCGTAGTCGCCATCGAGAAAATCATCGCGGCTGTAGTCGCTGTCTACGACCCAGATGGGAAGCCGTCCGATTTCGCCCACGATCTCGTCCAGGTTGAGTTCAGGCAAAACCGCGTCCATACATTCGAGCGGCGGATTCAGGTTGCCCGCACCGCTTCCGTAATAAATCCCACCGCGCCCGATCTGGTTTTCGTCGTTCACGCGATCCAGCCAGCGCATTTTTCCCCCGGCTTTTACATAGCCGGTCACCTGATCGCCCAGGCGGAAGGGCATCTGCACATTAAGCTGCGCCGCCGTCTCATTCTCCTCGCGCATGGTGGAATAGATGTAGTAGTCTGCCAGGCCGGTTGTGTTGGTATCAATCACAGCGCCTTCTTGCACCTCGGTGGGCAAGGTAAACTCATCGACGGCGATGTCGAACGCGGCTCCTTCCTGCGCAAAGCGCCACGTAAAGTCATCCGGGTTTTCGGACTGCGATGCCGTGCGCGAGATGCTCGCATCATACCGAAAACGGTTAAAATCTTGCTCGATACCAAAGGCCCCGGTGAAGATAGAGGTCGTACCGTCCCGGTCCTCGGTGTCGTAATAGTGCCGGTTACCATTCACATCGAGGTTGTTGATCCGGTAGAGCCCCTCGAAATTTAGCCGGTTGTAGAAGGTGTTGGCCGTAAGGGTACCATTCGGGATCTGGTAATCGAGCACCAGGCTGGCCCCGGCACGGCCCCGCTTGACGGTTTCCTCGCGCAGCACATCGCTGGAGATGATCAACACGTCTTCGCCCGTTTCCGGGTTTTCGCTCTGCCGCCAGTTGGCCGAAAACTTGTCGGCGCTGCGGTCATACTCGTCCGCGTTGAGGTTGGCAATCACGCCCACTTTGCCATCGAGGAACCGGTTGCTCACCGTGGCCGCAAACTTGTAGTTGCCGTAGTAGTCCTGCAACTGGTTGTAGCCGCCTTGCGCCAGCACGTCCACGGTAAACTTATCGGGCGCATTGCGCAGCTTCAGGTCCACCGAGCCCCCGATGGCGTCGGCGTCTTTGTCGGGCGTGATGGCTTTCATCACCTCAATCCCATCGAGCATGTTCGACGAGATGAGCGACAGGTCCACGCTGCGGTCGTCGCCGCCGGTGGCAGGCACGCGCACGCCGTTCACGGTCACGGTGTTGTATTTGGGCGAGAGGCCACGGATGGCGATGCGGGTTGCTTCCCCGCCCGAGCGCTGAATGGATACGCCCGGCAGGCGCCCCACCGATTCGGCGGCGTTTACGTCCGGCAGTTCCTGAATCCGCGCCGCCGACACGATGTTGGTGATGGTGTTAGAGGCGAGTTGCTGGTTGATGGCGGCGATCTGCCCCTCGGCCTGCGCCGTAATGACCACCTCGCCCCCTTCAATACCTTCCCATACGAGTTCGAAGTTCACTTCCTGCACAAAGCCGTCCGCCACATCGACCTGGCGCTCCTGGGGCCGATACCCCACATACGACACGATCAGGGTCTGCGTCCCAGCAGGAACGGCCGCGATGGAGTACCGACCATCGATATCAGCGGCGGTACCGATGCTGGTTCCGGCAAGGCGAACGTTCGCGCCGGGCAAGGATTCGCCGGTGTCGGCATCCACCACACGGCCCGTAATACGCCCGACCGGGGCACCGAGACTGGGCAAGCTCCACAGAAGGCAAAACAACAGACCCCCGATCAGCATCGAGGCTTTTTTTCCTACAGCTCGCATAGCGAAGGGTGTTTTGTAGTGACGGGGCAGCACCTGCGTAACCTCGGGGTAGGCATTTTTCTCAGGTTAAGCATTTACTTAATCGTGCTGCCAAATGAAAATGTAATGGGGATAGCGGAACCGCTTCCATGACGCGGGGGCGCTTTGGAGGCGGGCTCTTCATCTGGATGGCGGGGCACCAAGATATTAATTATTCAATTTGTTTTACAAACTCTGGAAATATTTAATCAAAATAATTTATTATGTCAACTTATAAGATCTCTTTTCTATTTTAGAAAAGCCCTTTTCTAGCGCTCCCGGCCCGCTTTGACCCATGCCCATGCTCACTGGAACCAACTTAAAGTACACCAAAGCGCACAACGTCCGGACTGTTTTGGAGACGATTCGTCTGTTTGGCCCCCTTTCGCGGGGCGACATTGCGCAGCGCACCGAACTCACCGCACAGACGGTTTCGAACATCACCCGGCAGCTGATCCAAAAAGATTTGGTCCTCGAAGCGGATCGGCGTCAGGAAGGGCGGGGAGCCCCGGCCACCCGCCTTGTGCTGAACCCCAATGGGGCCTTTTCCATTGGCCTGGACCTGGACAAAGATCACCTCACGGGTATCCTGGTCGACTTTACCGGCAACGTCCGCCAGCACATCGGCCACGACCTGCATTTCCCCTCCCCTGAAGAAGCCATCGACCTGATGGCCACCACTGCCCAAACGCTGATGAGCCGCGAAGGCTTGCTGGCCGATCAGATCTGGGGCGTAGGGGTAGGATTTCCGGGGCCGCTGGGGGTGTCGGAAGGAAGCTATGTGACCAATGTGGTGAACCCGCAGGCCTTTCCCGGCTGGAACAACATCCCCGTGGTAGATATCCTGGGCGAACGACTGGAATTGCCGATTTACCTGGAGAACAACGCCACCGCCGCGGCCGTCGGCGAGCGCTGGTATGGCCGGGGACGCCATATCCATACCTTTTTCTACATGTTCTTCGGTGCAGGCCTCGGTGGTGGACTAATCGTGAATGGGCACCCCTTTGAGGGCAACACGGGCAATGCCGGGGAACTGGGCTATTTCCCTGTGAACGATGATACCCTCACCGACGCCGCCGACGACCTCATCGACCCCCGCCCCCACTTGGGCGTGTATTTTAACCTGCCGCGCCTGTTTCGCCAACTAACCGAACAGGGCATCCCTGTTGACCATGCCGATGCGCTGGCCCCGTTGTTTGAGCAACAAAACCCGTTCTTGCTAGACTGGATCGACAACGGCGCGACGCACCTGGCCCCACTGATCCTGGCCATCGAATACCTGATCGACCCGGAAGCCATTTTCTTCGGCGGCAGGCTCCCCGATGAAATACTGACGGCCCTTCTGATGCGCCTCGAAGAAAAGCTTCCGGCGATGCGCATTGGCGACAAACCCGCATCGCCGCAGCTTTGTATTGCTACGGCAGGCTCCGACGCCGCCGCCCTGGGGGTGGCCACATTGCCCTTTTATGCCTCACTGGCACCCACACCTCGGCGGCTGATGAAAAATGGCGACAAAGATACCGACGCGCCCCTCAAGCCTACCTCCCGACGTAAACGATAGCCGTTAACGGGTGAAGTACAGGCGCTCCCGAACGAACAGGAACAAACCTGCGGCTTATTTCTTCGAGCCCCTGCCTTTGTCTTCCCGTTTCGCCCGCTTGGTCTTGTGCTGATTCCGCGCTTTTGCTTGTTATGGCTGCTATTCTCCGTAAGCCTGCTCGCAGCCTGCACGGACACCTCTCCGCCTCCCACGTCCGCCTCAGCGGACTATACGTACCGCAACCACAGTCCCGAAGCCACCTACGTGGGACGCGACGTATGCGGCACGTGCCATGCCGACCAGTTGGCATCCTTCGCCGCCTCGCAGATGGGACAGGCGTTTAAGCCGGCTACGGCCACCGCCAGCATCGCCAACTTCGACGATCCTGCGCCTATCTACGACCCCGAGCGGGACCTGTATTACCAGCCGTTTCGGCAAGGCGAGGCGCTTTTTGTAAAAGAATACCGGCTGGCCGACGGCGACACCGTGCACCAGCGCACCGAACGGATCGACTACATTGTGGGCTCGGGACAGCACACCAACTCTCACATGCGGTCGGTGAACGGCTATCTGTACCAGGTGCCCGTGACGTGGTATGCGCAGGATGCGAAGTGGGACCTTGCGCCAGGGTTTCAGCACGGCAACAGCAGCCGCTTCAGCCGCGAAATCGAGATCGAGTGTATGGCGTGCCACAACGGGACGCCGATCTACAACGAAGGCTCGGCAAACCAGTACACCATGCTGCCTAGCGGCATCGACTGCGAGAAGTGCCACGGCCCCGGCTCCATCCACGTCGAAGAAAAACGGGCGGGCATCATTGTTAATACCGCCGAGGAGATCGACTACAGCATTGTAAATCCGGGGCGGCTGTCGGTGGATCTGCAATACGACGTGTGCCGCCGCTGCCACATGCAGGGCGCAGCCGTGCTGAAAGAAGGCAAGGGTTTCCTCGATTTTCGCCCCGGTATGCCACTCGCCGAGGTGATGAATGTGTTCTGGCCCCGCTTTGCCGACAGCACGGCACGCTTCCTGATGGCCTCGCACCCGGATCGGCTGGAGATGAGCGCCTGTTATAAAGCCTCGCATACCCCAAACACGGGCTATGCCCCCATCACCTGCACCACCTGCCACGATCCACATCTCAACATCAAAACGGTGGCCGCCGAGACGTTTAACGCCCCCTGTCAGCAGTGCCACACGCCTGATGCGGCGCTGGTCTGCACCGAAGACGAAGCCGTCCGCGCCCGCAACAACAACAACTGCTCGGCCTGCCACATGCCCACATCGGGCTCGCTCGATATCCCGCACGTGCGCATCACCGACCACTACATCCGCGTGCCCGAACGCGACCCCGAACTGCCCGACGACGCCCGCGAGACCTTCGTCCGCCTCGCCAGCCTGATTGAGGACAACCCCTCCGAGCGCACCCTGGCAGAGGGATTCCTGACGTATTACGAGCAGTTCGGCGCGAGCCCGCAGTTGCTCGACTCGGCGGCGGTGCATCTGCGCCGGGCCCGTGACACCCAGAGCGAGCAGGCCCTGGCTCCGTCGCTCATCCGACTGTGGTTTTTGCAGGGGCGCTACCGCGAAATCCAGCGACTCGCCGGGACGCTAGACCCGAACACCCTCGACGACGCGTGGACGCTCTACCGTATCGGCGAGGCCTATGCCAACCTCGGGCTGGCCCCACTCAGCCTGCGCTACTTCGAGGCCGCCGTGGCGCAGGCCCCCGACCACCTGCGCTTCAAGGGCAAGCTGGCCGACGCCTATGCCAACCAGCAAAACTTCGACCGCGCGATGGCGGTGTACGACGAACTCCTCGCGGCCAACCCAACGCTGGACGACATGCTCAACAACCGGGGCTTGCTACACGCGGCCCAGGGCAACTTCGCCGAGGCCGAAGCTGACTTCCAGGACGCCCTGCGCCTCAACCCCGACGCGGAACTCGCGATGGCCAACCTCGCCTCGTTGTACTACAACACCCAGCGGGTAGACGAAGCCATTGCCCTCACCCAGCGCCTCGTCCAACTCCGCCCCGACAACCCGCAGTACCAGGCGTTCCTGGCTGTCCTTCAGCAAGGAGCAACACCGTAAGAAAGTGTCATCCCAAACGCATGTGAGGGATCTCGTCGAATAGTGCTATTTCCCCTCGCCGAGATACGACGGCCGAAGTACACGAAAAGAAAAACGCGCTACACGGAATCAGGAACCCATTAAGGCGCGGCTCACTCTTCTTCCCATCGAATCGGTTGCCCGGTGGCGGCGTCGAACAGGGTGAGGCGACGGATTTCGTAGTACGAGGTCCAGAACTGCCGCAATCCCTGAAGGTAGCTGCGCCGGGCGGCGTCTTGCTCGCGCTGGGCGTTGAAGAGCTGCGTGATGTCGATGCGGCCGATGAGGTAGCGGTTTTTGGCGACCTCAAAGCGGCGGGCCGCGACGGTGTCGGCCTTGGCGGCGATGGCGACCTGTTGCTGCAACTGCTGGAGCCGCAGCGCCTCGAAATACACGTCCTGCTCCAGTTGCTTGCGCGCCAGCGCGATCTCTTCGGCGGTGCGGTCGTAGTTCGCCAGCGCGGCTTCCAGTTCGGCCTTGCCCTGCCCCCACTGCCACAGCGGCATCTGAAACCCGATGCTGAATTGCTGCTGGTCGAGCGGGTTGGTGTAGGCGGCCTCAAACGTCGGCGCGCTCTGGTTGAGGCCGTAGCTGGCATTGAGCGTGGCGCTGAACCCGTTGGTGCGGCGACTCTGGGTCACGTCGCGCTCCGCTTCAAGGGTTTGCAGTTCAAACGTGAGCGCCTGTGCCCGCCGTTGCAACGCGTGTGCCACGGCCTCGTCGGCATCGATGGCGAGCCCCGGCAGATCCGTCGGCGGGGCAATGGTGACGTCGGTGTCGTAGGGCAGATCGAGGGTGATCTTTAGGTTGCGCAGCGCCTGCTGGTACGCAATCTCGGCGTCGGAGAGCGCCGTCTGGGCATTCAGCAGTTCGAGTTCGGTCTGCAAAAGCTCGTTCTCGGCGATGGTGCCAATCTCATAGCGCCCTCGCGAAAGCGTGTAGATGGTGTCGTTGACGGCGACGTTGGTCTGCGCGATGTCGCGGTCGATGGCAGCAACGTACACATCGAAGAAGCGGTTGACGACTTCAATGGCAACACCTTCAAGCGACTCGGCGAAGGTGCGCTGGGCGATCTGGAAGCGTATCGGCTCCAGCCGCCGCGTCCACCGGGCGTTGTTGAACTGAAACAGCGGCTGCGAAAACCCGATGAGCAGCGGCGTGGTGCGCCACTCGTTCTGCGTAATTTCGCCGAACTGGCTGTTGATGCGGTTCATGCCCGACGACACAAACACCTGCCCGCCCGTCATCGGCAGCGTCTGGTTGATCGACAACCCAAGTTGCGCCCGTGCCTGGTTCTGCTCGATATAGCGCACCGAGCCGTCGTCCTGTAGGATGTCGGTGATGGAACGTTGCAGCCCCGGCGCATTGCCATTGAGAATGAGCGCTGGCAGCAGCGACGCCCGGTGGCCCCGGTACAACCACTGTGCCTCGGCAAAATCGGCACGCGCCACCTTCGCCGACGGGCTCATCGTCCGCGCCCGGCTCACGGCGTCGTGGAGGGTGAGGGCTTGTTGGGCGTGGGCGGCTAGGGGAAAAAAGAGGACGAAAAGGAGTGGGAGAAGGGGCCCGTCGGTGGTGCCTTTATTGGAATGGAGGAAGAAAGTCATTAAGGCAAAGGTTATATCGAAACCATTTCGCTATTCATATCGCAGGGCCACGACGGGGTCGTGCTCGGAGGCGCGGCGGGCGGGGAGGAGGCCGAAGACGAGCCCCACGCCGACGGACACAAAAAACGCCAGCGCCACCGCGACGAACGAAATCACGGTTTCAATGCCGGTGGTTGCTTCGATGATGAGGCTGAGCGTGGCGCCCAGCAGCACCCCCAGCAATCCACCGCTGACGCTGATGGTGATGGCCTCGATCAGGAATTGCAGCGTGACGTCGCGGCGCGTGGCCCCGATGGCGCGGCGCACGCCGATCTCGCGGGTGCGTTCGAGCACGGAGGCCAGCATGATGTTCATAATCCCGATGCCGCCCACCACCAGCGAAATCGACGCGATGGCGGCGAGCACCACGTTGAAAATATTCTGCGTGCGGCGCTCTTGCTGCAACAGTTGCTCGGGCACCACCACCTCAAAATCGACGACGCCGTAGTGCCGCCGCTTGAGCATGCGGTTGACCACCTCGGCGACGGTCGCCACGAGGTCTGACGACGCCACGCGTACGACCAGTTGGTCGAGTTGGTGGTAGTTGGCGGGCGCGGCTTGGATGACATTGCCGTTTTCGTTCTGCTGCGGCTGGTTGGCCTGCTCCACGTCCTGCGTTGTCACACGCGCGCGGTCCTCAAACCGCAGCAGCATCGTTGTGATGGGCGTGTAAACATCGTAGTTGTAATCGCGAATGCCGAGTGCTTCGATGCTGGCCTGTGACACCGCCCGTTCTTCGAGCACGCCCACCACGGTCAGCCACAGGTTGCCGCACTTGATGCGCGCGCCGAGCGGATCTTCACCCGTAAAAAAGCGCGTCTTGATCTTCTGCCCGATGATCGCCACCGGGGCCGAGTTGCGGATCTGTTCTTCCGAAAACCACGCGCCCTCGGCAAGATTGAAGTCGCTGTCTTCAAAGTATGGCGCGTCCACGCCCACCAGCTTCATCGAACGCCGCAGCCCCGCCCGCACCGCCTGCGTCTCCACCACCACTTCGGGGCTTACGGCCTCTACGCCCGGTACAATTTCGGCGATGCTTTCGGCGTCGGCGAGGGTGAGACCCGGCGAAAACGGGATGCGCTCGGCCTGCGGGTCTTCTTCGTCACCTACCTCGCCTTCTTCCTGCATGACGACAGGGCGGATGATGACGTTGTTAACGCCCAGCAGCTTCATCTGCGCCAGAATCTCCTGCTCCGCGCCCTTGCCAATCGCCAGCATCGCAATCACCGACGCCACGCCGAAGATGATGCCCAGCGACGTGAGCAGCGACCGCAGCTTGTTGCCAGCAATCGCTTCGACGGCAATGCGGAGGTTGTAAGAAAACTTATCGAGCATGGCCCGCGGGTAGACGCAAGATGATTATGGTTAATACTCCAGCTTAGGAAGATGTCATCTCGACAAGTGCAGCGAGGAGAGATCTCCCACTTTGCCGATTAGCGAAACGAATAAAGTCGTCGAGATGACAGGGGTTGATCGCACGAACGGCGAACCAGGGGTTACTGCGCGGCCAGCGCGTCCGTGCCGTCCAGCCGGACGAACGGCAGTCCCGTGGTGTCAGTCGGCAGCGAGAGATACAGCCGATCGTCCGTCGTGAGGCCCTGCTCCACGATGGCTTCGTTCTCGTTTTGCAGCCCCAGTTGCACCTCCTGCCGCACCGTGCGCCCGCCGCGCCGCACATAGGCAAACGTCTCATCTTCGCGGGCGTGGATCGTTTCGAGCGGGACGTGCAACGCATCCGGTATCTCGGCGACGACGATGGTGTTGCTCGTGGTCATAGCGGGCCGCAGGGTCGTGTCGGCTTCGCTAATGACAATGGCAACCTCGAAGACCTTGGCGTCGGAGTTGGGGCGCTGCTCGCCAATGTTGGCCACGCTCGTCACGGTGCCGGAGAGTTTTTTGTCCGGATCGGCGTCGAGGCCGATGCGCACGCTTTGCCCCGACTTCAGCTTCTGGATGTCCACCTCGTTGATATAGGTGATGGATTCCATGACCGACAGGTCCGGCAACTCGGCCACGACGGGATCCCACGCCCGCACGGTGCCGCCGGTGGTCAGCTTCTGCCCGTTCCACTCGCGGCGGTACACCACCATGCCATTTTCGGGAGCGAGGATCGTGAATCCTGCCGCGATGGATTGCAGATCGTCGAGGTCGTTTTGTGCCTTCGAGAGCCCGGCTCCCACTTCACGCATCTTGGCCCGCGCCTGTGCCACCTGTGTCACGTAGCTCGTCAGCGCTTGCTCGTACGCCCGTTCGGCTTTTTCAAAGTCGATCTCGGCCTGCCGCTTCACCGAGGGCGCTTCGTAGGCCGCCTGCTCCATGCGCAGCCGTGCCTCTTCCATCGCGTATTGCAGGTTGACGTGTTCGTCGCGCGCCTGCCGCAGCGTCAGCGATGTGTCGAGTTGGGTTTGCTCGAAGAGCGACTGCTGCCGCTGCCACTCGATCTCGGCATCCTGGACGCGGCTTGTCAGTTCAGAACGGTCCAGTTCCGCCACGAAGTCTCCTTTCTGGACTTCCGTGCCTTCAGGAACGAGCCGCAGCAGCTTCATCTCGAAGAGCCGGGCCCGGCGGGCATTGCCAGGGCCATAGATCTTCACCGAGTTCTTGGCGCGGAGTTCGCCCGTGGCGGTCACAGTGACCTGAAACGGCCCCGTTTCGGGGCGGACGAGCAGTTCGGCGGTTTCGCTTTGCTGACTACCGAGGCCAAAGCCAATAAGGATCAGCACCAGCAGCAGCCCACCGCCTGCGAAATACCATCGTTTCGACATGGGAATCGGGAGCAAGCACAGAGCAGGTCGTAACCACGGCGATGTGGCGGGGCAATCGGGGGTTGCACGCCGTGTGTTTGAGTGTGACGCACACCCGTGGATTAGGTTGCTTGTGGATGATGCAGTCGAAGTCGAAATGCTGCCATTCAGCGCTGAACGCTCTTGGGGCTTGATCCCAACACAACGCCCTTTCTTGTCATCTCGAACGTATGTGAGAGATCTCCCACGTTGGAATCAGCACAATGCCTCACTTCCGCGTCATGCTAACCCGCAGCGTGGGAGATCCCTCCTCGCCGTGCTCGTCGAGATGACACAAGAAAGGTGCTGCGCGCTCCGCTTTGCATGTCGTACCTTCGGAAAAATGTCATTGTCAATCCCCTTTGTCTTTGCTGCCGTGACCACCGCCTTCTACACCCCGCCCGAAAACATACGCGGCACCGCCGTGCGGCTCCCCGACGACGAAGCCAACCACGCCGCGCGGGTGCTGCGCAAAAAGCCTGGCGATGAAATCGTGGTGGTAGATGGTGTGGGCGGCTGGTATCAGGTGCGGCTCGACCACGTAGACCGGCGGCAGGTGACGGGACAGGTCATCGCCACGCAGCGCAACGTGGGCGAGCCGCGCTACCGGCTGCGTGTCGGGCTGGCGATGCTCAAAAACCGCAACCGCTTCGAGACTTTTCTGGAAAAAGCCGCCGAGTTGGGCGTGGCAGAGGTGGTGCCGCTCGTCACCGCACGCACCGAAAAAACCGGCTTCAAGCGGGAACGGGCGCACAACATCCTGTTGGCCGCGATGAAACAATGTGGCCGCAGCCGCCTCGTCCGCCTCGCCGAACCGCAAGACCTGGAAACAACCCTCGCCGACACCAACGCCGGTTTGCGCCTCCTTTGCCACGAACATGCCGCGACGGACCAGTCCTTCACCGAACACCTCCTCGCTCACCGGAATGCCACCAGCATCGACGTGCTGATTGGCCCCGAAGGCGGATTCACCGATGACGAAGTCGCCGATGCCGGCGCCGCGGGTTGGCACATCGCCTCGCTGGGCACCCGGCGGCTGCGCGCCGAAACGGCGGCGATCACGGCGGCGGCAGGTGTGGCGTTGGTTTGGGGATAAATGGTTTCGGATCGGGCGCAAACGTCATCGCCACGGCCATGCGAGCGCCACGGCCATGTGAGACGCGCCGTGGCGCGTCTCTAGCATCGATTTCCCTATTGGCTATTCCCTATTCCCCACACCCTACGAAACCCCTCATCCCTCAACGATCCGTCGTTCGGTAGCGCCGAGGTGTTCCAAACGTAGGCGAATTGTTTCTTCGGGCAGCAGCGGCTCTACGCGTTCCGGCCATTCAATCAGGCAGACGCCGTCGCCGAAGAAATATTCTTCGTACCCGAGTTCGAAGAATTCTTCCACGCGCTCGATGCGGTAGGCGTCGAAATGATAGAGCGGGAAGCGGTCGCCAGGATACTCGTTGACGATGGTGAAGGTAGGGCTGGTCACCGACGCTTCGGGAATCCCGCATGCCGCGCAGATTCCTTTAACCAAGTGCGTCTTGCCCGCGCCGAGGTCGCCGTATAGCGCCACGATGTCGCCGGGGTGCAGGTGGGCCGCCAGTTGATGGCCCAGCGCCGTGGTCTCCTCGGGCGAGGCGGTGGTGGCAGGCAGGACGTCGGCAAACACGTTTGGCATCACCGCTTGGGCTGCATGGTGATGACCGGAAGGATCATCTCTTCGAGCGAGGCCCCGCCGTGCTGCATGGTGTCGTTGTACATGTTGAGGTACTTGTGGTAGTTCGTCGGGTAGACGAAGTAATAGTCCTCCTTGGCGATGATGTAGTTGGTGGCCTGTTTGTTCTTGGGCAAGCCGTACGCCTCGGGGTCGCGGACGAAGATGGCATGACGCCCGTCGCATTTCAGGTTGCGTCCGTATTTGTAGCGCAGCGCCGTGGATGTATGCCGGTCCCCGATGACCTTGGTGGCGTGCAGGCTGCGCACCGCGCCATGGTCGGTGGTGATAATGACGGTGCAGTCCTGCTCGGCGAGGTCGCGGAAGGCCTGATACAGCCACGAATGCTCGAACCAGGTGCGCGTGAGGGCGCGGTAGGCGCGTTCGTCGGGGGCGAGTTCTTTGATGATGTCGCTGTCGGCGCGGCTGTGGGCGAGGATGTCCACGAAGTTAACGACGATGGCGCTCAGGTCGCTCTGTACGTAGTCGGTCACGTTCTGTGCAAACTGCCGCCCGTCGTCTTTGCCAATAAGTTTTTCGTAGCGCATCCGGGCCTGGAGGTGCTTGCGCTTGAGCAAGTCTTCGAGGAAGCGGTCTTCGTCGCGGTTGCGGCTGTGCTCGTCGTCTTCGCCGTCGGCCCAGGCGTCGGGGTAGCGGCGGGCGATGTCACGCGGAAGCAGGCCGCTGAAGATGGAATTCCGGGCGTACGGCGTGGCGGTGGGCAGCAGCGAATAATAAAACGCCTTCTCCATCTCGAAGTGCGGATAGAGCAGCTTTTCGAACTCCAGCCACTGGTCATAGCGCATGCAGTCGATCACAAAAAAGACCACCGGACGCTGCTTCTTCAGCGCGGGCAACACAAACTGGGGGATAACCTCGTGCGACAGCACCGGGCGGTCTTCGTCGGGCGGGTCTTCCACGTAGGTGATCCAGTCTTCGTAATTCTCTTCGATGAAGCGCCCGAAGGCCCGGTTCGCCTCGCGGTACTGGTCGTCGAGGATCTGGCGGGCGTTTTCATCGCCTTCCAGTTCGAGGTCGTAGCGCACCAGTTCTTGGTACAGGTCCGTCCACTCGGCATGTTCGAGCGGATTCATCAGCGCCATCGTGATCTGGTTGAAGCGCTGCAAGTAGTCGTGCGACGCCTTCTCCGAGCGCAGCCGGGCCCTTTCCAGCAGCCGTTTGCAGGTCAGCAGGATCTGGCTGGGGTTGACGGGCTTGGTGAGGTAGTCGTTGATCTGCCCACCGAGCGCCTGCTCCATCAGGTCCTCTTCTTCGCTTTTGGTCACCATCACCACCGGCACGTCGGGCGAGAGGCGCTTGATTTCGGCGAGGGTTTGCAGACCGTCCATGCCGGGCATCTGCTCGTCGAGCAGCACCACATCGAAGCGGGCGTCTTTTACCTGCTCCACGGCGTCGGCGCCGTTGGTGACGCTCGTAACGGCGTAGCCTTTGGTTTCTAAAAACAGGATGTGCGGGCGCAGCAGATCAATTTCGTCGTCGGCCCAGAGGATGCGCGGATTTGCCATGTAGGATTGGGGGTTTGCGTTTTGTGTTCAAGAGAGCAAACACGCGGCCCAAGAAGTCGCGGGTTGTTGGTACGTTGTAGCGGTTTACCGATGCTGCTCCTGGTTGATGAACACAAAAAGAGAATCCTAAACGCAGATCCTATTTCGAAGGCTCCCACACGTAGGCGCCCGTCTCGTTGATATAGCCATACGCATCGCCGACCTGCACGAGGGCGAGGCCGTGGGTGAAGTCCCACGCCCGGTCGAACTGTGGCTCCACAAGCACGTCACCGTCGGTGTTGATGTAGCCCCACATGCCGTCTTTCTGCACCCGTGCAATCCCATCCGAAAAGAACCACGCCTGATCAAAACGCGGATCGATGACCAGTTGTCCGGCTTCGTCCTGATAGCCGTACTGCCCGTCTACCTCCGTCGGTGCGATGGTGCGGGGCTGGTAGGCGTTTTCTTCCAGCACCGCCGGGTCCAGTTCAAACTGCGGCTCTACCACCACGTCGCCCTCCGTGTTAATGTAGCCCCACTTGCCGTCGATCTGTACGGGCGCGAGGCCCTCGGAAAAGTACCATGCATCCTCGAAGGTGGCCGGGATCACCAGCGTGCCCGCCCGGTCGATGTAGCCGAAGCCGCTGTCCATGCGTACCAGCGCCCGGTCGTCCGAGAACGCCCACGCCTGTGCAAACTGCGGCGCTATCTGCACCGCGCCCGCCCGGTCGATGTAGCCCCACTGCCCGTTTTGCTTCACGGGGAAGAAGTAGGCGGCTTCCACCGGGGCCGGGGGCGCAGGAGCCGGATCGGGTTGCTGCTGACAGGCCGCCAGCAACAGCGCGAGGGTAACGGAAAACAGAAACAGATGCTTCATGGACAGACATGGCGGGTGGATTACGTCATGTGAAACGTGAACTTGTCTCCCAACGGTAGAGCTTGGCACCCTCACGTTTTACGTTTCACGTGTTCACGCCCCTCATACCCGCCAATGCGGTTGAATGTTTAATGACGATGTGAACAGCCACCGCTGCCAAGCGTAAATTTTAACCCATTCATCCTCATAAATCGAGCAATCCTCATGGCAATAAAAGAGCATGTGCAACAGGCCATCAACGACCAGATTCAGGCTGAGTTTGAGTCGGCGTACCTGTACCTCGCGATGGCCGCGCAGTTCGACCAAAAAGGGCTGAAAGGCTTTGCCGGTTGGCTCCGCATTCAGTGGCAGGAAGAAACCGTGCACGCGATGAAGTTTTACGACTTCCTGCTGTCCCGCGATGGCACCGTCGAACTCCAAACCCTCAAACAACCCGAAGTCAGCTTCGACACGCCGCTGGAGGCATTTCAGGAGGTGCTGGCGCACGAGCAGTACATCACTGGCCGCATCAACGACCTGTACGACCTCGCCGTGGCCGAGCGTGACTACCCACTGCAAACGCTGCTGCACTGGTTCATCGACGAGCAACTGGAAGAAGAAGAAACGGCCCGGCAAATCATTGACGACCTGCGGCTGGCTGGCGACGCCAACCTGTTTGTACTGGACCGCGAACTGAGCAACCGGCAACCCGAACCCGAGGCGTAGCTTCTTGCGCAACCCATACCCACAACGAAGGGGCGGGGAACCATGGTGTTTCTCGCCCCTTCTTTTTGCCATTTCCCACAAAAGAAAGGTGATAATGTAACGTACTTGTTAAACATTTTGTCTATAAATAATAAGGTCGCCATTGTTCTTAACAACACCGTGCCATTGATCGTCTCTACGTGCAGTTCACCGATGATAACGCTGCTTTTTATCCAGTTCCCGTTTACTTCCATCGATTGTCCTTTCTGGTGAAGCTCCCCCGCTTCATGTGGTCCCGCGCCGGGCCCTCGTGTTGTTCGCCATACCTGACTCCCCTCCTTTGTAAATCGCTTCCTGTTGTATGCGAGCACCACATATGGGACTTCTTGTTGGCGTCGTGTTGCTGCTGAGCCTCGCCGCCTGCCAGAATAACGCGCCTGCCGACGCACCGGCGGAAACAGCGGCGCCTATCCCCTACCTCGACCCACCGGACCTCAACAACCCGGCGTGGATGACGATGCGGAAGATCCGGCAACTCAACACCGTCGACCAGTTCCGCGTCTTTAAGGATTTTCGCTTCGTGGACCGCGTGGAGGCGTCGGGCATCATGTTTAGCCACGAAATCGTGGATGACGCCGGACTGACGTACAAGATGGTGCACTACGACCACGGCAACGGCTTGGCGGTGGCTGACGTAGACGGCGACGGGTTGCTAGACCTCTACTTCACCACGCAGGTGGGCAACAACGAGCTGTGGCGCAACCTCGGCGATGGCACCTTCGAGGACATGACCGAGGCCGCCGGGGTGGCGCTCAACCAGCCCGTGAGCGTGGCCCCGTCCTTCGCCGACATCGACAACGACGGCGACCCAGACCTGTTTGTGACAACGGTGCGCTTTGGCAACTACCTGTTTGAAAACGACGGCAAAGGACACTTCACCGACATCTCGGAAGCAGCGGGACTGAACCACGTCGGCCACTCGTCGGGCTCCGTGTTTTTTGACTACGACCGCGACGGGTTGCTCGATCTGCTGCTCACCAACGTCGGCGTCTACACCACCGACCATCTCGCGCCCGTCCGGGGCCGTACGCGCCTCGACGATCAGACCGGCGATTATCAGTACTACGTGGGCGTGCGCGGCGACAGCGCCTTCCTCGGTCACCATTTTCCCGAACGCTACGAGCGCAACATCCTGTATAAAAACCAGGGAACGAACCGATTCGTGGATGTCTCCGCCGACGTGGGCCTGGCCGACAGCAGTTGGTCGGGCGATGCGACGATCTTTGACGCCAACGGCGACGGCTGGCAAGATCTGTATATCCTCAGCATGCAGGGCAACGATGTGTTCTTCGAGAACCAGGGCGGCGAGCGATTTGTGAAGACCACCGACTATTTCCCACAGACACCGTGGGGCGCCATGGGCGTGAAGGTGCTCGACTACAACAACGACGGCTTGCAAGACCTGTACGTCACGGACATGCACTGCGACATGTGGGAGACCAACCAGTTCTTCGACGACCGGCGCGAAAAGACACGCCCCGTGGACATTCCCAACGCCAGCCACCTGCTCACCGATCCCACCAGCAACATCTACGGCAACGCGCTTTTTCAGAACAACGGCGACGGCACCTTCACCGACGTAGCGCTGCAAACCAACGCCGAAAACTACTGGCCGTGGGGCGTGAGCAGCGGCGACCTGAACGCTGACGGCTACGAGGACCTGTTCGTCACCACCAGCATGAACTACCCGTTTCGCTACCATCCCAACAAGGTGCTGCTCAACAACCGGGGCACGCACTTCATGGACAGCGAATTTATCCTCGGTGTGGAGCCGCGCCGCGACAACCGCACCGCCAAGCTGTGGTTCGAGTACGACTGCGCCGTCGAACAGTCCGACTGGTGCCTCCAAAACAACATCACGCAACCCCTCGATATGTGGGGCGCACTGGGCTCGCGCTCGTCGGTCATCTTCGACCTCGACAACGACGGCGACCTCGACATCGTCACCAACGACTTCAACTCCGAGCCAATGGTGCTGGTCAGCACCCTCAGCGACGAAAAGCCCAACCTGCATTACCTCAGCGTAACCCTGACCGGGACCACCTCCAGCCGCGATGCACTCGGCGCGGTCGTTCGGGTCCATACCGGCTCGGGAAGCTACACCAAGGTTTACGATGGCAAATCGGGCTACCTCGCGCAGAGTCACGCCCCGCTCTATTTTGGCCTCGGCGAAGCGGCAGCCGTGGACCGCATTGACGTGCAATGGCCTTCGGGAAACATGCAAACGGTGGAGGGTCCTATCGAGAGCAACCAACAGCTAGAGATCGTGGAAGAATAGCCCGTCCAACACCCCCAAAAAAAAAATTTCCATCTGCGTTTGGGGAAAAGGATGGGTTTCCCGTCTTGGTAAATGAGGCGCGCAACAGGGCGCGTCTGTCATCAACGAAAACCAACCAAGACGAGGCAATATCATGTCTGAAACCATTGCTGCCATCCCTGGCTTCAACGTAGAACAACTCGAAGGCTTTGCCGCCTACGCCGCCGAAAACCCGACGGAAGTGATTATTGGCACCGAAGCCACCACCATCTGGGAAGGCCATGCCGGTCGTTCCCTGGCCAAAATTGGCCCGTGGTCGCTCGCCGAGCAGCCCATCAACAAGCCCACCCGCGACTATAGCCTTCAGATTGGCGCGTGGAAAGAAGTGGAAGCCGCCATTGGCGTGGACGGTGCGCACGACAAGCTGGAGCCCGTGGAAGTGGCGCTGGCAGCCCTGTGTAGCTGCGTCACGTGGGCCATCTGTATCACCGCCGCCCGCGAAGGCGTGTCGTTCGAGACGCTGACCGTGACGGCCCGTGGCAACCTGGATCCCCGCGTGCTGCTGGGTGCCCGCTCGACCGAATTCTCGCACACGCTCGTGCAAAACATCCAAATGGACATCCGCGTGACGGGCGACGTGAGCGACGAAGACCGCGTCCGCATCATCGAGATGACCAAGCGCTCGCCGGTCCATGCGATGGTGAAATATGCCAACGACATTCAGACGAATGTGTATGTCGACTAATTGCATGAAGACACGCCTTAAAAAGTAAGGTGACTTTGCGCGACTCGTGAAACGTGAACCCGGTGCCTCCGTTGGTAACCGGGTTCACGTTTTTCTGGACCTACGCCAAACCCCTCCCTTGAGGGAGGTGGCCCCGATACAATCGGGGTCGGAGGGTGTATCCATACGACGGAATACACCCCTCCTGAGCGAAGCCGCAGGGCGACAGCCCCCGCAAGGAGGCCGTTTCGGCCAATTGTTTAGGTCCTGTTTACCCCGTTGATCTTGGCAAGCCCCAATGCTTTTCGCAGATCAACCTGATCATACATCCGCCATGCCTTCCTCCAACAACCCCGATTGGTTTAATCCCGACCTTCCGCCGGAAGATTTTCGCAGCCTTGGCTACCACGTCGTGGACATGATTGCCGACCACCTCCGCAGGATCAACGACGTGCGCGTTTTCCCCGAAAGCACCGCCGACGAGGTTGCCGCTGTCTTCGACGAGCCCGTGCCAGATCAGGGGCAGGACCCCCGTGCGGTCGTTAACGCGTTCACCGAGCAGATTCTGCCGCATACCACCCACCTCGGCTCGCCCCGCTATTTCGCCTTTGTCAACGGCTCTGGCACGATGATGAGCATCCTGGGCGATGCGATGGCGTCGGCGCTGAACATGAACACGGGCGGGTGGAAAGCCAGCCCGGCAGCCACGGAGATCGAGAAACGCACGCTGGCGTGGCTGTCCGAACTCATCGGTTATGCGCCCGAGGCAGGCGGCATCCTGACCAGCGGCGGCACGATGGCGAATGTCACAGCGATTGCCACGGCGCTGCGCACGACGGAGCACTACGACCTGATGGCGCATGGTCTGCAAGACCCGCAGCGCACGGGGCACTTCCGGCTGTATATGTCGGACCATGAAGGCCACGTCTCCATCAAGCGCGTGGTAGACCTGCTGAACCTGGGCCGCGAGACCATCCGCCTCGTACCCAGCCACCCCGACTTCACGATGGACGCGGCGGCGCTCGATCGCATGATTGCGGAAGACAAGGCCCAGGGCGACCTGCCGTTTTGTGTCGTCGCACAGGCCGGTTCGATCAACGTCGGCGCGATTGATCCGCTGGACGCCATCGCCCACGTGTGTGAGCAGCACGGCGTGTGGTTTCATGTGGACGGGGCCTGCGGCGCGGTCGGCGCGATGTTGCCGGAGAAACGGGCGTTGTACAAGGGGTTGGAAAAAGCTGATTCCGTCACGCTGGACCCGCACAAGTGGCTCTACATCGCGTACGAATGTGGCTGTTTGCTCGTCCGCGACCCCGAGAAATTACACCGGGCGTTTTCGGTCACGGCGTCGTACCTGCAAGGCATCTTGCCCACCGAGCGCACCGGCTTTCAGTTCTTCGAGCGCGGCCCCCAGATGTCGCGTGGCTTCCGGGCGCTGAAGCTGTGGATGACGATCAAACACTACGGGGCCGAGGGCTACCGGCAGTTGCTGCGGCAGAACAACCTGTGCGCCGCCCACCTCGACACCCTCGTCCGGGCCTCCGACGACTTCGAGGCGCTGCACGAACCGACCCTCTACATCTACTCGTTCCGCTACGCCCCACCCGACTACCGCACCCGCGCCCAGCGGTCGGACGAGGACCGCGCCGAAGTAGATGCGTACCTTGATGTCCTCAACCAGCGCATCGCCGACACCATTCAGGCCACCGGCTTTGCCTTCCTCATGACCACCCAGATCCACGGCCGCACGGTGCTGCGGCTGTCCATCTGCTCGCACCGCACCACCCTCGCCGACATCGACGCGGTGTTTGCCAAGCTGCGCACCCTCGGCGAGATGCTGGACCGCGAAGCCGCGCTGGACAACCTGACGATGGCGTAATCCAACTCCAACGACGAAACGCAAAACAGCCCCGACGCACAAGCGCCGGGGCTGTTTGTTTATGGTGCAAGGTGCGGCTAGACAATCGCACCGATTTTGCAGAAGCGTTTCGGCGGATGAAAGACCCGCTGGTGCGGTACGTGCAGCGCTTTTCAAACGACGTGCCGACAGCGTCCGATGTCCGGCAAGATGTTTTTTCGACTTGCTATTTCCGGTTTTCCGGGTGTCCTGCGTGAGTAGGGGGAAGAAAAGTGTCCTTGTCGAACCAACCCGGTACCCGGTCATGAAATCAAGCCTCCGTTGTACCCTGTGTATCCTGGTCGCCGTCTTATGCACGGAGATACCCCTCTACGCCCAGCCCTACGACTGCGCGGCCCAGGGCGAGGTGCCACAGATTGAGTGCGAAGCCCTCGTCGCCCTCTATAATACCACCGGCGGCGATAGCTGGACCAATACCACCAACTGGATCACGGGTGCCATCAGCACATGGCACGGCATCACCGTAAGCGGCGGTCATATAACGCAGGTCATAATTTCCAACAATAACCTGACTGGCACGATTCCACCCGAGTTCGGCAACCTCTCGGCGCTACGGGTGCTCTGGTTATTCACGAATCAACTCACCGGGGAGATTCCCCCCGAGCTGGGCAACCTGACCAGCCTGGTCCAGCTTTCGCTGTTCCGTAATCAACTTACTGGGGAGATCCCGCCTGAACTCGGCAACCTGACCAATCTGGGACGACTTGAGCTCCAGACAAATCAACTCACCGGAGAGATCCCGCCTGAACTCGGCAACCTGACCAACCTGGAACGACTCGACCTGGCCAGCAATCAGCTCTCGGGCACCATTCCGGCAGGCTTCAACCAGCTTACGCGGCTGTCCATACTGTCGCTTTTTGATAATCAGTTCGCTGGTCCTTTTCCCGAGGTAATCCTCGGCCTGCCCATCATCGTTCTCAACCTGTCCTTTAATTCATTCACCGGCCCCCTTCCGGCGGAGATCGGACAACTCGCCGGGTTGGAGGTTCTTCAGCTTGATGGTAATCAGTTGAGCGGATCCATTCCCTCGGAGGTAGGCACTCTCTCGGATCTTCGCTTTCTGCGACTCCGTGGCAATCAACTATCCGGAGAGATCCCAGCGGCGTTGGGCGACCTGAATATCTTGGAAATTCTGTTCCTCGACAACAACCAACTGACCGGCACGGTCCCCGACGAACTGGGCAACCTGATCTCGTTGACCCAGTTCGATGTAGCCGGTAACCCCTTGGAAGGCACCCTGCCTACCAGCCTGACCAGCCTGAGTAATATCACCTTCTTCAGTATCGCGAATACCCAACTCTGCGCCTCCGGCGATGCGGGGTTTCAGACATGGCTGCAAAGCATCCAAACGGTTCAGCCTGATCCGGTGCCGACCTGCACGCCCACGGCTGTTGAGGACACCAACGAATTCCCGACCACCTACACCCTCGCGCAGAACTACCCCAACCCGTTCAACCCCACCACCACCATCCGCTACGCCCTCCCCGAAACCGCCACCATCCGCCTCGTCGTCTATGATATGACCGGGCGCGAGAGGGCCGTGCTCCGCGAGGGCACACAACCGGCTGGCTGGCACGAGGTGACCTTCGAGGCGCGTCATCTGCCCGCAGGCGTCTACCTCTACCGGCTCACGGTGGGCGCAACCGTTGAAGTCCGCACGCTGACCCTCTTAAAGTAGCGCGTTTACGTGCAAACTCAGCGGTCCTGTCAGGTGCAAACGCAAAACAGCCCCGACGCACAAGCGCCGGGGCTGTTTGTTTATGGTGCAAGGCGCGGCTAAACAATCGCGCCGATTTTGCGGAAGATTTCGGCGCGGGGTTCGCCCGTGCGTTCGTGGACGAGGTTCACCATCTTCTTCATGCTGCCCCGCGTCTTTTTGAGGTCTTTGTCCGTGCCCAGGTCGGTATCGCTCCAGATTTTGCGGATGCGGTCGCGCACGCGACGCCAGCTTTCGTTCATTTGCTTCGTTGCCATCAGTCGGCCTCCCCTTCTTCTTTGTAGGTCAGATATGAACGAATAAAAAGCGCTAGCAGCGAAATTGTTCCGTTTTGAACGATTTTGGAATATTGCGGCCGTCCTTGCAACTAGAAAAGCAATGGCGGAACCCGACCACTACAAACCCAAATGATTGGTAAGTTTCTTATCTTCTAGCACACCCTGCCTATCGTGTCATCTCGACGAACGGAGTGAGGAGGGATCTCCCACACTGACATTTAGCAAAACGCATAAGTGGGAGATCCCTCACCTACGTTTAGCCCGCTTCGTTCCGTGACACGAGCCGAAGGCGACTGATGAAATAATCCCCCTCTGGTCGAATTGGGATGACACGAGCGAATGATTTTGCCATGCTCAACAACATTGTCTGATAAACCCGGGTGAATGATATGGGGCAGGCCACGTCTGAAGGGACTGCCGCCGCATAACATTTGCTCCGCACGCGGGAATGTTTGCACCCACCGTTCGTCTAAGGCCCATCAACCACACGCAACCAATCCATCTCGCCTTGCCATGCGCCTTTCGTTGTTCCGCGCCTGTTGTTTTGCCACCGCCCTGCTCTTAACCAGCGGATGCAGCAGCGCCCAGTCGCTCCAGAGCCAGTCGCCCGCCACCGTGCCCACCATCGACGCCGCCATCGACGACTGGCTGGGCGTGCTAAAACCGGTGGACGGGCAGCCGTTTTCGCTGGGCGTGCAGAACGACGGCGACTTCCTGTACCTCGCGCTACTCTCCAACGACCCCGGCGTGGTGCAGCAGATCGCCTTTCAGGGCCTCGTCGTCTGGTTCGATCCCACCGGCGACAACGAGCAGGCGTTTGGGCTTCGCTTTCCGCTGGGTATCTCCGCTGCCCGCCGGGGAGGCGAAGGCCCGCGTCCCGGCACGCAAGGTGCGCCTCGCCGCGATCCCGATGTCGTCGCCGAACTGTTCAACAACGCCCCGGCTGATGTGGAATTCCTCAACGCCGGAGCCCGCAGCGGCGTGCGGCAAGCCGTCGCCACCATCCCCGGCATCGAAGCCAAGGCCACACTGGAATATGGCACGCTGACCTACGAACTCAAAATCCCGCTTCAGCAAACCGACACCTACGGGTTTGCCGTCGGTGCGGCCCCCGGCACCGCCATCAGCCTCGGCATTGAAACGCCAGAAATGGACCGCCGTCCGCCCGGCGACCGCATGCGCGGACAAAGCCGCAATCCGAATGGGCTAGACGGCCCCGCCATCGGTCCCACACAGCCCGGCGGCCAACGCGGCCCCGGTCAGCGCGGACGCCCCGAACCCCTCAAGCTCTGGACCACGCTGATGCTGGCGAACTAATCCCCCCTTCCCTCACCCTCACCGCGTTTCCCGGTTCAGCACCTCCACCGTCTCGTCGTAGAAAAACTGCGCCCGTTCCGGCGTGCGGCCAATACACATTACACCCAGTTTCCCAAACTCGGAGAGCGCCCCGATGAGGTGGAAAGCCACACCCTCCAGCGTCGTCCCGTGGAAGTGCAGGCCGTGGTATACCGCAATGTCGATCAGGTCATCGGGCGTGAGGCCGCGGTAGGCCGGGTCTTTGAGGTTGTCCGAGGCGAAGTAGTAACGTGGCTGCCCAGCGGGCGTGTAGTAGTTGCCCGTCGTGGCGTCGTACGTGCCATCGATGAGGAACTTGAGCATGAGGAACGGATGCGTGGTGCCGCCCTTGCGCAGGTTGATCTCGATGGCGTAATGCTTCCACGTATCGCCCTCCTTCACCGAGATAAAGTCGATGCCGAAGCGCCCCAGCACCCCTTGGTCGCGTAGCACCTCGGCCACGCGATGTCCCGCACGCTGGATTTCGAGACGATAGGCCGAAGGCGCTGGAAACGTGCAGCCGAGGAAGATTTGCCCGGACGGCCCGCCGAGCATCTGATCATGTGTGGAGATCGGAATCACTTCGCCCAGTGGGTTGACGCGGAATTGGGCCGACGGCGACCGCTTCACTGCGCCGTCGATGAAGGCTTCCACAATCCCACCCATCTCCTTAAACTGGGTCTGGAAATGTGCCCATGTCTCGCCTTTGGCTTCAAACCGCAGTTGGTGCGTCAGTGCCTCCCGCACCCACCCTTCGAGCGCGGCCCCCTCGGGACAGCCGTCGTACGGAAAGACGGCATTGCCCTCGCCCGAGAAGCCGTCGTTGAGCTTCACCACCGCCCGCCGCAGCGCCGTGTTTCTCCGCTTGAGGGCCACCAAGGCGTCCACCACATCGGTGGCATCGCGCAGTTCTTCAAAGCCGTCGGGCACCAAGATGCCGGCTTCTTTAAACACAGCACGGCTTCCGCTTTTGGTGCCCAAGTACGCCAGCGCCGGATCGGTGGCATACAGCGGGATGTTGAGTGCCAGCGCCAGTTGTTTTTCCAGCAGCGTGGTGTTAAAACACGTCAGGTGGGCATACTCGCTCCGGGTGATGGCCTTGCGGATACGGGCCAGGAGGCGCGGGCGGTTGAGGATTTTCTGCGTCAGCGGGAGCGGCGAGGCATCGTGGCAACTGAGCAGCGTGAGCCGCCGCCGTGCATGATTACCAGGGATGCCCGGCAGCAGGTTCAGGTAATAGTCGATGATGGTGGGATGCACCGGCTGGCTGGTGACGTAGATCACCCGCGTGCGCGGCAGCCGCAGCAGCATCAGCAGGCACAACATCCGCTCCTCGTAGTGGTGCACGCCGTCGATCTTGGTCAGCTCCTCGGTGTCGAGGCTGAGGCTGGGCACCACCACCACCGTGCGCGGCTTGTTGGGGTTCGGAAAGATACGGGAGAACTGTCCCGCCAAGCGCTGCTGCAACACCTCGAACCGGGCCTGGGCATCGGCATCAAACAGATCGAGCGGGGTTTCGGTAACGGGCAACGGCGCAGCAAGAAGGGTGGGAAGTGGCGGCATGACACTGGGTGATTGGGACGTGATGCACGACACGGGCGTTCTTTTCCAGACGATTCCGCTTGGCTTCCTCACGTGAATCGCGGGTACCGGCGTCGCTTCGTGTCACGCATCACGCGGCATGGTTTGGGTGGGATAGCGGTACAGGCATTCGTACTCACGTCACGGCTTCTTCGGCCTCCACCGCCTCGCGGATTAGGTTTTTACCAAAACCCTTCACCGTGAAGACGGGGCGGTGGGCCCGCCGGACCACTTTCTCGGCGACACTGCCGAGGAAGAAATGCTCCAGCCCCGTGCGGCCGTGCGTGGGCATCACCACCAGATCAATGTTGCGCTCGTCGGCATACGCAGCGATATCATACGAGGCATGGCCCGGCATCACCTTGAGTCGGTACGGGACCTGCGGCCCTTCTACCTCGTCATACAGATCCGAGAGGTGTTGCAAGGTGTGTTTTTCGATGTCGGGGTGCACCTCGTAGATCGACTGTACGGCGGGGCCATAGACCACCGGATGCAGCACTTCTTCGATGACATGCAACAGTTCGAGTCGGGCGTTGAACAGGGCCGCCAACTCTTTGGCATAGCGCAGCGCCAACCGCGCATGGGACGAGAAGTCAATCGGGACCAGCAGCGACTGGACCTGAGGCACAACGTTCGATTTCGTCGCTTCCTCCTCGTGGTGCTGGGGCAGATGTACCGTAAGCACAGGGCATGGCGCCATACGTACCACCTCTTCAGCGACACTGCCCATCGCCATCCGCCGGATACCCCGGCGTCCGTGGGTGCCCATCACAATCAGGTCAACATCGTGATCCGAGGCATAGGTGAGGATGGCCGGGGCCGCGGCAATACCCCGCACCACCACATGCTCGATGCGGAGGCTGCCGGGGTCATACATCACGCCTTCATACGGCTCGGTTGACTGTTTCAGGCGCTCGCGGATCTTTTCCACAGGCGACACCGAGTCGGACACGTCGGCAAACGGTTCAAACAGCACCTCGGCGTACAGCAGATGGACTTCGGCAGACGTGCGCACGGCAAGGTCAAGGGCATACCGCAGCGCGTCGTCAGATCCCGCAGAGAAGTCGCGGGGGACGAGAATTTTATTGATATGGAGCATGGCCGTAGGAGGTTTATGGCTCAATGCGCGTGGTGCTCCATCATAGGTTGGTGGTGCGCCGGTTCGGCATGAGCCGAATGCAACATAGCGTTGAGGGACGGGGTGCCCCGGACGATGGTCATCAATCCGAGCCCGATCACCAAAACGCCGCTAACCAATGTGAGCCGCGACCGCCACACGGGCCGCATGAGGAAGCTGGCCACGCCCGTCAGGTACAGCGCCGGCAACGTCGAGAGACCAAATGTGCCCATCACGAGGGCCCCGTGCGTAGCCGATCCCGAAGCCGCCGCCACCGCCAGCATGCCGTAGACCAGCCCACACGGGAGCAGGCCGTTTAGCATACCCAGGCCCAGCACGGCGTGCGGTCCGCGCTGCTGCAAGAGGGTGCCCATCAGGCGACTGAGGCCGGTGAAGCGGGCCAGAAACGCATTGCCTTCGAAGCGCCGCAACACCCCGATGAGCCCAAGCCCGATGACGATGAGGAACACGCCGAGCGCGATGCTGAGGCCCTGCTGCATCGTGGCAAACAAGCCGCCCAACGCAGCACCAAAACCACCTGCAAGCGCTCCCAGAAACGCATACGTAAGCGTCTTTCCGAGGAAGTACAAGCCGTGGTTCACCTGCAGGCTGCGGGCCCCGTCGTTCATCTGGGCCAGGGCCACTACGAAGCCGCCACACATGCCTACGCAGTGCGCACTGCCCAGAAGCCCCACCAAGAACACGCCCAGAAGTTCAGCCATCTGTTGTTGCCGTGTAGCGATACATGCTCACACTGGAAGGAACCCCGTGCTTCCGCATCGCGCTGACAGTTTCGCCTTGCGCCGGGTGTAGGTGGTTATCCCGCATTCCTGCCGGGGATTCCCCCACACTGGCGGCGCGTGCGTGGCATGATTTTCTGTCTTCCCAGAGGCCTTTTCCTTTAGGCAACAAAATTCGTACGCTACGTTTGCTTGCTCCAAGCCTATCCCCCCTCACAGAAACAGGAACAGCGATGCCTTTGGTACGACTTCGTGGTGCGACGAACCTCTATCAAGACGGGGCGGGGTATTGTGCGCCGCATACGGTCTTTTGGGCGAATCAAGCCGTAAATGGCAACACCCATCGGGTGCCGTGGCTTCCGGCCGATCAAGGCCCCAACGTAGCCAACGTCGGTGGAGGAATTGCAAACCTCACCCAGGGTATTCAAAACCTGTTTGATTTCCCCATTCAGGTCGGTGCTGCGCACACGGCAAATGGAGCACAGGCTTTCACCGAAGCCATCCAGCATACCTGGGCAAACAATGCCGCGAATCAGGTGTGGGTCATCGTCTGTAGCCTCGGCGGTGGGATGCTGTGGCACATCATGGGGCTGAAATGGGTACCGGTGGAATCAAGGGCCTACATCTTTGACCCGGATAAAGGACTGTACCGCTACACCAATGTCCTTGGTGGAAACCCCGCCAACGATCTCCTTGGACTCATGGCCGACACCGACCTCCAAAACCATATGCTCTGGAATCCGGTGTCGGTATTTCCTATCACCTGAGCAAGGACTACCGGCAGCGCTTGAAAGAAACCTATCAATACGGATAAGCCGGAAACATCCTTTTCAACAACGTTCACCTCAAACGCGGGTGGCTTCGTGCTTTTGCAATTCCAGGCCAAACTGTGCCATGGCTGCGAGCACCCCTTCCAGCTTTTTCCCTAACGGCGTTAACGCATACTCGGTGGTTGGAGGGACCGTGGGATAAACGGTTCTGGTCAAGATCTGCTGCTTTTCCAAATGGCGAAGGCGGGCGGTGAGCACCTTGGGGCTGATCCCCACCAAGGCCCGCTGAATCTCGGAAAACCGCTTCTTTCCGGGCAACAATTCTCGAATCACGAGGGTGGTCCACTTGCCTTCGACCAAGTCCGAAAATTTTTTTACCGGGCATTCCTTGCTACAAGAGGCCACGGAGTCAATCGTTTCCATCGGGTTCCTTACTATCCATTGGGTAACTACTTCCGATAGTATAGCTATGGACGTATACTGCGTCAAGCACGATTTTCAACCAACGGAAACCCTCATGAAAAAACTGATGTGGCTTTTACGTGTCATCGGTGGCATTCAACTCGTCTTGGGGCTCGGCTATCTCCTAGCGCCGGGTGTATTTCTCGCTGCAATGGGACACTCCGTCCCTGAAACAGACATCTATTACCCCCTAGCGATGTTGGCAGCCCGCTTCCTCGCCTATGGCATCGTCCTGGTCTATATATCCCGCACCCCCCGCCAACACCGATTGTGGATGGACATTATGGTGCTGATTCAAGCCCTCGACCTGGGAGCAGGGATTTTCTACACTGTTTCAGGAGTGGTCCCGCTTGCGTTATCCGGTTTCCCCATGTTTAATGCCCTGTGGATCATGCTGCTCTTGGTATGGTGGCGACCGAAAACTGTATCCTCGGATGCGATAGGGAACGCCCAAACGGCGGCATAATGCAGAACATTCCTTACGGCATCGCCAGAAACGTCTGGTGCGGGGCGATGCCGATGGTGAGCGTCGCGCCCCGGTTGAAGGCGAGGTAGTCGCGCTCGATGCCGTCGCTGAAGACCACGCCGCCGTCGGCCATGAGCGAGGTGATGACAAGTGGTTGCTGCGGGGTGACAGTGCCAAAGACAAGCGAAGTGCCCGTGGTTTTGCTCGGAAACGGCTCTCGGACGGAGTACATCAGCCGGTTGGTGTCCCACGGCAGCCGCCCGCCATCGGGCACATTGGGCCAGCTTCCGCCGCAGGCTGCTACCACGCCCGCCGCGCCCGCATAAATCGACTGCAACCACCCGGTGGAGCCGACGCCCGTGGAAACGATGATGCCGCTGGATGACTGGTCTTCGCTGTGTCCGCCCACCTGGATCCGATACCGCGCCGAGGTGTGCGTGCGGGTGCCGACGAACACGTCGTTTACCGCCAGCAGCCGCTGCCCGTCGTTGAGCTTTGCCTCGGCCATCGTCATGCTTTTGAACAACGCCCGGCCCTTCTGCACGTTCGCCACCACCTGTTCCACCTGATGCACCTGCACCGGCAACAGCACCCCGTCGATCTGGTCGGGATCGGGATTCACGGCGATGATAGGCTGGCCTTCGAGGTACTTCGCCACGTTGGCCACCAGCCCGTCCGGCCCCACCGTGATCACCATGTCGGTCGGGTGAAAGGTGAACTGCGGCAGAAACGCCCGGTCGATGGTCTGCACCTTGACTTCGGACGGGATCTGCCGCCGGATGTCGTGCAGCGCCTCCTGGTATTCCTCGTGGCCTTCCTCCACCACGTCGAAGTTCTGCCCCGCGCGTTTCAGGTAGAACTTGGCCTGCCCCTTCATCTGAAACCGCTCCACCAACTCGTCGAGGGCGGTCTTGCGAGTGACGATCACCACCTTTTCATAGCCCTGC
The DNA here is from genome assembly GCA_030428385.1 of Rhodothermia bacterium. GTDB lineage: Bacteria > Bacteroidota > Rhodothermia > Rhodothermales > JAAAOL01 > JAUIDY01. The sequence continues at coordinate 6,362 of JAUIDY010000007.1, read as the reverse complement.
TGGTTCGGGGGCGTCATGACTCCTTCCGGTTAATCAGCGAGGTGATCTGGTTGAGCAGGTCGGGCGTAATGGTGAGGGCGTCGATGCTGCCACCGCGCTGGGCCCACTCGCGGGCGGCGAGGCTGACGAGCACCGGCCCCGGCAACTCGGCGTACGGCTTCAGCTTCATCGCGTCGGCCTCGGCTTCGGCCTGCGCCTGGGTCAGATTGTTCTTCGATTCCAACTCGACCAGCTTCTGCCGCTCCTGCTCCAGTTCGATTTCGGTGTTGAGTTCGCTCTGCTTGATCTTGCGTTCCTCGGCGACGGCGGCGGCGCGGCGGTCGTAGATGGCCTGGTCGGCGCGGCGCAGCAGGGCTTCACGGTACTCGGCTTCCAGCGCCTTCTTGGTCTCCGGCGTCGCGGTGATGGCGGTCAGGTACAGGCTCTCGACGCGCACGCCCAGTTCCTCCAGCGCGGCCTCGCTGCGCACCTGATTGAGCATGACGGCGGTGAGCGGCTCGGTGCCTGCGAGCACCTCCTCCAGCGACCGGTCGCGGATCCAGCTTCGGGCCTGCGCCTGCAACGCGTTCAGGATGCGCCCTTCCAGCTTTTCGGGGTCGTCGGTCTTGTACCGCTGCGAGCGCGGGTCGATGCTGTAGTCGAGTAACGCCGCCACCCGCTCGGGGTCGATGAGGCGGTAGGTGCACTGCCCTTGTACGGCGATGTCCTGGTAGTCGGCGGTAGGTTCGTTGAAGATAAACGACGCGTCGCGGGTGGTGGTCGGGATCGCCACCACGGTGGTGTTGAAGGGGGTGTAGAAAAACGACAACCCGGCACCCTGCTGCGTGACCTTACCCGACTTGTACTGGATCACATGGGTGCTGGGCTCTCCTTTAAAATGGCGGATGAACATGACGGCTGGTGCGGTTGATGATCGGGAGGAGGGGGGCGTGAAACGTAAAACGTAAAACGTGAGGGTGCTGGGCCATCAGCACCGTGTCTGATTGCAAGTGTGTTGTGTATTGAGTGGTTCAGGTACAGGCACCATCGTGGAGGTAAAGTTCACGTTTTACATCTTCACGTTTCATAGGTCAAACCTAGCGTTTCTGTTGAGCGTCTTCGTTCGCCTCACTTCGTAATCCGAACGAGGTCGGGGTTTTTAAGACGGTACAGCATGGCCGGGCGGTGATGGCCGGTGCGGTAGTCGCCGGTTTCTTCGAGGTCGTCGAGGGCGAGCACCCACTTGCGGAAGTTGCGTTTGTCCATCGGCTGCCCCTGGATGATTTCGTAGATGTCCTGTACATCGCTGAGGGTAAACTGCGGCGGCAGAAACTGAAAGGCAATGGTCGAATAGTCGAGCTTCGCCACGAGCCGTTGCCGCGCCATCGCGATGATCTCGGCGTGGTCGAAGGCCAGCGCGGGAAGCGGGTCGACGCGGTGCCACGCTACCGTGCCGGCGCGGGTCTCGGCCTCGGGGTGCAAGTCATCGGCAGGCGTCAGCGCGACGTAGGCGACGGAGACCACCCGTTCGCGGGGATCGCGGCCGAGCGCGCCAAACGTGTATAACTGCTCCAGGTAGATGTTATCCAATCCGGTTTCTTCGTGCAGCTTCCGCCGGGCGTTGTCCTCCAGCGCTTCGTGCAGTTCCACAAATCCACCCGGCAGCGCCCACACGTTGATAAACGGCGGAATGGCGCGGCGCAGCAACAGCACCTGTAACACCCCCTCGCGGATGGTGAACAGCACGATGTCCGTCGTGACGGCGATGCGGGGCGGCTCGTACGCCATGGGCTGGCTTATTCAGTTCGTGTTCCAATCACACTTAATATAAGTGTTTACATTACACTTAATCAAGAAAGAAGAAGAAAACTCCTAGAAGCACTCATTTAGGGGTTCAACCCTTACTCGCCTGCAACGCCTGATCCAGGTCGGCGATGATGTCATCGATGTATTCGAGGCCGACGGCGATGCGGACGAAGCCGGGGAGAATGCCTACGGCGGCGCGTTCTTCGTCGGTGAGGCTGCTGTGCGTGGTGCTGGCGGGGTGCGTGCAGATGGTGCGCGTGTCGCCGAGGTTGGCCGAGAGCGAGCACATCTGCAAGGCGTCGAGGAAGCGGCGGCCTTGTTCGAGCCCGCCTTTTACGTCGAACGTGACGATGCCGCCGCCCATCGCCATCTGTCGCTTCGCCAGTTCGTACTGCGGATGCGACGGCAGGTGCGGGTATTTCACAAACGCCACCTCGGAATGACCTTCGAGGAATTGGGCGACCTTGAGCGCGCTCTGGCAGTGCCGCTCCATGCGCACATACAGGGTCTCCAGGCTTTTGCTCACCAGCCACGCGTTAAACGGCGACAGGGCCGGGCCGGTGTGTCGCGCAAAAAAACGCACCTCCTCAATCACCTCTTTTTTTCCAACCACAATGCCGCCGAGGCTGCGGCCCTGCCCATCCATAAACTTGGTGGTTGAATGCATCACCAGGTCGGCACCGTAGTCGAGCGGGCGCTGCACCACGGGCGTGGCGAAGACGTTATCGACGAACAGCAGCACGCCACGCTCTTTGCATAGCTTGCTGATCCACTCCAGGTCGATGAGGTCGAGCGCCGGATTCGATGGCGTTTCGATACAGACAAGTTTGGTGTTCGGACGGAACAGATCGGGCCATGCCTCCGGGTCTTCAATCGGCGCAAAGCTCGTCTCGATGCCCCAGCGCGGAAGAATTTTGTTCGCGATCTGCGTGGTGGAGCCGAAGACTGATTGCGAGCACAGCAGGTGGTCGCCCGTGTTGAGCAACGCCCCGAACGGCGTAAACACCGCTGACATGCCTGTCGCCACCGCCACGCCGTCCTCGGCGTTTTCCATCTGGCACACCTTCGCTACAAACTCATCGACGCCGGGGTTGGAGTAGCGCGAGTACACGGGCCCTTCCATCTCCTTCGCAAACAGCGCGCGGGCATGCTCGGCGCTGTCGAAGGTGTAACTCGAGGTCATGTAAATCGACGTCGCATGTTCGCGGTGGGGCGATTGCTCGGCACGGGTGCGGATGGCGGCGGTTTCGGGGTGCATGGGGGGTGGCGTTGGTCGTTGATCGAAGGGAGGGGAGGCACGCTACGCTGCGGCGTGCTTTGGGGAAACGTCGGTGGTTCGGTATGGGAGGATGGGTGGTTGGGAGTGTGGGGGGGGATGAAGTAAAAATTCTCCCAAACTCCCACACGCAACCACTCCCACACCCAGTCCCGCCGTCAGGCTTCGTACCGTTCGCCATTGATGGAAAACGACGCGGTGATGGTGGCGGTGTATTCCAGTAGTTTCGAGACCGAGCAGTACTTGTCGATGCTCAGCCGGATGGCACGGCGCACGCGGTCGGGGTCAAGGTCGCCGGTGAAAGTGTAGTGGGCGTGGATGGCGGTGTATTCGGTGTAGGTATCCTTCTTTTCGCGCTCGGCTTCGAGGTCGATGGCAAAGGACGCGACGGGCTGGCGGCCTTTGGCAAGGATGTCAAGGATGTCGATGCCGCTGCATCCGCCCATCGCCATGATCACCATTTGCATCGGGCCGACGGCCTGGGCCGGGGTGCCGTTCGCCGCGCTATCCATTTCGATGGTGTGCCCGGCTTCGTTGGTGGCGCGGAAGTGAAAGCCCTCATTGAGGCGTTCGATGTGATAGCGAGAAGTAGCCATGATACCAAAGGCGGGGTCGTAAACGCGGAATGCCGAACCTACAAGTTACGCATTCTTCTGCGATGAGGCGGGGATTCGCACAGAGTCAACCACTTCTTGACATTGCAGGATAGCCCTCATTGGTGAGACTGCATGTCGAACCTGTGCGTCTTCACGCCTGAATCCCACGACTTGTTTGCCTACACATGCAAGGAATGAAACAGCCTGGCCTTAGCAAAATCGGTGTCTCGGACGCGGAGCGCAAGGAGCAACCAGCGCACCGTCTCAGCCGCTCTATATGGTGTCATGCCGGACTTGATCCGGCATCCCTCAAGCTGGCAACCCTGCCAAACTGTGAGATCCCGGCTCTGGGGCCGGGATGACAATAGGGGAAATGCGACAACCTTGGTATCGTTTTCGTGAAATGATCCCTTATCGATATGGCACTCCCGCAGCGCAACAACCGATTTTGGTGCCGCCTTGATCTTAAGGTTCTGGCGCCTGCCCCGGACAGAGCCTGTCCCGCACCTGATGCGGGAATACGGGGGATCAAGCCAAAAGAACGATAAACATCCCTCACAGCCCCGCGAGCGCCAGCGTCACGGCGTGCACTTCCGTTGCGCCTGCTGCCTGCATCGCCTCGGCGGCGGCCACCAGCGTCGCCCCCGTCGTGAGCACATCGTCTACGAGCAGGACACTTTTCCCTGCAACCACATCGGGATCAGGCACCACAAAGGCACCGTGGACGTTGGCCCAGCGCTTTTCCCGCGACAGGTGGGTCTGCGAGGGTGTGGCACGGGCACGAACCACGGCACCTTCATCCATCGTCACACCGAGGGTTGCCGCCAGCCCCTCGGCCAGTTGGGTGCTCTGGTTGTAGCCCCGCTCCAAAAACCGGGTTTTGTGAAGAGGAACGGGCACGATCAGATCGGGAGGCATCGCGTCGCTCACCAATTCGGCCATCACCCCGCCCAGCTTGATGCCGAAGCGTGGGCGGTTGCCATATTTCAACTGGTGCTGCACCTTCTGTACCGTGCCTGCCGCATCGAAACGCCACAGTACCTGCACCGAGGCCATCGCCGAGGCATTGGGCAATCGCGCCAGCCGCTCGTCCACGTCGTGCGCCGTGATGCGGTCGAGGCGTTGCATACAGCGGTGGCAGAGCGGAGCCGCCGGATCGGGAAGGCGCTGGCGGCACCCCAGACATTGTGGCGGATACAGAACATTGAGCACGCTGGACCACGTGAGCCGGGCCGCGCGGGTGAGCTTTTGGGGGAAGGAAGAGGAGCGCATGTGAGGAATCTAAGAATCGCGACCCGAAGAATCGTCTTTCTGCTGTGTCAACATGACGGACATACGAGGGCTGGCATTATTTTCGTATACTGTTGAAGCACCCGTCGCCCGGTGCCTGTTGGCTGAAGCCACCCTCCGGGTCCGGCAGACCACCTAATACAGAGGAAGCAAAAGAATAGCCTATGACCACGCGCAAACGTAAAGGCATGATCGTTAAAAATACGCATGCGCGCCCGGTAACCGTCGATATGAGCACGCGCACCATCGTTGTCAACCCCGGCGACGAGTTGCCCGTGACCGCCGAGGAAGTGCGCGACGCCGCGCTGCGGCAGCACCTACAGGTGCGTGCCATCTCCATCGTGCGCCCTACGAGTGACGAAGAGGAAGAAATCCTCAAGCAACAGCTAGAAGCCGAGCGCCGCGCCCGCATCGAAGCCGAACTTGCCCGTCAAGACGCCGAAGACTAAACCTTATGAATATCCTCGCCCTTGAGCCGTGGTATGGCGGTTCGCATCGGAGCTTTCTGAAAGGATTCGTCAAGCACAGCAACCACACCGTCCACCAGATTACCATGACGGCGCGGTTCTGGAAGTGGCGCATGCATGGCGGCGCCGTGACCATGGCCCGCAAGGCGCTGCAAGCCCGCGAAGAAGGCTTCCGCCCCGATGTGATTTTCGCCACGGACATGGTGAACCTCCCGGCATTCCTTGCGCTGACGCGTCCGCACTTTAAGGACGTGCCGGTGGTGTTGTATTTCCACGAGAACCAGCTTACGTATCCGCTACCGCCGGGCAAGGAGCGCGACTACACGTACGCCTACATCAACTACCTGTCGTGCCTCGCCGCCGACCATGTCGTTTTCAACTCGCAGTTTCACTACGACGAGTTTATGGAGGCACTGCCCACGCTGCTCCGTGCCTTCCCCGACTACACGCACCTACACACCGTCCGGGAGATCCGCAAAAAAAGTTCGGTGCTCCACCTAGGGCTGGACCTGCAAGCACACGATGAATACCGGCACGCCTACCCGCCGCATGCGTGGGGACCGGGCATGAAACCGCCCATCGTGTTGTGGAACCAGCGGTGGGAATATGACAAAAACCCGGAGGCGTTCTTCCGCGTGATGAACCGCCTCGACGACGCCGGATGCCGCTTCCGGCTCATCCTCGCGGGCGAGCATTTTGAGGAGCAGCCGTACGAGTTCGAGCAGGCGTTTGAGCGCTACGCCGAGCGCATCTTGCACTATGGCTACGCCGAGGACTTCGAGGAATACAGCCGCCTGCTGCACCGCGCCGACCTCGTCGTTTCGACCGCCATCCACGAGTTTTTCGGCATCGCCATCATGGAGGCGATTTACTGCGGGTGCCATCCGCTGCTGCCGAACCGCCTTAGCTACCCGGAGCTTATCCCCGAGACGTTACACCGCCCGCTAC
>JAUIDY010000241.1 GCA_030428385.1 Rhodothermia bacterium | reverse complement strand
CGACTGCGTCCCCAAGTGCACGTCCATCTCGGTGCTGAGCATCCGCTCGGCCAGCGCCTTTTTCAGCTCCCCCAGCAGATCGTCAGATTGCAGGACCGTCGCCGGATCCTGGCCTGCCAGAAGCTCGTCAAGCAGCTCGGCGCTGATCGCCGGCGTTTTCTTCTTTGCCATACTTCATCTCCTGCCCAATCGGGCATAGTATGGCTCACAAACACAAAATTCCTGACAGGCCCGTAGAGGGTGAACCTAATACTGCGCCTCCGACTTGTAAACCTGTTGCAAGAATATCTCCGACTGCATGACCAGGATATACAATCTGTTCTTGTCTTGATTCAGTACGGAGGTAGTTCGGCTCATGAGCCTGCCCCGGATGGGTAGGCTTAATCTTCTGTACAACAGGTTTCGCAGGGTTTTTGTCTATCTCGTCATTGAACGCCCTCGAAAAAGCACCCGCCACTGCTCCATTTGCAAACCATCCCGGCGATATGCCGGAAGGGACGCTGAGGGCAATCCTCAGACAAGCAGCCATCACCATCGAACAATTCCTGAACGCCTGAACTAACCGATCGGTCGGCAACGCCCCTCATAGCGATAGTTCTCAATGATCCCCTGGGGATTGACGATCCAGTAGTGGATACAGGAAGGGTCGAGCTTCTTGAGATGGTATTTGTATTCCTTGTTGCCATTAGGCAGTGCCCTTACCTCATCAGGGTTTTGCCACGTCTCAAATTCAAGCACTGGACGATTGATATATTTTTGGCTCACTTCATCCCATGAAACAAAGTAAGAACATCCAGCCAGCAAGGCTAAGGTCAGTACAGATATGTAAAGCCCATTTTTCTTAGTAACCACCAGCAGGCACCCACATATATCTTGGTTTACGGTCGTCATCGTTTGTCTGAATCGGAACGTACAAATAATCTGGCGCACTATTCAGTATCTGCCCGACAAATCCCGCATAGGTTACACCTGCTGCAACAGCCATTCCTGGAACGTTCAACACATCCCGCCACACACTGCCTCCCATCGACACTTGAAATACATCGTGCATTCCGGCTATTGCATTAACGGTCGGGATTTGGTTGGCAAAACGTGAAACCTTGCCGCCCTCACCCCACATGCTATTCGGATCGACAATATTGTCCTGCGTACCAATGTTGTTAGCACCTTGTACGGGTGGACCAGAAATAGGGTCTTTTCCAACCGCCGCCCCTCCAGGCCCGGCATCGAGATCGTACCCAACCTTATCCTTGTAGAGCGTATGGGCTTCTTTGAACAGATGCATGAACGCCATGGTTCGTGCCCCATTTGCAAATCTCCCGCCGCCAAGCACGGCCGCCGTTCCGCCCACCACGCCGCCGGCCGCAATGCGCGCCGCACTGCCACCCAGCCCCGTGCCACCCAGCCTGTCTATCCCCGGCGACACCGCCTGCGTGAATCCCATCGACATGAACGACTTGCTGAAACTGCCTCCCGAAAGCATACCGCTGTTTCACTTGCGAGCTTCCGTTTATGGATGTCCGTTGCGGTGTTGTTGTTACTTTTCGATTTGTTGTTATACAGTAAATAAATATAACGATGTCATGGCAATAAAAACCGATACGTAAAAACAATAAATATAAGGATAAATTTTTCTTTTATGGTACACCTTCCTGAGGAAAAACATAGTTACTTCAAAATCCAACGGATCTTCGTTGTACACGTCGCGTCTATGCTTCTCCTGAATATAGGAACCATACACTTTACAGAAACAAACCACAGAAACCACGAACGATACCAAGAATACAATTGGCAGGATAAAGCCCGTCATATTTTGAGCTACTTCTTTAAGCCTTAATTGCTAAAAAAGGAATAGGCTCTGGTTCTCGAAGCACCTACTTCGACGTTGTGTCCCGTGCCGAACCTGTACTCGACGCCCCAGCTTCTATAATCATCAGATACCGTGAGACTTCCACCGTGCCGACCGAGTTGCCCACTCGCATGAAAATCATAGTTGTCCCGGCCATCCATGATAATTGAACCTCCCGACGCACCAAACTCCAGACCGAACGTAACTGCGCTCTCCTTAACGGGCCGAGTTGGACCAGATATCGGAGTGTCTAGAGCCTCCGTCGTGTAGACACCAAAATCAAGTTCTCCTTCAAGGAATAAACCTTCTTCACGCGAGTATCCAATTGATGGGGTTGCGAGCATCAGTCCAGCGGAACCCCCGTCTACAGGTAGTCGCAGCCCGGTAATTAACTCGTAACCACTTTTTATCCAACCAGCCAACTTTCCCGTAAACCCAATATGCAACTCATCATTCAAAGCCCGCGACAACACGCCCGACTCGAATCCTTCCCTGAACGACCCGCCGCCAAGCACGGCCGCCGTTCCGCCCACCACGCCGCCGGCCGCAATGCGCGCCGC
>JAUIDY010000136.1 GCA_030428385.1 Rhodothermia bacterium | reverse complement strand
AAAATCCAGCGTCAGACGGTCCAGATTCCGGGGATCAGATCATCGTAACGTTCAAAGCAACGAGGAGAACGAACAATGCAGGGGAAGACTGGTTGTGGAAGATCATCTGCCGCAAGAAACCAAAGCAGACTGCAATCGCCCTGGCCAACCGCATGGCGCGCACCGCTTATGCCCTGATGGAGAACAAGACAGAATTTCGGGTGGCACAGGCCGCCTGACCGCAACAGGGGCAGAACGCCCGGGAAGAAGGCAAGTGCATCGTGAGATGATGGCAAATGACGGAAATATCGCTGAGGAAACCCTGTTCGGACCGGAGCGCCACCGAGCGCGTGCCATTGGCGTGCTGAAAGACAAGCGCCGCCGTTCGGTTTAAGGTGTGGGCGATGTTGCGCTGCTGGTCGAAGACGACGAGGTCTTCGCCGGTGGGTTGGGTCAGCAAGTCGTTAATGCGGGCACGAGGATGGGACATAGCGAGGAACGGTTGGCTGGAAAGAAAAACAAACGAAACCGGCCTTGATCCAGATGAAGGAGACCGCGAATCGCACCATAATTAACCAAAGTCAATATTTCCCACGCAAAACGCAAGAACATACCTCTTTAAAAGCAGGGGATGGGCAGCCGTAACCACTGCGCTTCGTCTTCGGGTGCCTCCGTTCTGGTGGTCGCGTCTCCTTCGAGCAACGGACCTTTCTTATAAACGCCATGGCGAGACCATCAGGCACTCGCGCAGAACGAAGAGGCACTTTCGCAGCCGCATGCTGAATCGGATGCGGAGCCGCTGTCACACCCGGTGTCGCTGGCACAGCCGTCCACACGGGTTTGACAATTATAACAAGGTACCGTACCGCATGGGTCACATCCACATCCGGTATCACTTTCGCAGCCTGAATCGCTGAAACACTCATTAGTCAAACAGCTCGAATCAGTAGTGCAGCCCGTCGCCGTGTCACTGCTACACGAGGTCCCCGACTGCGCCATCGCCACCTGCGGAGCCACCACCGTCTCCACCACCGGCAAGAGCAGCGTCAACGATCCGATCAACCCGATCTTGCGCACGAACCGACGCCGCGACGAACGCAACGCCTCCGCTGAACGGGCGCCCGCTTCTTCGAGCAAATGCGCCCGGCGCAGCTTGGCGAGCGTCATGACGACCAAGTCTTCGTCCGCCGCCTCGTTCAGTTCCGCTTGCAGGAGTGCTGTCAACTCAGCCACCGAGCGCGAACCGTCGGCATGGGTAAAGATGAGCGCGGCGGTGCGGTTGAGCGCATGCGAAATCCGGCGTTGCTGGTCGAAGACGATCAGGTCGGGGCCGGTTTGTTGGGTGAGGAGGCCGTTGGTACGGATGCGCGGGTGATGCATGAGCACAGCAGGTTCGGGAGAAGGAAGAAGGGAAACCCGCCGTGCAGCAACGACGTGGGCCTACGAATTATATCGTATAGGTGTTGTAAAACCTGTCGGAAAGTCCGAATTCATCCCCAAAATGACAAGTCAAGCAACCAGAAAGGACCAGCAGCGCTTTTGAGCACTGTGGCCTTCATTTGCTCGGCATGGAGCGCTGCTGCGCCCCGCCAACATCATGACCTCATCCGCGATGGCAGCTTGTGCACCCCCAAACAAACTACGGGAAAAGCCGCTCCGCCATGTATGTATTTTACCCTTGATTATCTAGGGGACGCTTTCCATTTTTTGGCTGTCATTCACTCACCTGCTTAAAAACGGTGCAGCATGGGGCATACTCTTACAAAGCAAGTTCGCTTGTTGGTCGCGTTGTTGCTCTTGGTCGCCCCAGCCATGGCCCAGCAACGCCCCACCGAACCATTGCCGAGTGAGCCTGCCTTCAGCGAAGCCTTTAGTTGGGAGGCGACCTACGGAAAAAGTCCGGCTGCGTTTACACAGGATGACTGGCGGGCCGTGATTGACGCGACGTGGGGAGCCGGGCTACCAACCACCCAGAAACTGGCGCTGTTTGACCAGTGGTGGGACCTCGTGGACCGGCACTACGCGGGGTTTTTTAACATGGACCTCGACATCAACGTGCTGCGCGACCGCTACCGCCCCGAAATTGAAGCAGGCGTCAGTCGGGGACGGTTTGCAGGCATCATGAGCCATTTCACCTACCAGCTCAACGAACTGCACACCTACCTCTTCGACATCCCCGTGCGCAACACGGCGCTGAACAAGGGCGTGCCCACGCTCGTCATCGGGCAGTGGGGCACAAACCAGCACTTCGGGGCGGTGCTGACGCCGCTCCCCGACAGCAGCCTGCTCGTCTACAAGGCCCTGCCCAACCATCCGCTGGGCCTGCAACCGGGCGATGTGGTGCTCGGCTATGAGGGCCTGGCGTGGAAAGACCTGTACCCCACGCTGCTGGAGGCCGAACTCCCGCTGTTTCTCAACTCGGTGAATGCCAGCACGGAGGAAGCCAACACCTACTACCTGCTGCAAGCCGCTGGGCTCAACTGGCACCTGTTCGACACCATCGACATCGTGCAGTACAGCACCGGCGACACGCTGCATTTTGACACCGCCCTGCTGGCGGGCCAGCGCCGGACGATCTGGGGCAGCGAGCAGATCGATGTGCACGGCGTGACGTGGCCCGACCGTAATGTGGACCGGGTTAGTTGGGGTGTGGTCGACGGGCACAACGGCTCGAAGGTGGGCTATGTGTACGTCACCTCGTGGTCGTTCGACGCGCAGTTTAACATCCGCGAGCAGTTCCGCAGCGCCATCGACAGCCTGATGCGCCATGTGGACACCGACGGGCTGATCCTTGACTACCGCTTCAACACGGGCGGCGGCGCGCTGGCCCGCGACGGCTATGCGCTACTGTTTCGACAACTCACCCGCACCATCGGCTTCGACATCCGCACCGGCACCCGCGACCATTTCGCCATGCGCCCCGATCCCAACCGGCAAGAAAACAACCTCATCATCCTCGCCGACCCGACCAATTCGTACGACAAACCCATCGCAGTGTTGATGGGACCCGGCTCCATCAGCGCAGGTGAGTTGGAGGCGCTGCGCGCCACGTTTCACCCCCAAGTGCGCCTGTTTGGCCTCCCGGCCCCCGGCGGCAACACGGGCTCCAACTTCATCGACCTCGGCGATAGCAACTGGTTTGCCTCGCTGTCCAACAGTTCGATGTACCGCGTGAGCGACCACCAGTACCTCGTCCACATCGGCCTGCAACCCGACACCCGCGTCTGGCTCGACCGCGACGACGTGGCCCACGGCACCGACACCGTGGTGGAAGCAGCGATGGCCTGGATCGTCGATCCGACGGCGACGGGCACCGACGATCTGCCTCGAACATCCACGTCCACCCTTCAGGCAGCAGCCTATCCCAACCCGTTCCACACCACCGCCACGCTCACCTATGAGTTGCCCGAAGCCACCGCTATAACCGTGCACGTCTATGATCTCCTTGGTCGGCGCATTGCGACGCTGGAAGATGCCATCCAGCCTGCGGGGTCGCATCGGCTCACGTGGGACGGGCGTATGGCCACAGGCGGCCTTTCCCCTTCGGGCACCTATTTTTACCACATGCAGGCGGGCGAGCAATCGGTGGCGGTGCCGGTGGTTTTCCTTCGCTAAGGCGGTCGGTCGCCAGAAGCGTACGGATTGTGTATGTTGGGGCCTTGTTTCCCCCGCAAGCCCCGAGGTATATGATGCAGGAAGTACGGTGGGGCATCATCGGTTGTGGTGATGTCACGGAAGTTAAAAGCGGCCCCGCGCTGTACAAAATCGACGGTTCGTCGCTTGTCGCCGTGATGCGGCGTACGGGCGACCTGGCGAAAGACTATGCCGTCCGCCATAGCGTGCCCGCATGGTACGACGATGCCGACGCACTCATCCACGACCCCAACGTCAACGCCGTTTACATCGCCACGCCGCCGGATTCCCACCTCGAATACACCGTAAAAGTAGCCCAAGCGGGCAAGCCGGTGTACGTCGAAAAACCGATGGCGCGGAATTATGCCGAGTGCCAGCAGATGATCGCCGCGTGTGAGGCGGCGGGTGTGCCGCTGTGGGTAGGCTATTACCGCCGGGCGTTGCCGAACCACCTCCAGGTGAAAACGCTGATCGACAACGGGGCCATTGGCGAAGTGCGGGCGGTAAACATCCGGTTGTACTGGCCTGCAGACTGGCAAACCGACTTCGGCATCGAATCCCCGCCGTGGCGCGTGCAACCCGCCCTCTCCGGCGGTGGCTATTTTGTGGACCTCGCCGCCCACCAGTTCGACTTCCTCGACTATGCGCTCGGCCCCATTGCCGAAGCGCAGGGACAGGCGGCCAATCAGGCCGGGTTGTATGCAGCCGAAGACATCGTGACGGCGAGTTTCCGGTTTGAAAGTGGCGTGCTGGGAAGTGGCCTCTGGTGTTTCTCCTCGGATGCTGTACCCCGCACCGACGAGAACGAGATTATCGGCACAGCGGGGCGGATTCGGTTTTCATCATTTTCGGGCGGCCCTGTCGTGTTAGAAACAGCAGGCGGGGTGCAGGAATTTGCCCCACTGATGCCGCAACACGTCCACCAGCCGCTCGTCCAAACCCTCGTCGATGAACTGTTGGAGCGGGACGGGGCGTGCCCCAGCACCGGCATCTCGGGAGCGCGCGCCAGTTGGGTGATGGACGAAATCCTGCAGGGCTGGCGAGCCGCCGCTTCTTTGTAGCGCACAGGTTAATCATTTTTATCGCGTGCTATCATGTGTGAAGCGTAAAACGTGAACTTCTTTCCGAACGACGGACGTTGAGACCTAGCGATTCGGCGAGCGAGAGCGCATTACCTGAACACGGCATCCAACGAATGTGTTGGCAGCCTCACGTTTTACGTTTCAAATGCCAAGCTCCACCCTTCATCCCAGCAACCACCGCAATAACACCACCAACCTCCGGTTCTATGCGTCTTGCCGCCTTTGCTTTGCTTAGCCTGCTGCTCGCGGGCTGTGCCACGACCGCTTCTACCCCTGTTGCCAACACCGACACGGTCCTCGCCGTCGATGTATTGCAAACCCTGCCCGGCGAGCAGGCCAACTACCTCCAATTCATCGAGCTCAACTGGAAAGCCGCCCGCGCCGCCGCCATGGAAGAAGGAGCCGTAGTGGATTATGAGGTGCTGGTGCGTGAACCCAGCCCGCAAGGATGGGATGTGGTGCTGATTACCGAATACGCCAGCGAAGAAGCCTACAACAACCGCGAGGAAATATTCGCCAAACTCTTCGAGCGTCCCGAACTCGCCATGAAACGCATCGATGGCAAAGGCCCCCGCGACATGGCCCGCTTCGTCGAAGGCGATGTGATGCTGCGCCGGGCAGGTGTCCGGGGCGCGTTGTTGAATGACTGAACCGACGCCTGGTGCTCCTTCACAGAATCGAAGGCACATCATCAAAAATGTAGGCCTTCTTTGGCTTTCATTGGGGGTGTTGCTGGCGGGTACGCAGTTTCTTCCGGCCGTGGGTTCCTCGATCCTTCGCAGCCTGTTGATTGGTACCTGTGTAGTTTTGGGGCTGGCAGGAATCCTTCATGTGCTCATTCGCAGGGATGCGCATACCAATGGGCAAGCGTGTGGGTTGGTTTTTTAACATGCGCATGGCGCTCCTCTTTGTCGCGGGCCTAGGGCTTGGAAGCCTAATTATCGGGCTTCAAACCGCCAATGTCGTTTTCTTTGGGGGCGACGTAGCCATTGTGGAACGTGACCAACTCACCGGGACTGCGATCACGCTTACGGTGCTTTCCTTTCTCGCCTGGGCCGCCGTTGAAGAGTTGGGATTTCGGTCGTATGCGCTCTTTCGCTTAAAAGACGCATGGGGGTTCTGGCCTGCCCAAATCATCGTGGCGCTTGCCTTTGCGGTACATCACCTCATTGCAGGGTTCCCTCTGATTCCTGCGCTTCTGGGTACAACGGTTGGCTCCATGGCCTATGGCACGGCTGCCATTGCCTCTCGCAGCGTAGCCCTTCCCATTGGTCTTCATGCCGCGTGGAACATGGGGCAGTGGTTGCTAGGCGAAAAGGAGTATCCGAGTCCGTGGAGGCTAGAGATTTCAGAAACAGCGATAGGAAATGTTCAAATAGCGGGCGTGCTTGGATTTTATGTGTTGTACGGACTTTTGATTGTTGCCTTTCTGCGTTACCACAAAACTCGGGAAAGGCGATCAAACATGGCGTAGTTACCGCCGCATGAGCTTTTCGCCACTGCCCTTTCGCTTTCTCAGGTGTGTCCTTACAACAGAACAGGGGTAGATGACCTTCCTGAAAAACGGGTGCCTGCACCTCTGGAACATGACTTCCCGGCACCCGTGGCAGAAGGAAACCTAACGGTTCTTCGCACATCAAGACCGCCCCATTCATCCTGTTTATTCACCTCCTCCCCCTCTTGTCATGCAGGAAGATTTCCTTTATCACCAGGGGCCGCCGGTTGCCTCTTTTATGACCTCCCTGAAACAAGCCGTCGCCCAATACGCCAATCAGGCCGACTGCATCTATATCGGCATCACGGGCGACATCGACCAGCGCAGCCGCGCCCACTTCAACCGCTCGAAGAACCTGCCGTCGGGTATCAACCCCGGTCAGGGCTGGACGCGCATGGTGGCGATTTACAACACCACGCAGGCCCACGACGCCCAGCAAGCCGAAAAGGAACTGATCAAATACCTGCGGTCGTCGCCCGCCCACGCCTACAAATGCCTCAACAAGAGCATGGGCGGTGAACTTATCGACCAGTACCAGCATTACTACATCTATATCCTGCTTGGCCCGGCTTCGGTCCGGCAGGCGTACTGGAGATAAACCCACCCCTTCCTTCGCCGCAGGACCAGATGCATCACGGCTTCCTTTTTGCCCTTCTCTTCCTGCTCCTCCCAGGCGCTGGGTTCGCCCAATCGTTTACCAAAATCACGAACGACCCCGTGGTCAACGACGGGCGCTACTCGGAAGGCGCGTCGTGGGGCGACATCAACGGCGATGGGTTTGTGGACCTGTTTGTGCCCGACCTCTTCGACCAGACCAACCGCCTGTTCCTCAACGACGGCGACGGTTCATTTACCGAAGTCTTCAGCGGCCCCGTGGTCAACGATGCCACCACCACCCCCGGCGGCACCTTCGGCGACTACGACAACGACGGCGACCTGGACCTGCTCATTGTCCAGTTCTACGCGGCCAGCGCCTTCTTGTACCAAAACCAGGGCAACGGCACCTTTACCAACATCACCGCTGCCGCCCTCAGCATGGACGGCGGCTGGTCGTTTGGCTCCAGCACGGCGGATTACGACAACGACGGCTTCCTCGATCTCTACGTCACCAACATCGGCGACAACGAGCAGGGCGAGGGTAACTTTTTATATCACAACAACGGCGACGGCACCTTTACGCGGGTGACCACCGGCGCGGTGGCACTTGACGCCGATGCGTCATCCAGTTCGTCGTGGGCCGATTACGACAACGACGGCGACGCGGACCTGTTTGTCCCCAACGGCGGCACCTTTACGCCCGTCGAGGCGCTGCATGCGCTCTACCAGAACAACAACGACGGCACCTTTACCCGCCTCGACACCGAAGCCATTGGGATCGCCCGGAGTTGGGGCAGCTTTGGCAACTGGGCGGATTACGACAACGACGGCGACTTCGACCTCTTCGTCACCAACTATGGCGGCGACAACAATATCCTCTATATCAACAACGGCGACGGCACCTTTACCCGCGTCACCGAGGGCATCCTCGTCAACGACGGCGGCGACTCGGTGAGCGCCACGTGGGGCGACTACGACAACGACGGCGACCTGGATGTGTACGTCACCAACGACTTCAACGAGGACAACGACCTGTACGAAAACCTCGGCGGGGGCCAGTTTGCCAAGATCACCACGGGCGACCTCGTCAGCGATGGCGGACGCTCCAACGGAGCCACATGGGTGGATTATGACCACGACGGCGACCTCGACTTGTTTGTCCCCAACGGACAGCGCCCCAACACCCAGCACAACATCCTGTACCGCAACGACAGCAACGCGAACCACTGGATCAACCTGCTGTGCACCGGGACAACCTCCAATCGCACCGCCATCGGCACCAAGGTTCGCGCCAAAGCCACCATCAACGGCGTGCCCACGTGGCAGCTTCGGCAGATTGCAGGGTCGACCGGCTTCAACGCCCACAACCCGTTTAACGTCTCTTTTGGGCTGGGCGATGCAGCGATGATCGACTCGCTGGTGATCACGTGGCCGTCGGGGCTAGTCGAGGAATACACCAATGTCGCGGTGGATGATTTTTACGAGGCCATCGAAGGCGGCGGCTTGCAGGCGGTGGTGACAGCGCGTGAAAATGCGCTACCGCCTACGCCAGCGGTTACGCTGCATCCGAACTTTCCCAACCCGTTTCGGGCGACGACGACCATCCCATACGAACTGGCTCATCCAGCGCAGGTGACGCTCTCGGTTTACAACCTGCTGGGGCAGCGCGTCGCCTCGCTGGTGGATGCGTTTCAGCCTGCCGGTCGGCACACGGCGGTTTGGAACGGGCAAAACGAGACGGGGCGACGGGTGCCGAATGGCTCCTTTTTCTATCGGCTGAATGCAGGCGGCGCATCGCACATCGCACAGATGGTGTTGGTTCGGTAAGCGCCTGTCGGGCAATCCCCCACAGCCACGCCGCGCCTTGCCCTACAAACTCCCTACGTGCTTCCCGGCATAAGATGACAGGTCCGTGGCGGATCTTGGGTACACTCTAACCACTGCTGCCCGACATGGAACCATCCAACCACCATCACTCCGAGCCGCACCGCGCCCGCAAGCCCTGGCTTTTGCCACCACACATCGGCTGGCCGCTGTTTGTTATCGCTATCTTGATGATGAGTGTCGGCGCTGCCACCATCACCGTCATCGCGGCACGGTCGGATGGCGGGGCTCAGGTAGTGAGCGACTACCAGGCAGTGGGCGTCAACTGGAACGAGCGTGCCGCCGTGCAGGCTGCCAGCGACAACCTGGGCTGGACCGCCGAGGTACAAGTAGCCGATGAAACGCTCGAAAACGGCCTCCGCCCGGTCATGCTCACGGTGCGCGACCGCGACGGACAACCGATTACCGACCTGCAAGGAACGGTTCGACTGGAACGTCCGCAGTTGGCGCAGGCCGTCACGCAACTCCCTGTCCAGCCGCTGCCCGACGCGCTCGGCCCCTACGTTTTTAACGCTCCTATCACTGCAACAGGCCTGTGGGATTTTGTTATTGACGTGACGCATGGCGATGCCCGGTTCGTCACCACCGTTCGTACCGAGGTGTTGCGCTGATATGTCGGCCCTTGCGCCTCATAGCACGCCCCCACCAACCGCACCGGCACCCAACGCTGCGTGTGCCCATTGTGGCCTGCCCGTCGGCGATTTCCCCGTAGGCAGCGATCCGTTTTTCTGCTGCACCGGCTGTGCCGTGGTATACGATGCCCTGCAAACGGCGGGCCTCGGCGACACCTACTACCGACTACGGGATGTCGCCCCGCCGTCGCGCGACGTGCGTCCGGCTCAAACCGACCTGGATGCGCTGGTGCTTTCGGAGATGGACAGCCCGCGCTTTCTCGACGACCACACCCGCCCGATCGGCGACACCCTGCGCGAGGCCGAGCTTTTTGTCGACGGCGTGCACTGCGCTGCGTGCGTGTGGCTCGTGGAGCGGATTCCGTATGAGATAGATGGCGTGGAAGACGCCCGCCTCGACCTGCCCCGTGCCCGCCTGACGCTTCGATTCCGACCTGAGGCGGTGCAACTTTCAGCGGTGGCACGATGGCTCGCCCGGTTTGGCTACGAGACGCAGCCCGCCCGCGGCACCGCTACTTCCGGACGCACCCACGCCGAGCGCAAACTGCTGATTAAGCTAGGCATCTGCTGGGCACTGGCAGGTAACGTGATGCTGCTTGCCTTTGCGTTTTATGCCGGGCTGGACATGACCAACGACCCACGCCTCGCAATGGCAGCACGGTGGATGAGCCTAGGGCTGGCCTTGCCCGCGGTGCTGTATGGCGGCAGCGAGTTTTTTAGGCGGGCGTGGGCCTCGCTACGCATGGCGTGGCACACCCAAACCGTCACGCGCCTCCACATCGACACGCCGATTGCGCTCGGCATTCTGGTGGGCTTCGGACACAGCGCCTGGGCCACTGTCAGCGGCAGCGGCGAGGTATGGTTCGACTCCATCACCGTGCTCATCGCCGCGCTGCTTACCGCCCGTTGGATTCAGCTTCGCAGCCGACGCCTCGCGGGCGACGCCACCGAACGACTCCTTGCCCTCATTCCACAAATGATGCGCCGCGTCCGCCCCGATGGCACCATCGAAGTCGTTCCCGCCGATGAGGTGCATGCGGGCGACGTGGTAGAAGTCCCAGCGGGCGAAGTGATTCCCGTTGATGGCGCCATCGTCAGCGGCACCTCCAGCGTCAACCGCGCCGTGCTCACCGGCGAAAGCCGCACCGAGCGCGTAACCGCAGGTACCACCGTCGAAGCCGCCATTACCAACGTCACGGCGCCGTTGCACATCCGCGTACAGGCCACCGGCGGCGCCACCCGTGTCGGGCGGCTGCTCGAATGGATCCAGAACCGCGACGCGCACCGGGCACCCGTCGTGCTGCTGGCCGACCGGCTCGGCGGCTTCTTTGTGCTGGCCGTGCTGGTGTTGGCGGCCGTCACTGCGTTGGTGTGGAGCCTGCTCGAACCCGGCACGGCGGCACGGCATATCGTAGCGCTGCTTGTCATCACCTGCCCCTGCGCCCTCGGCATGGCAACGCCGCTGGCGATGGCCGTGGCATCCGGGCGTGCCGCCCGCGCAGGCATCTTCATCAAAAGCGGAGCCGCCATCCAGCAACTCACCCACACCACCGCCGTGGTGCTCGACAAAACAGGCACGCTTACCGAAGGACGCATGGCACTCGTGGCCTGGCACGGCGAGGCGGAAGCCCTAGACCTCGCCGCCGTGCTCGAAACCCACAGCAACCACCCCATCGCCGACGCACTGGTACAGGCTCGGCGCAAACATTCGGCGACAGAACCCGAAGTGCTCGATGTTATGGCGGTCGCAGGACAGGGCATCCAGGGCTGGGTGGATGGACGTTTTGTGCGGGTCGGTCGCCCGACGTGGCTGGCGGATGCCCCCTGTTTTGCTGCTCATTTTGCCAACTACGCCAGTTCCGGGTTGACGCCCGTGGGCATCGAAGTGGATGGAAACGTGGTGGCGGTGGTTGCCTTTGGCGACCGCGTCCGCAAAGAAGCCGCCGCAATGATCAAAACCTTACAGAACTCCGGCAAGGCGGTCTATTTGTTGTCGGGCGACCACGAAGCCGTGGTGCATGATGTGGCGGTGTCGCTCGGACTCAACGCCGAGACGGCATTCGGTGCCTACACACCCGAGGCGAAGCAGGCGTTCGTCGCACAGTTGCAAGCCGACGGACATACCGTAGCCATGATTGGCGATGGCGTAAACGACGCCGCTGCCCTCCAAACCGCCGATGTGGGCATTGCCGTGGAAGGCGGCGCGACGCCCAGCCTCGTCGCTGCTGATGTGTTTCTGACCCGCGACGGCCTGCGCCCGGTGGCCGAGTTACTGGACGGATCGCAGCGCGTGATGCGGGTGATTCGCCGGACGCTGGGCATCTCGCTGGCCTACAACGCCCTCGGTGCGACGGCCGCCCTCCTTGGGCTCGTAACGCCACTGGTGGCCGCCGTCGCCATGCCCGTTTCGTCCCTGCTGGTGGTGGTCCTTGCCATCACCCAACGTACTTTTGCCCTTCGGGAACACGCTACGCCCACGCTGCCTGCTTCGGCGCCAGCACCTGCTGTTTCCACACCCATTCGGATGGCCGCATGATTGTGCTTTACCTCTTGGTTCCGCTCGCCATTGTCCTCGCTGCCGTGGGCGTGACTGCTTTTTTGTGGGCTGTCCGCAACGGACAGTTCGACGACGTAGAAACACCGGCGCTGCGGGTGTTGATAGATGAAGAAAACGAGCCCCACCCGACGCCACAACGCTAAACAATTGATCACTATGACTACGCCTGCCACCATCGCGCTCCCAAACCCGTTGGCTCCCATCGCCGGAAACCGCGTCGATCCCACCACCGCCCGGTTCTTGTGGCGGGCCGTCCCGGACGCCACGGGATACACCTTCCAACTCGCCACCGACGAAGCCTTTACCCAGCTTGTGCTGACGAACGAGACCACCCAGGTACGCACCACGCTGGCGGGCCTAGCTGGTGATTCGGTCTACTACTGGCGCGTGCGCGCTACCGGCACCGGCGAAGACAGTGCCTTCTCCGAAGCCGCGATGTTTCGGACGCGCCGGGCATCCACTGGACGCAAAACGGCGGTGCCTGCGCCCCTTTCTCCCGTGGGCGGCATCCCTGCCGACGCCTCTGCCATCGCCATGCACTGGACCTCGGTGCCCACGGCGTCGGCGTATCACGTGCAG
The DNA here is from genome assembly GCA_030428385.1 of Rhodothermia bacterium. Classification (GTDB taxonomy): domain Bacteria; phylum Bacteroidota; class Rhodothermia; order Rhodothermales; family JAAAOL01; genus JAUIDY01. The sequence goes on along the minus strand of JAUIDY010000136.1, from coordinate 2,084 downwards.
GTAGCGACGACCCCGGATTTCAGCGATCTGGCCTTCGATCTACCGATGGGCAACACCACGTCGCTCACGCTCCTGAGCCTGCTCCCCGAAGACAACACCGTGTATTACTGGCGGGTGCGCTGCGAGACGGACAAAGGCTGGCAGCCGTGGAGTGCGCCCGTCTCATTTCATGCCGTCCCCGACGCCAAAGCCGATGCCTTCGATGCCTCGCTGGAAGCCACCCGCTCCGAAGCCACCCGTCTGAACGCCCAATGGCGCGAAGCCCATGCCGATACCCTCGCCGAAGCAGAAGCGCCTTACCTGACCGGGCAGACCAGCTTCGCTGCCATCGTGAGCTTCGCCCTGATGATGGTGGTCTCCTTCCTGTTCTTGATCTGGGTGCTGCGTTTGGCAGTGTGATTAACCCCGAAAACGTCGATTAGCGAGATTAAAGGGAGCAGGGACCGTTAGAATAGGTCACAAAAACCGTCCGGCCCTTCGAGACCTGAATGCCGAGCAATGCGACTATGCGTTGCCCTGCAACTCTGCTACCACTTCTCGATACTCAGGAATATCCTCGAAGCGACGAAGGACCTCTGCAAGAGCCACATTCTGTGCTGCTTGTCCAAGCAGGGGCCGGAGCATATATAGCTGTGCTTCAAAACGAAGCCTCGGAAACGCTCGACGCATATCGGCGATGATGGCCTCGCGGTCTACTCCGTCCGCAGCCATGCGACAAAGCACCTCTAATGCATTCCCTTGTGTCCAATCATATTTGCCAAAAGCTACCTTTCGAAGCACCGGCAAGGCGGCTTCGCCGAAATGATAAAACATCTCAAAGATGGCGCACTGCCTTGCTGCAATCCAGCTTCCAAGCCCTGGGAATTGATCCGCTAGTTCCTTAGGCGGCGTGTGCTCACTATGGAAAAGGGTAGCGAGTATGTCTATTGCCTCGGGACCAAGTTGCGTAGCCGCTTTTGTTGCGCGTTCCTTGAACAAATCGCCGTTGTGGATGCTACTAGCAACCCAGCGAATCCTTTCTGTACAGGTGTACTGATTGTGTGCCATTGGAGATGAAGTATACGCAACCTTAGCCCAAATGCTGCACTGCCAGCACGGTGATATCGTCGGCCTGTGGCGTGCCACCTACGAACTGCTCCACGGCATGCAGCACGGCGCGTATCGTGGCGGCGGGGGTGTCGGCTTCGGTCCGGGCCAGGCAGTCGAGGAGCCGGTCGTCTTCAAACTGTTCGCCCGTGCCGTTGACGGCTTCGGAGACACCATCGGTGTAAAAGAGCAAGGTATCGCCGGGAGTCACCGTGGCACTACGCTCCTGAAACGCGAAGTCTTTGACCAAGCACACGCCTATCCCGCCGGTGCGGGCGAGCACATCCACGGTGCCGTCTTTTCGGAGGCACATCGGCGGGCTGTGCCCCGCACAGCAATAGGTCATCTCCCCCGTGCGGGTGTCCAACTCGCCATAAATGAGCGTGACGAACATACGCGCCAGACTTTCGGGGAACAGCACCCGGTTGACATGCCGCACACATTCGGCAGGCGAGAGCCCCTGCAAGGCCGTGGCCCGGAGCAAGGTGCGCGTCACCGCCATAAACAGCGCCGCCCCCACGCCTTTGCCCGACACATCGCCCACCGAAAAGCCCACCCGGTGTTCGTCCAGCAAAAAGTAGTCGTAGAAATCGCCCCCCACTTCGCGGGCCGGAAGGGTTGTGGCATAGAGGTCGAAGTCGGTGCGTTCGGGGAAGGCCGGAAACGTAGACGGCAGCGTCGAGCGCTGGATCTCGCTGGCGATGTCGAGTTCGTGCTGTAACGCACTCAGTTGGCCTTGCAGCGCCGCCGCCTGCTTCAGCGCGGTCACCTCGCGGTACGTTTTGTCGATGGTGATTTCGAGGTCGCCAAAGTCGATAGGCTTAACGATAAAGTCGAACGCGCCCCGGTTCATCGCCGTGCGGATGTTGGAAATATCGCCGTAGGCCGAGACGATAACCACCCGGAGTGCTTGTTCCAACGCGCCGATGCGACCGAGCAACGTCAGCCCATCCATGCGCGGCATGTTGATGTCACTGAGCACCACATCGATCTCGGGG